>NZ_KV788628.1:0-118919 GCF_001807365.1 Corynebacterium sp. HMSC06G04 | reverse complement strand
CGCCCTGGGGTGGAACTGCTAACAACGTAATGGGTAGTCACGCACATCGATACAGCGTGACTACCCCCGCTCTTGCTCAAAAATGGCGTCCTACTTCACAAAGTGGCGTGACGCACGATACACTGTCCGCCTATAGATTGTTGAACAATTTCAGAAGGGGATTTGAGTGTATGAGCCAGCTCTTTATTGATCTCAATGCCGACCTCGGCGAGACCACCGCAGGCAATCCAGTCGCAGACGACGCAGCGATGCTCAAGCTGGTCTCCTCTGCCAACGTCGCCACCGGCTTCCACGCGGGTGACCCACACTCCATCGCCGGCACCGTCCGCGCAGCTAAAGAAGCGGGCGTCGTCGTTGGTGCACACGTGGGCTACAACGACCCAGCCGCGTTCGGCCGTCGCTTCATCGACTACAACCCGGCTGAGTTGGCAGACGAAGTCACCTATCAAATCGGCGCGCTTGAGGCGCTGGCCCGCGCACACGGCACACGCGTTGCCTACGTCAAGCCGCACGGCGCGATGTACAACGCCATCGTTCACCACGAAGCCCAGGCCACGGCAGTCATCGACGGCATCAAAGCCTTTGGAGATATCCCGGTCATGCTACTGCCGGGTGGCGTGGCAGTCGAGGTCGCCGAGGCACGCGGCCTGACTGTAATCCGCGAGGCCTTCGCCGACCGCAACTACAACCCCGACGGCACCCTGGTCTCGCGCACACAGGACAATGCTGTGCTGCACTCGGCAGACGACGTCGTAAGGCGCGTTCTCGAGGTGGCAGAAACCGGCGCCATCACCGCCATCGACGGCAGCGTCCTTAGCGTGGATGCGCAGTCCGTTTGCACCCACGGTGACTCCCCTGGCGCCGTGGAGATGCTGCGCGGCGTGGTAGCCGAGCTGGATGCCCGTGGCATTGAGATCCGGAGCTTTATCTAATGCACATTCACCCCGTAGGAACCCGCGCGTTGCTCGTGGAGTTGGATGATCTTTCCCAGGTCATGACCTGGCACGAGGCACTTACTGCGCAGCCGCTGAAAGACCAAGTCGATGCGATTGCCGCAGCGACTACCCTATTGCTCACCTTTAATACTCCAAACTCGGCGCATGCCGCCGCCGAGCTCTTGGAGGATTTCCACCCTTCCGCACGCTCCGTGGAGGAGCCACGCTTGGTAGAGATCGACGTGCTTTACGACGGCGCGGATCTAGACGAAGCTGCCGACCTGCTCGGCATGTCCCGCGAGGGGCTTATCGACTGGCATACCTCGACCGAGTGGCTTGCTGCCTTCGGCGGCTTTGCCCCAGGCTTTACGTATTGCACCCCGGCAGATGCCTCCCGCGGCGTCGACATCCCGCGTCGCTCTACCCCGCGTACCGCGGTGCCAAATGGTGCGGTAGGCATCGCCGGTAACTTCTCCGCGGTCTACCCGCGCGTCTCCCCCGGCGGCTGGCAGCTGCTAGGCACCACCTCGACCCCGATGTGGGAATCGGATGCGCAGCCGCCGGCGCTGGTGCAGCCCGGCGACCGCGTGCGCTACCGTGCCGTCAGCTCCCTGCCGGACATCGTGTCCACCACCCCGTTTGGCCGCCGTACCCCGGCGCGCCTGCCACGTATGGAAGTCATCGACCCAGGCCTTGTCACCCTCTTCCAGGACCAAGGCCGCCCGGGTCGTGGCAACTTAGGCGTTACCCCTTCGGGCGCGGCTGACCAGGCAGCAGCGGCCACCGCCAACGTCGCGGTGGGCAACCCGCGCGGTGCGACGGTGCTGGAAAACATCGGCGGCATTCGCCTGCGTGCCCTAACTGATACCGTCATTTGCGTCACCGGCGCCCAGGCCCGCGTGGTCCTCGAGGAGATGCCGGTGCACCTCGCGCGCCCCGTGCTAGTTACCGCGGGTTCCACCGTGCGCGTTGAGCCCGCCACCTACGGCATGCGCTCGTACATCGCCATCCGCGGCGGCATCGTTGCCGATAGCGAGTTGAGCTCCGCGTCCACCGACGTGCTCTCCGGGCTGGGCCCGGCGCCGGTGCGCCTAGGCGACATCATCGGTGTGTTGCCGCGTTCTACCGCCATGACCGACGCGCAGCTAACGAACCCGCTGCGCGTGACCGAAGGGTCCCGTGGCCAGACCGAGGGCGTGCTGCGCTGTGTGCTGGGTCCGCGTGATGACTGGTTCACCAAGGAATCCCTCGAGAAATTCTTAAATACCGAATGGGAAGTTACTCCACAGTCCAACCGCGTCGGCCTGCGTCTTCGGGCCAGCGACGATGCGACCTTGTCACGGGCGCGCTCCGGCGAGCTTCCGAGTGAAGGAATGGTCGCCGGCTCCGTCCAGGTTCCGCCATCGGGTGAGCCGGTAGTCTTCCTGCGTGACCACGCCGTCACCGGCGGCTACCCCGTTATTGCCACCGTCCTCGAAGAGGACATTGATATCGCCGCACAGCTTCCACCGGGAGCCACGGTCCGCTTCGAACTCGCTACAACTATTTAAAGGTTAATCATGATTTCTGCAGTCCTTATTGCAAACCGCGGCGAAATCGCCGTCCGCATCGCTCGCGCCGCCCGCGATCTGGGTATTCGCTCCATCGCCATCTACTCCGAGGCAGACGCAGGCGCCCTACATACCCGCGTGGCCGACGAGGCCTACGCCCTGCCCGGCAACACCGCGGCCGATACCTATATGAATGTCCCGGCATTGCTGGACATTGCGGTTCGCGCCGGCGCTGATGCCATCCACCCGGGCTATGGCTTCCTTTCTGAAAACGCTGACTTTGCCCGCGCCGTCGCCAGTGCGGGCCTGACCTGGATCGGCCCAACCCCAGAATCCATCGAGCTGCTCGGTGACAAAATTGCGGCCCGCCGCGTGGCCGAGGAGGTCGGCGCTCCTCTGGCACCGGGCACCTCGGATCCGATTGATGACTGGCAGGAGGCCCGGGCCTTCGCCGAAAAGCACGGTCTACCGATTGCCATCAAAGCTGCATATGGTGGCGGTGGACGCGGCCTAAAGGTCGTGGAAAACTTGGAAGACATTGAGGCAGCTTTCAACTCTGCAGGCCGCGAGGCTAAGGAAGCCTTCGGCCGCGCAGAGTGCTACGTGGAGAAGTTCCTGACTCACCCACGCCACGTCGAGGCGCAAATCCTCGCCGATACCCACGGCAACGTCGCCGTGCTCGGCACCCGCGATTGCTCCACGCAGCGCCGCTTCCAGAAGCTCATCGAGGAAGCCCCTGCCCCAGCGCTTAGCGACGAACAGCGCAAGGGCATCCACGAAGGCGCACGCGCCATCTGTGCCAAGGTGGGGTATACCGGTGCCGGCACCGTGGAGTACATCGTTTCTGAGGACGGCACCATCTCCTTCCTCGAGGTCAACACCCGTGTGCAGGTTGAGCACCCGGTCACTGAGGTGGTCACCGGCGTCGACATCATTGCCGAGCAGTTCCGCATCGCAGCGGGTGAGCCACTTTCCATCTCGACAGATCCGGAATCCACCGGCCACGCTTTCGAATTCCGCATCAACGCCGAGGACATCCTGAACGGCTTTGCGCCATGCCCTGGCACCATCGTGCGCTTTGAGCCGCCGACGGGCCCTGGCATCCGCGTTGACGCCGGCGTGCGCTCCGGCTCCATCGTGCCGCCTTATTACGACTCACTGATTGCCAAGCTACTGGTGTGGGGCCCAACTCGTGAGATCGCCCTGGCTCGTGCAAAGCACGCGCTCGAGGAGTTCGATATCGAAGGCGTGCGCACCGTCCTGCCTTTCCACCGCGACATGGTCTCCTCCCAGGTCCTGGCCGATCACGGCGATGCTGAGACACGAGCCGGTATCTACACCGACTGGTTGGACCACAACTACCGCCCTTCTGCAGAGGCTACGAGCCACATCGCGCCGGTGGAAGCCATCTATGCCAAGCGCACCCAGGTGGCCATCGAAATCGACGGCAAGCTGGTTAGCGTTGGTCTGCCAGAGCGTCTGCTTTCCGGTGTGGCTGCCGGCGCTGCACCATCTGGCACGGCAGGCAACGCAGCATCTGCCGGTGAGGGCGGCAGCACGGAGGGTGCTGTCACCGCGCCTTACGACGCCAACCTCGTGGCCTGGAACGTCGCCGACGGCGACACCGTCGAAGAAGGCGATGACATCGCCACCATCGAGGCTATGAAGATGGAATCTGCTGTAAAGGCTCCATGCGGCGGCACGATCAAGCTGTTGGCCAAGGAAGGCGACCGCTTGGATCCGTCGAAGGTTATCGCGACTATCGACTAATGAATTAAGCTGTCTGGCATGCTTTCTCAGTCCGTGGCGTCGAAAATTCGCGATGGCATCTCGGCCGGCGAGTTCATGCCTGGCCAACAGCTCAGCGAGGTGAAAGCCGCTGAGCGCTTCTCTTGTTCCCGCAATACTCTCCGCGAGGCCTTCACCGAGCTCGCTGCGCAACGCCTCGTGGAGCGCATCCCTAACCGAGGCGTCTTCATTGCGACGCCGGATGCCGATTACGTGCGCGACCTGTTCATCGCGCGCGCCGCTATCGAGCCCTCCGGTGTGCTGTGGGGCGAATTCGCCGACCCAGCAGCGTTGATTGAGCTTGTCACTGCTGCTCGCGCCGCGCAGGAACGCGGTGAGGACCAAGGAGTATCCAACATCAACCAGCGTTTTCACCGCACACTGGTGGCGTCGCTTAATTCCCCGACGCTTAACGAGCAGATGAACAACCTACTCGCACGGATGCGGCTGAGCTTCTTGCTCGTCATCCCGCGTTACCCCACCTTGCATGCTGAGCACATTGAGGGAAACATTCGCTTGTCCCGACTCGTTGCCGACGGAAAACGCGAAAAAGCTGCCGCGCTCTTGCACGACAGCCTGCTGCGCACCTGCGAGAAGATGCTCGCGGTCATCTAGCCTGGGGTGGCTTGGCGGGGCGGCCTCCCTGCCCCCCCATTGCGGTTTGGTCCCATAGGTTGGGTCCCTTTGTGGGGTAAAGGGACCAGTAAGCCGAGTTTTCCGGCACCGGCCACTCGTAAAGAAACCCAACCAATGAAACCCAAGCAATGGGACCATCCACAGAGCCGGGCAAAGGAGAGCCAGGCAAAGGAACGGCAGCCGCAGACCGGGCTTAAGGCACCTGGTAGTCCACGTCACGCGCGTCGGTGACGAGCATTTTGCCGGGTTGGTGGGTAATCGCCAAGCGCGGCTTCGAGTTCATCACCACTGCTTGTGGTGTCACGCCGCATGCCCAGAACACCGGGATGTGCCCCTCTGGGATGTCCACGGCGTCGCCGAAGTCAGGCCGCGAAAGATCCTCAATGCCAATAGCCTCAGGGTTACCCACATGCACCGGCGCTCCGTGCACCGACGGGTAGCGCGAGGTAATGCGCACGGCGTCGGCAACCTGAGATGCGGGAATCGGCCGCATGGAGACCACCAGCGGTCCGCTGAAAATGCCTGCCGGCACAGTCGCGATGTTCGTGCGGTACATCGCGACGTTGCGCCCTTGCTCGATATGGGCCAGTGTGATGCCATTTTCCTGCAGTGCTGACTCAAAAGTGAACGAGCAGCCGATGAGGAACGCAACCATGTCCTCAGTCCAAAACTCGGTGGCGTCTTCCACGGAGTCGGTCAGCTCACCGTCGCGGAAGATGCGGTAGCCCGGAATGTCAGTGCGGATGTCGCCACCGGCGAGCAGCTCCGAGCTGTATTGGCCCGCCTCCAATACGCCCACAATCGGGCACGCCTTTGGATTACGCTGGGCAAACAGCAGGAAGTCGAATGCGTATTCCTGCGGCACGGCGAGCAGGTTCGCCTGCATGAAGCCGTCAGCGAAACCTGCCGTGGTCACCATCTGATTCTGCCGTGCATGCGCCCGTACGTTAGCGGGCTGCATCGAGGAAGGGTGCGCTGTGTAAGACATCGACTATGCCTCCCCTAAGCCCAAAGTTTCATGATTCCGGAGAAAGAGTAAAAACCGATGTAGAGCTCTAGGAGCAGGGCCAAGGTGCCCAGCACCAGCAACCAGGTGGGATACTTGGAATCGCCGAGGAGGTCGCGGCGTCGATAAGCAACCCACATCACCATCGCAAACGCGATAGGCAAAATGATGCCGTTGAATGCGCCGGCGAAAATAAGCAGCTTCTGCGGAGCGGAGTTTAGAAGCAGGAAAAGCAAGGTGCAAACCGCAATGAAACCAACGGTCAGGAAGTTACGGGTACGTGGGGCAACCTTCTGTGTGGTCACGAAGGAGATCGAGGTATAAGACGCACCGATGACCGAGGACAGGCCTGCTGCAAAGAGCACCACGCCGAAGGCACGCAGGCCGAACTCGCCGGCCGCCTGACGGAACGCATCTGCCGCGGTGTTGTCCTCAGACAGTGCTACGCCAGTACTGACGACGCCGAGAACCGCCAAGAAGAGCAGCACACGCATGATACCGGTGATGATGACGCCCATGACGGAGGTAGTGGTGATGTTCTTGATGTGCTCACTACCAGACATTCCACTGTCGATGAGGCGGTGTGCACCGGCGAAGGTGATGTAGCCGCCGACTGTGCCGCCGATCAGCGTGGTGATGACGAAGAAGTCAATCTCTTCTGGCATCACAGTGTTTTTGAGCGCCTCGCCTACTGGTGGCTGCGACACAATGGCAACGTAGAGCATGAGCAGAATCATGATGGCGCCGAGGGCAGCCACCAAGCGGTCAAGCGCGATGCCGGCGCGCTTGGACAGGAAGACGAAGACGGCAATCGCCGCTGCGATGACACCGCCGATTCGGGCATCGATGCCAAGCATCGCGTTAAGACCAAGCCCCGTACCGGCGATGTTGCCGATGTTGAAGACGATGCCGCCCAAGAATACGAGCACCGCAAGGAACCAGCCGAGGCCTGGCAGAACGGTGTTGCCCAGTTCGTTTGCACGCATGCCGGAGACGCACAAGACACGCCACACGTTGAGCTGAATCGCGATATCCACGACGATGCTCAACAAAATGGCGAAGGCGAAGGCCGCGCCCATCTGGACGGTAAAGACGGAGGTCTGGGTCAAGAAGCCTGGACCAATGGAGGAAGTGGCCATGAGGAACATGGCGCCGGCCATGGCACCAATACCCTTGGGCGGGTTTTTGACGGCTGCAGCTGTTTCAGCACTCACTAGGCTGTCCTTTCGTGACGCGGGTCGCATCGTTATGTGATGCGCATCATCTTAAGGCGTTGTTGAACAATTTGGAAAGAAAAACGGTCATTCACTCTAAATCTGCAGTTCACAGCCTTATGGACAGGTACCCCCTCTACCCCAGCCCGCCAACTATATTTCCGATACACCATTGCACAATCCAAAATTGTGACCTAGGATTCATTTTTAACTAATAATGATTCGTATCCTTAGGGGCTACACATGACCAAAAACGTCTATATCGCCAGCGCGGCACGCTTGCCCATCGGTAAATTCGGTGGCAGCCTCTCTCGTCTATCACTGACGGAACTCGGCACGCTCGCTTCCCGCGAAGCGATTGACCGTTCGCGAATTCCGGCCACAGACATCGATACGGCAGTGGCCTCCAACGTCCTGCCGGTAGTTCCGAGCGACCTTTACATCGGCCGCAAGGTAGCCCTCGGCGTCGGAATTCCGGACTCCTCAACCGCGCTCGGAGTCAACCGTTTGTGTGGCTCAGGTGTCCAGGCAATTATCTCCGCGGTCCAGCTTCTGCAATCTGGTGACGGCACCACCGCGCTAGTCGCCGGCGTCGAGTCCATGAGCCAGGCGCCCTATTCCGTCGAAGGCGCCCGCAGCGGCAAGAAGATGGGCGACGGCAAACTCTACGACTGGCTCACCGGCGCGCTGTCCTGTCCTTTCGGGACAGGCCACATGGGCGTAACGGCAGAAAATATCGCCCGTGACTACGGTATTAGCCGCGAGCGCCAGGACGAATTCGCCGCCGAATCGCAGAGCCGCGCCGCGGCGGCGCAAGCAGAAAACATCCAAGCCGAGGAACTGGTCCCCGTAGGCGACCTTGACTTTGATGAACATGTGAGGCAGACGAGCGTCGACAAGCTGGCGCGTCTCAAGCCGGCCTTTGCCAAGGATGGGACCGTAACCGCAGGCAATGCCTCCGGCATCAACGACGGTGCGGCAGCAGTGGTGCTCACAGGCCAAGAGGAGCTGGAGTCGCGGGCGCTGACGCCACTGGCGAAGATCGTCAGCTGGTCCATCGCCGGCGTCGACCCCACCCGCATGGGCTTAGGCCCCATCGCCGCTGTGCCAAAAGCCCTGAAAAAGGCCGGCCTAAAGCTGGACGATATCGACCTCATCGAGTCCAACGAAGCCTTTGCTGCCCAGGCCATCGCGGTGCAGGACGAGCTTGGTTTCGACCTGGCTAAGACGAACATCTACGGCGGCGCCGTCGCCCACGGCCACCCGGTTGGCGCCACCGGCGTCATACTTGTCACCCGCTTGGCTTATGCACTGCGCCGCCTGAACAAGCGATATGGCCTGGTCACCATGTGTATCGGCGGCGGGCAAGGCATCACGCTGATCATAGAGAACGAAGGAGCGAAGTAAATGTCAATCACCAAGGTTGCCGTCATCGGCGCGGGTTCCATGGGCTCGGGCATCGCGGCGCTGTGTGCGTCGGCGGGCCTCGACGTCGTCCTGCTCGATCAAAACGCCGAGTCCGCGCAGAAGGGCGTCGATATACAGTTGAAGCGCCGCGGCTTTTATCTCCCCCAAGACGCCGAACGCGTGCGCGCTTCAGCCGACTATGCGTTGTTAGAAGACCGCGATTGGATCATCGAGGCCATCTTCGAGGACCTGGGATCCAAACACTCCTTATACCAAGCCATCGAGCCACATCTGAAGCCTTCAGCGATTCTCAGCTCGAATACCTCCACCCTCCCGCTCGCTCACCTCAAGGACGGCGTTCCGGTCGCACGCCAGGAGCGCTTCGCCATCACTCACTTTTTCAATCCGCCCAAGGTCATGCGCTTAGTCGAGCTCATCGCTTCCGGCGAGACCGAGGCCACGCTGCGCTCGACTATCGAACAAACCCTGGGCAAGATTGCGCTCGAGTGCCGCGATACCCCGGGTTTTATTGCCAACCGTGTGGGTTGCTATTGGATGGCAGCCGGCGTTGCCCGTGCACGCGAGTTCGGCGTGAGCTACGAGCTTGCCGACGCCTCCTTCGGCCGCGCCTTCGGCATCCCCCGCACCGGCATCTTCGGGCTACTCGACTACATCGGCCTGCAGTTGGTGGGGCCTATCTGGAACTCATTAGAAACCGCGCTGCCTGCCGACGACCCGATGTTGAAGGTTCCGCTCGGCGAGGATGCTTTCATCGCGGGTCTGGTCGAGCGCGGTTTGACCGGGCGCACTGGCGAAGGCGGCTTCTACCGCGGGCGCAACGAAGTCATCAACGACTCGTTTGAATACGTCCCGCGCGCTCAGCCCGACGATCCAGCTATCGGTCTCAAGGACCCGCGCGAGGTCATGGAGACCGACAGCCCGGGCGGCCGCTTTGCTCGCGCGGTTTTCCTCGATACGCTGCGCTATTGCTGCGAGGTAGCACCGAAAATCGCCGCGCACGTCGGGCTCATCGACGAAGGTCTCATTCTCGGCTTTGGTTGGAAGAAGGGTATCTTCGCGCTTGCCGACGCCATCGGCATCGAGTGGGTTGCCTCCGCCTACGGTGACGACGTGCCGGCGTTGGTAGACGCGGCAGCCAAGGCCGGTGGATTCTTTGCTGACGGTCAGGCGCTTAGCGCTGACGGCAAGCTGCAGCCACTGCCTGCCCGCGAGGGCGTCGAGAGTCTGCGTTCGCTGGCGCTGGAGACCGTAGTGTCGTTGCCCGCCGGCGCGGTGCATGCTTTAGAAACCGAAGCGGGACGAATCGGCATCGTGGATTTCCATACCCCAATGAACTCCTTGCCGACCACCGCTCTTGAGGTCATTCGTGCTGCGGTTTCTGCGGTAGACGAACACGGCTTGCAAGCGCTGGTCGTGGGCAACGATGCGCCGGTGTTCTGCGCGGGCGCGGACTTGGCGTCGATTGCTGCAGCGGGCGAGTCGGGCTCGGCGGAGCGCGTTGAGGAGCTCATTGCGGACGGCTCAAACACGCTGCGCCAGCTGAAGTTCACGCCGGTTCCCGTGGTCGCAGCGGTACGCGGTGTCGCCCTGGGCGGCGGCTTAGAACTGGCACTTTCCTGCGACCGAATCGTAGCCCACGCTGATAGCCAGCTGGCTTTCCCAGAGCTCAATGTGGGTCTCTATCCGGGCTGGTCGGGCACGATTTCCGCACTGGAGCGTCTCCGCACAGCTGGCGTGGCGGACTACCACCAGAAAGCCTTCGACTTCATCACCTCGACCAAGCCCTTCCCCAACGCTTTCGTGGCCAAGGAACAGGGCTTCCTCGCGGCAGACGACGTCGTATTGATGTCCCCTGACCACGTCCTGGCGCGTGCCATCGCGGAGACGGAGTCGCTCATTGAGGGCTACGCCCCGCCTGCCGATGACGCGATTGACCTTTACTCCGGCCCTGCCCTCGACCGCGAGTGGCCCCTGGAGAATGCCACTGAAAACGACCACGTCATCGCAGCAAAGTTGGCGCAGATGTACACCGGTGAGGGCTCGCTGAGCTTTAACCAGTTCGCCGAACGTGAGGTGGAGTTCGACGTGCCGCTGGTGTTACTGCCCGCGAACGTCGAGCGCGCCAAGCACATGGCGGCGACGCGTAAGCCGCTGCACAACTAGCCCGCGGACCTGTCCCCCACCGGTCGGGCCGCTGGTCAGCCGGGGCCCGTCCCAACCATTCTTTCGGATTGGTCCCATAGGTTGGGTCCCTTTACGGGGTAAAGGGACCACCTAGCGGGTTTTAGCCGGCCTTCTTACTCGTAAAGGGACCAGTAGACTGGGACCATCCTCGCTGTTGGGCAGCTTCCAGCGCCTGGCGCACCTCCCGCACGACACGGGCTCTCTCCGTGAGTAGCTCCCGTGGGCTGTATCGCAGCACGATGAAGCCACGGTTCTGAATCAGCTTCTCGCGTCGTCGCTCCTCCACGATTGTTTGCTCGGCACTCTTGCCAAACGACGAGCCGTCGTATTTGACGGCACCGTCGATCTCGATCACGACGGCGTCGTCAATGCATGTGTCTGCGCGGAAGTTCGGCGGAATGAAGTACTGCGCAACCACCTTCTCTCCCAGCTTCTCCGCGATGGCGATGCCTCGAAAGTAGGACTCGAAAGGCGATTCCGAATGCGCGATGGCGTGCTCAATCGCCTTCCGCGCCTGCGGGGCACCGTGCACGCGCCCCATGGCGGTCAGCGTGCGGCGCAGCTCCTCCTTCGTGGTGAGTTCCTTCGCGAGCGCCGAATCCATGGCAACGAGTCCCTCTTCGAAGGAATGGTGCCTTGCGATGTCGATGCACGCTCGTGCCACAGTTGTACAACGGGTGCCGAGCTGCTCGGAAACCATGTTGTCTGGCAGGTGCGTCTTGCGGTAATCGTAATCGGCTGGAATCTTCGTCTTGACTGGCAGCGATTTGGACTGCCTGGCCATTTCAATCTTTTCGTCGAAAGGCGGGAGGACCCAAAGGCCCCATAGCCTGGCTGCTGATTTTCCTATCATGATGGCTTTGTGCACGCTTTTGCCCGCGGCAATCACTTTGAGGCGCTGGCGTTCGTAAGTGGGTAATTGCTCGAAGTAATCCCGCGGGGTTGCGACCCAGGGCGCTATTCGCAGAAGCTCGCCATTGGCTATTTGCTCCCACACCTGATGATCGTTGGACAGTGGACGTAAGTGAATGAGTCGTTGTGTTTGAGTCATACAACAATGTTTGCCAAGCGCGTGCGCCCGTGTCTAGAGTCAATTTTTTACCTGTGGATAACTCTGTGTTTGCGCAGCTAGGAGGAAGTATTTCCTAGGGGGAGTTGGCGCTTTCGAGGCTGTCGGCCGGCTAGCGCCTCAGCGGCTGTCCTCTCGCTGGCGAATGGGCGGTTTCAGCTGCCGCGGTTTGGTCGCCCTCTAGTGGTCCCATTGGTTGGGTAGTTTTACGAGAACCGACTCCCGCGCAATGGCTCCTAAGGGTTTCTTTACCCCCTAATGAAACCCAACCAATGGGACCAAACCCGGTAAGGGGGTGGAGCGAGCGCCAAGTAAGGTGCGAGAGCGCTAGGCGGCACGCGCGCCAAGCGGGGCGCGGGCAGGCTGCTACTTGTAGGCCGAGAAGCCAGTGATTACCTTGCCCATGATCAGCGATTGAACAGTGTCGGTCCCCTCGTAGGTGTGCATGGCCTCGATGTCGGCAAAGTGGCGCGCGATGTCGTTTTCTAGCAGGATGCCCACGCCGCCGAGCATGTCGCGGGCGTCGGAAGCAATGCGTCGCGCAGCGCGGGTGTTGTGCAGCTTCGCCGCGGAAGCCTGCGGCGGGGTGAGCGTGCCGGCCTCCTCGCGGGCGGCAACCTCGCGGCAGGTCAGCATCATCTGGTTGAGGTCCAGCACCATGTTGGCCAAGCGCTGCTGGATAATCTGCGCTTTTGCCAGCTCACGGCCGAACTGGACGCGCTCCATGACGTAGTTGCGCGCGGTTTCATAGCAAGCCACGGCCGAGCCCAACGCCATCCACGAGACGCCGATGCGCGTTGCCGTCAGCACGCGGGAGACGTCCTTGAACGTTTGGCAGCCGGGCAACCGGTTGGAGGCAGGAATACGGCAATCCTCCAAGACGATGTGTGCCTGGTGGATAGCGCGCAGTGACAGTTTGCCGGTAATCACCGTGGCCGAGTAGCCCGGCGCGTCCTGCGGAACGATGAAGCCACCCACGTTTCCGTCCTCCATACGGGCGTAAATCACGGTCACGCCACCGGAAGCACCGTTGCCGATCCACTTCTTTTCGCCGTTGAGAACCCAGGAATCGCCGTCGCGGACCGCGGTGGTCTCCAGCGCAATGGAGTCAGAACCGTGCAGCGGTTCCGTCAGACCAAACGCGCCGAGCAGCGAACACGACGCCATCGCCGGCAGGTAGCGGGAGCGCTGCTCCTCTGAGCCAAGCATCGCGATGGAGCGCATAGCCAGGCCGGCCTGCACAGCAACAACGGTGCCCATCGAGGCGTCGGCACGCGTGACCTCCATGAGCGCCAAACCCGCGCCGAGTGAGGTCATGGACTCGTGGTCAGGAACGTCAAGGCCGTCCGTCATGAGGTCGAGCTCGCCTAAGCGGCGCACAAGTTCGAGGGGGTATTCGCTTTTCTCCCAATGCCCATTGATAACCGGCAGGCAATCCTCACGAAACGAGCGAGCACGTGCCCAGACCTCGGCATCTTGGGCGCTGATGCCGTCGAACACGCCGAGGAAGTCAGTTGTAGAATCAAAGAGATTATTGAACATTACAGGCCTCCGATGCGAATCACTATTAGTCCGCTATTGTGATACACACCTCACCGCCTGTCAAGAGAACGTACCCAGCGAAAGGCACACCACCATGGCTAACCAGAAGCGCCGCGACCAAATCGCCACCGCCGCCCTCGACCTCTTTGACCAGCGCGGCTACCACGGCACCGGCATGGAAGACATCGCGAAGGCAGTGGGCATGCGGGCATCGAGCCTCTACAACCACTACAAGTCCAAGCAAGAGCTGCTCGCCGAGGTCACCGTCTCCGCCATGGAGGAACTCCTACGTGCCAACGCCGCGGCGCTCGCCGGGGTCACGGGGCCCGAGGAAAAAATCCTCGCCACGATGCGCGCACACGTCATCTTCCATGCCACCCACGCCAAGCGCGTCCGCGTGGTCAACAACGATCTCAACAACCTCGAAGAACCCCACAAGTCCGTGGTCCTGCAGCTGCGCCGCGACTATGTGGCGCGTTGGATGAACGTCGTCGACGAGGGCAGCTTCCAAGCCGAGAACCTCAAGATTGCCTGCTGGGCGCTCATCGACATGGGCATCGGCGTGGCCACGTGGTTTAGCCCCGATGGCCCGTACACCGCCGAGGAGCTCGGTGACATGTACGGGCAGTTCGCGCTCCGCCAGCTGACCTAGCCGCTACGCGCAGCCAATCTCCTCGGCCTCTTCGTGGTCCGGGTAGATGACACGGATGCGCGAGTACACCTTGGCGTTGTAGCCACACGCTTCACGTTTGTCGACGACCACCCGCACCGGCGTCTGCTTAAACTTGCCCTCCGAGCAGAAGGGGTCGCAGTCGTTTTCCACGGCCGTGCCCTCAGCCGTGGCCTCATCGGCACCCCAGTTGGACCACCTAAGGTCATTGACCAGGTAGTTGTTATCACCGCAGGCCAGCGAAATGCTGTCGGGGCCTTCCAGTCCGGTGACGGACACGCAGCCCAAGATGGCCGTGGCCTCCACGGTGGTGGTCACATTGGGGCCGACCAGACCGACCACGCGGACCAGCTGGCCGGTTGCCGGAAGGATGGAGAAGCTGACGTGGTCAGCGTCGCGAATGACGCTGATGAGGCCGTCCTCCCCCACGCCGTTGTGGGAGCCCTGCGAGGCCGAAGCCAGGTCGTTGCCGTCGGTGGCGGCCAGAATGTCGTAAACAATCTTCTGCTGCTCGCTGCTCAAACCTGGCTGCAGCAGCAGCTGCAGCGCGCCGAGGGCGCGGTTGGGGAAACGATCCGCAAGAGCTTCCAGCCCAGCGCGGTCGGTGGCCGCCATAAGGTCTTCTGCGGGGATGGCCGGCTGCGGGTCGAACCCCGGCAGCTCGCCTTGGGAGGAGATGTTCACGGTGCCGTCGACGCCCACCGAGTACTCGGTCGTGGCAGTAGACGAGCCATCGGTGTCCACGCGCTTGAGGTACTCCTTTGAGGTCACGCCTTTGTCCGCGGCGTCGGGCTGCGCGGCGGCAGCCGCGCCCGCGTGCGTGAGCACCTCCGCCACGGCGACCGGCTCGCTGCGGTTCACAAACGGGATGACCCCGCCGACCAGAGCTAGGACACCGATGCCCGCGGCCACGGCCTTCCACGGCGGGCGTGACCCCGAATCGACGATGCCGCTGAGGACCGCCTCGGAGCGGGTAAGGGCGGCGTCGTCAAGCGCAGCGTCTGGCACCGGATTTGCGGCGCGCAATTGGGAAAGCGGATCAGTCATCGTAGCCTCCGGTGAGCTCGGAAAGGTGGGTGCGGGCGCGGTGCAGGCGCACGCGGACGTTGTTAGGGGTGATGCCGAGGACCTCGGCGATCTCGGCCTGCGTGAGCTCCTCCCAGGCGAAGAGAGTGAGGATCTCGCGCTCGGCATAAGGAAGCTGCAGCAGGGCGCGGTTGATGTCGAGGGACAAGTCAACGGCGGCGGATTCGTCGGAAAGGGCGCCGTCGAAGTCGTCGAGGTTTTCGAACTCTCGGCGCGAGCGATAGAACTCGCGCATCACGTTGCGGGCGATGCCATAGAGCCATGGCAGCGGGTTCTCCCCTGTCAGGGTGTCGAAGTTGGCCCAGGCGCGCGCGAAGACGTCGGCAGCCAGCTCCTCAGCGTACTCCTGCGGCACGCGACGCCGTAAGAACGCCAAGACGGCAGGATAATGCGCGCGAAAATGCCGGGAGAACTCCCGCTTTCGCGCGCCGGGCAAGGTTAAGACGGACAAATAAAACTCCACGAGCCTGCTGGAACATACTTCACATAGAGTATGTTGCAGCAGGCTCGGAATTATTACAGACTAGTGCGCGACTTTTTCTTTAACCGGAATCAGCACTGTCTTGACCAGAGAGGCGGCCATGCCTGCAGCGTCGACGTCGGTCTGCTGACTCGCGAGGATCAGCATTAGCAGGCCGACCGCTAGCGCCGGGTTGAGTCCGAGCAGCTTGGTGTCGGGCGCAGATGGTTTACTAGTAGACGATGGAACCGCTCGAACTCAGCGCGCTCACCGGCACGCAGTCCCGTACGTATGGCACCCGGAAGATCACCGACTCTATGGTGAACGCACCGGTCCATGTGGCGATCGCACTGTGGGACGAGCGCTGGGACTCGGCGCCGGGCGGCACTGTTGATGGCTGGGTCATCGCAGTAAACACCAGGCAGACGCGCTTCATACGCAAGGGCCAGACCAAGAGCGGCGACGTGGTGGAGATTGCCATCCGCGAATTCGAGAAGGCCACGAAGAACCTGAAGGGCCGAGTCTGGATTGTCACGGGGCGCCGGCAAAATGCGCTGCGGTCGGCGCTGGAACAGCGCGGTTATACGGTGACGGGTAGCTTTGCGGAGGAAAATAGGGCGTCGAAAAGCGCGAGCTCTGTGCGCCGCAAAGAAGCGGGCCTGACCGCGCGTAAGGCCAAGAAGTTGGGCGAGGCGCCGCGGAAGAAAGAGTCCACGCAGGTAGAGACCCCGAAGGCACATTGGTGGCCAAACTTCTCGCAGGCGTCATCATGGCCGGAGGGCGCCACGGTGCGCATTGCTACCGACGCCTCCTCCGACACCGTGTTCAAGGGCTCCATGTGCTTCGTGGCGGGCAATGGCGACTACCGGCTACGCACCCGCGAGACTAAGGCGGGTACTGACGAGCTCGAGCTGGAATCGCTGACCCTGGCGCTGAAGTACCTGCTCAAGGTGGGTGCAAAGAAGGCGATTATTGAAAGCGACTCGGTCGCGGCGCTCGAAGCAGTGGAGCAGTTGCGCAATAAGCAGTCGAAGGCGGTGCGCTCGCGGCGGACGTGGCGCGGCGTGACGTCAGGTGCGCGGTCGCGTTTCCAGCAGGCCTGGAACGACGTCGAGGGCGAATGCGAGGTGGAAATCCGCCGCGTGCTTGGCCATGCGGGCGATCCGCTCAACCGCGCGGCGGACCAGATTGCGTACATGGGGCTGCGTGCGATTGCGCATCCGATGAAGCAGTCGCGGGCCACGCTGCAGGAGGGCATCACCAAGGCGCTGGCCAAGCTTCAGGCTTAGCCGCCAAAAGATGATCAGGCAGGCAAACGCCACCGCCCACAGCCAACGGCGTTCGTACAGCTTATCGCGATAGATGACGGACATTAACAGGCACCACGCCGACGGGATAATAAAGAAGAGACTGGTTCCTGGGGCCGCGCTAAAGCCAGTAAATCCGATTAAAAGGAAAACGCTGACAGGCCAGCTTTCCACCAAGAAAATGGGTAAAACTTGCCATCCGCCTCTGTTGACTCTGGCTCGTTAGCTTCGGTTTGAGCTGGTACGGCTTCGCTTGGCTCGTCTACTGGCGCTGGTTGGAAAGACTGCGTTTGCGGGGCTGTTTTCGACGCTTTCGTGTTGGTCCCCCTCTACGGGTTTCCCTCTAATGGTCCCTTTACGAGAAGCGTTGGCGACGAATACGGCCCATTGGGTTTCATTACCCCCTAAAGAAACCCAACCAATGGGAGCCAACCAATGGGACCAGTCTGGGACGTGCGGAAACCTCAGAAGGCGAGGGTCAGAGTGAAGGCCAGAGCGGAAGCCAGGCCGCGCGGGGCCGCGGAGGTCAGAGCGGAGGCCAGGCCGCGCGGGGCGCTAGTGACCGCCGTTTCCGCCGGACGCGAAGGTGAAGGTATCGGTCTCACCGGAATCGCAGGTCACGGTGTAGGTGTGGTAGCCGTCGGCAGGACCGGGGCCGATGTTGTCCGGCGCGGTTACGTAGCCCACCAGTTGGCCAAGGTCAGCTGCCGGCGACATCACCGTCGTCGCACCCCACGACGTGGTCAGGTTCGCGCGAGTGCCCGGGCAGTTTGCCGCGATAAGCAGCTCCTGGCCCGGCCCCAGCTGACCGTCAACAGTACTGGTCAGCTGGGTGCCAGCGGTGGTCTTCGCATCCTCGCTGAACGGGTTGAAGTCGGTAGCAGCTGCAGCGCCACCACCAGCCAAAATAGCGCAAGCGGCGGTAGCAGCAACGAGGGTCTTTTTCATGATGACTCCTTAACTAGGAAGTTGATGTTCACCTAGTTAGTTGCACTACCGCCGCGTTTATTACAGGCGACCAGAAAGGTTTTCCAGCCGCCAGTAGGAGGCTTAACCGGCGATTCGGCGCGCGCCGTCGCCAGGGCTGGCCACAAGGAAGGTCGGCGCCGGGAAGCCGCGCTCAGCCGCGGCGGCAGCGATTGTCTCCGCCGTCGACTCCACATCGGCACGCTTGACCAGCGCAATCACCGCGCCACCGAAGCCGCCCCCAGTCATACGCGCGCCCACCTCACCGGCCGCCGCGAACGCGCAGTCCAGCTCAGGGGTCGTCACCTCATACTGGTCACGCAGCGAGACATGACTATCGCGCATGAGCTCCCGGAAACGGTCAAGGTTGCCGGCCTCCAAGTCGGAGGCAGCTTCCAAGGTGCGGGCGGTCTCCTCCACGACGTGGGCGACGCGGCGCTTAACGACGCCCTCATCCTCCCCCGCTTCCCTTGCCCACCGGGTGGCGGCCGCAACGGCATCGGGAATATCGCGGATAGTTCCGCCGCGGGCCCCAGAGCCCGCCAATGCAGACTGAACCGCGTCGATGACGCCACGGCGGGAGGCATACTGGCCGTCGTTCAAAGAGTGAGGGGCGTTGGTGTCCGCAATCAGCAGCACCATGTCGCGGTCCGCGATGTTAAACGGCACGCGGCGCACCTCACCCGTGGAGAAGTCCAAGACGAGTGCCTTGCCCTTTTGCCCAAACAGGCTGGCGTTTTGGTCCAAGCCACCCGTCGAGGCGCCCACGACTTCGTTCTCCGCGCGCATGCAGGCGAGAACTAGGCGGGTGCGGGCGGCGTCGTCAGGCGCGTGCCCTGTCGAAAGCTCGTAGGCCGCCACCGCCACCGAGCACTCCAACGCCGCGGAGCTGGAGAGGCCGGAGCCTACCGGAACGTCAGAGACAATCGCGATGTCGAGGCCCTCGCAGGAGGCGATGACGCCGTCCTCGAGGCTCGCCCACACGGCGCCGGCGACGTAGCCAGCCCAGGCGTCCGGGGTGCCGTTGGCCCAACCCGGGCCAACCTCATCCAGAAAAACGTCCACGCGGCGGACTTGGCCGCCAAACTCCGAGGCGATGCGCACGAGCCCATCCGAACGCGGAGCCACGGCCACGGCCGTGTTCTGCTCCAGCGCGAAAGGAATCGAGGCGCCACCTGCGTAGTCGACGTGCTCGCCGATGAGGTTTACTCGGCCCGGCGCGGCCCACACGCCAGCCGGGGCAACGTCAAAGGTGGAGCGAAACAGTTGAGTGGCGGCGTCGGCAAGCGCGGCGTCGGAGCGAGTGGAAATCCAGTTAAGCATCCCAGACCTCCTTGAACCGGTCGGCGATGCGCTCCGGGGTCGTGTCATTGATCCACACTGCCTGCGCGGACTCCGAGCCGGCAAGGTACTTCATGCGGTTCGGTGAGCGCATCAGCGAAAACAGCTGCAGGTGCATGCGCACGTCCCCGCGCAGCGTGGGGTCGGTCGGCGCGAGGTTCCAACCAGCGATGTACGGGGTCTTCTCCACGCCGTCGAAGAAACGGTCCACAGCGGTATACAACTTCTTGAGCAAGGCGGCGAGGTCGTCGCGCTGCGCGCTGGAAAGCTCAGTGAAATCCGCCGCGTACTCGTTGGGCATGACCATCGCCTCGAGCGGCCACTTAGCGGCCGCGGGGACGAACACGGTGAAGTGCTCGGTCTCCGCGATGATGCGGGTGCCCGCTGCGCGCTCCTTGTCCAGGATGTCCTGGAAGAGATCGCCCTCGTAAGCCTGGGAGCTGGCCACGATAGCCTTCATGCGCGGCGAGAGGAACGGGTAGGAATAGATCTGGCCGTGCGGGTGCTGCAGCGTCACGCCGATTTCGGCGCCGCGGTTTTCAAACGGGAAGACCTGGGCCACCTCAGGCAGCGCAGACAGCGCAGAGGTGCGGTGTGCCCACGCCTCGATCACGGTACGGATGCGGCTGACCGGGAGATCCTTGAAGCTGGATTCCGGATCAGAGGTAAAGCAGACCACCTCGCAGCGCGCCTTGGCAGGCTTGCGCGGGACCAGACCCATCTCGTCTACGTCTTCCTCGTAATCCTCCATGCCCATGGCAAAAGACGGGAAGCGGTTTTCGAAGACAACGACGTCATAAGAAGGCGAGGGAATCTCCGTGGGCAGCTGGCCCGGCAGTGTTGGCGCCAGCGGGTTTTCATTAGCTGGCGGCATGAACGTGCGGTTCATGCGGTGAGCGGCAAAAGCCACCCAGTCCCCGGTCAGCGGGTCGCGGCGCATCTCTGAGGCCGGCGTAACCTGCGGCAGATCGCGGCTGTCTTCTAGGACGCGATCGGTGTGTGGGGTGTCGTCGAAGTAGATGATTTCGCGGCCGTCGGCAAGCGCGGCCTTGGTGATCTCTACCATTACTTGGCCTCCGCCAGCTTCGATTCGTCGATCTTGGAAGGGTCAACGATGATGGGGCGCAGCTTAGCCCACAGCATGAAACCTGCTGCTACGACTGCCATGACGACGCCCGCCCAGAGGTTGTCGGAAGATTCCTTCGCCATACCGGTTTCCGGGTTTACACCCGGGTCGAGGGCAAAGGAGCAGATGATAAGCACGATGCCGTAGAGGCCAAGCAGGGCACCGATAACGTTGCGAAGATCGAAAGCGCCTGCGTGCTGAGGAGAAGTCTTTTGAGTCATAATGGTTGCTCCTTTAGGCAAAGATGACGTTCAGGCCGATTGCAATGACCAAGCAGATGACGCCGAGCGGAACGGTCTGCTTGTACCACGGAAGGTTCTTCTCGGTGTAGTCCTCGAAGTGGTCCTTCGGTGTAACGGAAGAAACAAAGCCCACGAGCTCCTCGTCCGGCTTCGACTGAGTAAACATGGTGACGATGACGGAGACGATGATGTCTACCGTAAATGCCACGCCGGCGGCCACGAATGCGGTGCCCTGGCCCGGCAGGTTGAATATAGATGCGGTGGCGTCGGTGAAGGTAGCCACATACCAGAACGCAATCGCGGAAGCAGTACCTGCCACGAGGCCGGACCAACCTGCGTGCGGGGTCATGCGCTTCCAGAACATGCCCAGGATGAAGGTTGCGAACAGCGGAGCGTTGAAGAAGCCGAACAGGGTCTGCAGGTAGTCCATGACGTTGCCGAAGTTCTGGGCCAAAAGGGCGGTAAAGACGGCCACGCCGGTGGCGACGACGGTCGCGATGCGGCCGAACTTCAGGTAGTAGCCATCCTCGCGATCCTTGACCACGTAGGTCTGCCAAATGTCATAAGAGATAACGGTGTTAAAGGCCGAGATGTTGGCGGCCATGCCGGCCATGAAGGAAGCGAGCAGGCCCGCAATTGCAACGCCCAAAAGGCCGTTCGGGAGCAGGTCGCGCATGAGCAGCAGGATGGCGTCGTTTGGCTTGGCGGTCTCTTCCATCAAGTCAGCGACGGAGACGGAGGCAATCATGCCTGGGATAACCACGAGGAAGGGCACGAACATTTTCGGGAAAGCACCAATGATTGGCGTCTTGCGCGCTGCGGAGATCGACTCCGATGCCATGGCGCGCTGGACCTCGACGAAGTTGGTGGTCCAGTAACCGAAGGAAAGGACGAAGCCTAGTCCCAGGACGATGCCGATGACGGACCAGACCGGATTCTCGAAGCCGGATATGTCAGTGCCCGGCCAGGTGTGGAAGTGGGAATCGTTCGCCACGGAATCCTTCAGCCCCTGCCAGCCGCCGACGCGGTTCAGGCCGATAATCGTCAGCGGTGCAAGCGCAGCGATGATGACGAAGAACTGCAGCACCTCGTTGTAGATGGCAGCGGACAAGCCGCCCAGGGTGATGTAGGACAGGACGATGATGCCGGCAACAACGAGCGCGACCCACATAGGCCAGCCCAGCAGGGCCTCAACGATGGTGGCCAGCAGGTACAGGTTCACACCGGCGATGAGCAGCTGGGCTACGGCAAAGGAAATGGCATTGACCAGGTGCGCCGCACTACCGAAGCGCTTGCGCATGAACTCCGGAACGGATCGAACCTTCGAGCCGTAGTAGAACGGCATCATCACGATGCCCAGGAACACCATGGCCGGGATAGCGCCGATCCAGAAATAGTGCATGGTCTGGAAGCCATACTCCACGCCGTTGGCGGACATACCGATGATCTCCACCGCGCCCAAGTTCGCCGAGACGAATGCCAGGCCGGTCACCCATGCGGGCAGTCCGCGGCCGGAGAGGAAGAAGTCGATGGAGGAGGAAACGCGGGCTTTGGCAGCCCAGCCGATTCCCAGGACGAAGAGGAAGTACAAGGCAACGAGCAGGTAGTCCACCCAGGTTGCGTCGAGTCTCAATACTGAAGGTTCCATGTGGAGAGCTTTCTTTACTAGATTGCGCTCAAGCGGAGCTCGTAGGCAATCGGTTGATGTGCGTTAATTTCGGCAAGGTCGATGCCACTGCGCAGTGCGTTCGGTGGAGCGCTCATGGGTTCCACCGCGAGTGCACGGCCGCGGCCGGGGTAGTTGTCCGGGGTATACATCTGTACCCAGTCAAGGCCCGGCCCCATTGCGAGGCGAACGCCTTTGCCTGCGGAAACGTAATCCGCCGTGAGGGGTCCCTGTCCGTGGAAGCAATCATCCCAAGTCACGTCAGCGATACGCTGCTGCTTGACGACGACGCTTTCCACCACGCCCGTGGGCAAGTTCCGGGTATCAAGAAGGTGGTGTTCGGTGACGCCGAGGCTAAGAATTGAGGCGTTGGCAGCCGCGCCGCGGGCAGAAAGATAGGTATGAAGGCCAAACGCGAAGGGGCAATCCTGCTCCGCGTGGGCCTCAAAGCGGGCGTGAAGCCCAGTTTGATCGAGGCTGTAAGTGGCGGTGAGCTGAATGGGCCACGGCCAAGGGGCCTCGATCTGGATGGTGAGCTGCACTTGGTTCACGCAGTAGCGCTTTAATTCCCAAGCCTTGTCGCATACAAAGCCATGGATGGCGTTGTTGCGCTCAGGCTCATTGACGGGCAGACAGTAAACGCTCCCCCGCCAGTTAAAACGGCCATCTGCAGTGCGGTTAGGCCACGGGGCAAGAACTACGCCGGCGCACATGGGCGGGAGATCCTGATAGGTCTCCACCAGCGGCTCGCCGGCGAAGGTCAGCGACTTAATACCGCCACCGAAGCTGGCAATTTCTGCCTCATATGCGCCATGCGCTATCCGGTAAGTAGGTGCCTGACTGGTCATAACCTAAGGCCTTCCTTTTCCGTGTGTAACTCACTACGTGGCTTAGGTTAAGACGCTGTTCAAACGCTAGTCAAACGTTTGCATAAACTTGCATAATGAATTTGCTAACGCCCTAAAGCGCTGATGACTGGTAATAAACGGCGCCACATAATCCGTGCCGCGGAGTGCGGAGTGGCAAGGACCTCACGCAAATAGTTTTCTGGTTTTAGCGTCCATGGCGTGAAAGCAGAATGCACGCGAATCGGGATTCCGAGGTGCCACGACCATAGCTTGGTACGCAGTGCATGGAAATCACTGGTGACTACATCGAAGTAAGGCGGCTTGCTCATCGCATAGGCATTTTCGAGATTCTCATTAGTGCTCGTGGCACGTGGTTCGACGATTATCTTCTCGCGCGGAACTCCCCTGCCCACCAAGTACTCGGCCATGACTTCGGCCTCGCCATAACCGGAGACGATGATGTCTTGTCCCCTCCAAATACGAAATGCATGCTCGAGTCTGCGCTCAAGCATGGGTCCAGGCACGCCACCTTGTACGCGGGCTCCCAGGACCAAAATGGGGACTAAGCTAGGGCCAAACATAGTGCAAAAGCCTAATTGAGAAAGGACTTCCGTGGCCACACCAACCTTGAAGGACCTCGCCGCGGCCACGGGGGTTTCTATCTCCACCGTCTCCCGCGCGCTGGCCAATCACCCTGCGATTTCTCCGGCGACCACGCAAAAGGTCAAGGCTGCGGCCGAGCAGCTGGGCTATCGCCCGAATGCCCAGGCACGCGCGTTGCGCGGTTCACGCTCCGATGCTATCGGCGTGGTGATTCCGAACCTGGCGGATCCTTATTTCGCGCTCATTGCTGCCGCGATTGAAGCCGAGGCCGAGCGCGTTGGCATCGCTGCCATCATGACCACCTGCTCTGAGTCACCTGAGCACTTAGCCAAAGCACTCGACGCACTGACATGGCGGCAGGTAGACGGCATTATCACCGTCCCGGTTGAAGGCGCCGAAGCAGCACTAAAAGACGCCGCGAAATCCCGGCCGTTGCTGCTCATCGACCGAGAGCTGCCGCCCTTCCCCGCCGTTGCCTCGGACCCGCGCCCGGGCATGTTCGCGGCATTAACGCAGCTGCGTCAAAAGGGTCACCGCGTGGTCGGCTATATTCCAGGCCCGCAGCAAACTTCTACGGGCAGGCAGCGGCTGAAAGTCTTCCGCGGTGCAAGCAGCGAGTTTTCCGCGCATTATGCACAAGGCGGCTTCCGCCGCAAGGACGGCTACGTGGGGGCATTAGAGCTTTTTGAAAAGGGCATTACCGCCATCGTGGCGGGCGATTCCATGATGACGGCTGGTGCGCTGGCCGCCTGCTATAACGCCGGCAAGGCCATCGGTGAAGACATCGCGTTGGTGGGCTACGACGACTTAAATCTCTTCCGCCTGCAACCGGTGCCGATCTCGGTGGTGGACCAGGACATGGCGGCGCTGGGCCGGCTAGCAGTCCAGCACCTGACCAAGGCGATTACGCATAACGCAACACCGACCGGGGTAAAGATTCCCACCTCTTATATCCCCCGCGTTTCCACCGCCCAGCAGTTCTCCTAAGGGGCGGTAGCTCCAGGAAATCGCCTATTCCCCCAGCAGCTGGGCGCGCAGGTTTGCGTCCTTCTTCTCCACCTCGGCGGCCATATTTTCTTGGTACTGCGCCATCTTCTCGGTTAGTTCAGGATCCCCTGCGCCAAGGATACGAACGGCAAGAAGGCCCGCGTTCTTAGCGCCGCCGATAGACACGGTCGCCACCGGCACGCCACCGGGCATCTGCACGATAGACAGCAAGGAGTCCAGGCCATCCAAGTCCTTCAGCGCGCGCGGAATGCCGATGACCGGAAGCGGAGTCGCCGCAGCAACCATGCCCGGCAGGTGCGCAGCACCGCCGGCGCAGGCGATGATGGCTTTCAGGCCACGCTTATGCGCGTCCTTGGCATAAGAGAGCATCTTTTCTGGGGTGCGGTGTGCACTGACGACGCCCACCTCGAAAGGCACGCCAAACTCCGCCAAGACTTCGGCAGCAGGTTTTACGGTAGGCCAATCTGAATCAGAACCCATGATGAGGCCAACGAGTGGTTCCATATCTTCTCCTAGGTAGTTGTTACTGGGGGCAGCAAGAAGGTTGCGGGAATCTGCGGAAAACTTATGCAGGCAGAGCTTTTAGAGCCAGGCCGCGTGCACGAGGAAGTGCGCAGCATCTGCCGCGATGTGGCGGGTTTGCTCGACGTCCTCACCCACGACGTTGACGTGGCCAATCTTACGGCCGGCGCGGTAGTCCTTGCCATAAAGGTGAATCTTGGCCTGCGGGTAACGCTCCATCACGGCACGTACGCGTTGCGGCATTGGCATTTCTGGATCTTCCGGGCCACCAAGGACGTTAGCCATGACGGTTACGGGAGCAAGCGCTGTGGTCTCACCGAGCGGCAGATCCAAGACTGCGCGTAGGTGCTGCTCGAACTGAGAGGTAACGGAACCGTCCTGGGTCCAGTGACCCGTGTTGTGCGGACGCATCGCGAGTTCATTTACAGCAAATTCTTCTACTGCTCCATCGCTTGGGAAACCAGCAGCGGAGGCTGCGGCAGCCGAGGCCGCGCTACCCCAGTTGTCCGCTTCAGCGACAGTGTAAGCAAAGAGTTCAACTGCCAGCACGCCAGTCACTCCTAGCTGCGTGGCCACGAGCTCGCCGACCTCGGCGGCGCGCTGCGCCAGCTCTGGGCTCAGGCCCGGCGCGGGCGCGAAGGCCTCGGCACAGATGCCGTCACGCTGCACGGATTGGGTAATCGGCCAAGCCTTCACCTCGCCGGAAGGACGGCGGGCGACTAGAACCGAAAGCTCGCGGGTGAGGTCAACCTTCTCCTCTGCCATCAAAGGCGTGCCGGCTTCCAGAAGCTCAGCGACCAGGGAATCCAGCTCCTCTGCAGCGGGGAACCACACGCCGTGGCCGTCGTATCCACCGCGGCGGGCCTTCAAGCAAACGCGGCCTTCTACAAGCTCGGCAAAATTACGCGCATCCTCAACAGAGGCGATTTGTGCAAAACGCGGAACCGGTGCACCCAGCTCCGCCAGCTTTTGGCGCATAAAGAGTTTGTCCTGGGCATACAGGAGCGCGGAAGGCTGCGGCTGGACGTTATAGCCGGCGTCGATAAGCGCCTGCACGTGATCGGTGGGCACGTGCTCGTGCTCGAAGGTCAGCGCATCGGCATCTTTAGCTGCAGAAACCAGCATCTCGTAGGCATGGTAATCACCCAAGACCACGTCTGGAATGACCTGCGCTGCGGACTGCTCCTGCGAGGAGGCAAGAATGCGCAGGTGGATGTCGAGCTCGGCGGCAGCCGGCTGCATCATGCGTGCGAGCTGGCCGTCGCCATAAACGGTAACGATGGGCTTTGCTTTATGACTCACCCATCCAATACTAGCCTTAACCTTATGATCGTCAGGCATACCATCTTCCAGAACTCCCTCATGACCGCTCTGTTGGACGGCATTTATGACGGCGAAATGACCATCGGTGAGCTGCTCGGCAAGGGCAACTTTGGCATCGGTACCTTCGATGCCCTCGACGGCGAAATGTTGATTCTCGACGGCATCTGTTACCAGCTGCGCGGCGATGGCAGCGCCCGCATCGCTGATCTCGATCAGGGCACGCCTTTTGCGGTGGCCACCAATTTCGTACCCCGCATCAAAGTGCAAGCACCGCGCGGAATGCGCCGCGAAGAGCTTTCGGCCTTCGTCGATGAAGTCGAGCCTTCCGCCAACTACATGTACGCGGTGCGGATAACGGGGCGCTTCAAGTCAGTGCGCACGCGCACCGTGGTCAAACAGTCCAAGCCCTACCCTCCCATGGCGCAGGCGGTGGGCGGCGATAAGGAGCTGCACTTTGAAAACGTCGAGGGCATCATCGGTGGTTTCCGCACCCCAGTGTTTGAAAAGGGAATCTCGGTGCCAGGCTGCCACGTTCACTTTATCGACGCCGCGCGTTGCTCCGGCGGGCACGTACTGGACTACGTCGTCGACGAAGCCACCATCGAGCTCTGCCCCGGCACGGATCTTGAAATGCGGCTGCCGCTTACCCAGGAATTCAAGCAAGCCAACCTCGCCCCGGCTGACCTTGACCAACAGCTGCATACAACCGAAGTCAAGAAGTAGGATTCACGGCGAGATCCGCAAATAGCCGGCTGCAACGGCCGTTTAAAGCAACGGCCGCTTAAAATAGTGGAGCCTCGTTGAGAATTTCTTCTACGCGTTTGGCCCTAGGGATGGAAGAGAAATACATTGGCCGCTCATAACCGTGGATGGCCAGCGAGATCCCACCGCGGCGCCGCCTAGCACCGCGAATATCCTGCAGCGGGATGGAATCAATGTGCCCTCCCTCGCGGGCGATAACGCGCAGGTTAGTAACGATGAAGCGGCGCCGGCGCGCGCGGTAGAGCGGGATACCGAAACGCCACAGCGATAGCAGCGCCCAGATTAAAACGATACCGTTACGCAGGTTTCTATCTAGGCCGTGGACATCCGCCCAGCCGATGCCCATCCATGCCACGCCGGTAATGAGGATGAGCTCAAGGAAAGGAAAGATCAGCGCGCGAAACGGCGCTGTCATATCCACGCGGACTACTTCGCCGCGCCCCATCTTCATCAGTCCCATAGGGGTGCATGATACCCGCCGGAGACGGCGAAGGACTTCAGCAACGTGGCCTATTCCGCGGCTGAAATCACCAACGGCGATTCCTACACCGTCACCGTCGGCGGCACTGTCGCTGAGGCGACTGCCGGTGAGGTCTCCCAGGGAATGGGCGGCGGTCCGATGAGCGGACAGTGCCCCTAAATAGACGCAATTTGCCAAATAGGAATGCCTACCACGCTCTGCGGCGGGCCCTATTTGGCAAATTGTGCTTTAAAGCGCCCCGCCACTCCACTCAGCGCAGCAACGAGTCGCTACTGCACGGGACGCAGGTGGGTGACATCACCTGCCGAGTAATATTCGCCGCCGACGTTGATGCGGCCGTCGTCGCCAATGCCCTCGACGACACCCACGACGTCGCCAGTCGGCGCTTCAAGGCGAACTTCCTGGCTGATCGAGGAGCACACCGCACGGTAATCTTCCATGAGCTGTGGGTCTTGGTTCTCCCACTGGGTGATGCGACGACGCAGGTTCTTGAGCAGGGCAATCGCCAATTCCGTGCGATCCGTATCGCGACCTTCCAGCATGAGCGAGGTGGCCTTTTCGATAGGCAGCTGCTCGCGAGTAAGCGTGACGTTCAGGCCCATGCCCACAACCACCCGCGCGGAAGGCGCAGGCGCGGCCTGCGTTTTCGGGGCGACCTCAGCCTTATTGACTTCAGCCTTGTTTACTTCCGCCTTGTTTACCTCAGCCTTGCTGACTTCGGTCTTGGGCGCGGACTTGAAGGCGGCACCGACGGGGCCAGCCTCGGCAAGGATGCCGCAGAGCTTATTGCCGTTGATGTGAACGTCGTTCGGCCACTTCAGAACGGAGCCCTCGACGGTGTCGGTGACGGCCAGGCCCGATGCCAGTGGCAGGGTGCCTAGGTGCTCGAGGGAATCTGGAAGGATAAGAACAGAAAGAATAAGCTGCGAACCAGCAGGGCTTACCCAGGTCCGACCTAACCGGCCCTTACCGGAAACCTGCTCGTTGGTCAGCAACACCGTGCCATCGGCAACGTTTTCAGCCTTCATAAGATCGGTGTTGGTTGAGCCGGTCTGCTCCACATATTCAACTAGAGCAAAGTCATCCGCCAGCGCGGTACGAATGCGTTCAATATCAAGTGCAGCTGTCATGCCCTAAGAGAGTACTCGACTATGCCGCATGCATGTTTACACGCAGCACAAAGGCTAGAACCAGTTTGGCTTATGCAGGATTTCCTGCGCGGTCCTTTCATCCAAGCAGCTAGTCAAGACTGCCTGCGGCAGCGCCTTTTCCACCTGTTCCGGGGAGATGGTTATGCCGCGGTTACCCGGCAGCCATTCCACGGTGTCAACAATGAGCTTGTCGTAGATAAAACGCTTATCCCCCGTCAGCGAGCGGCCATCGCCTTCCATGACGGCGGTGTAGCGAATTTCAGGATCCACCCATTCACAAACCCACTGGCCATATTCAGTGACCTCAGAATCAGAGATGTTAAGCCCCGCGGCAGTAAGACTGTCCTTCATAAGGGCGCGATCGAAGTGGCCGTTTTCTTCCAAATAGCCGCGCGCAGCGTTGGCATCAGCCTGCTCACCGAAGATCTTTTTGAAAGTGGTATCGCGCGGTGCGAGTGTCGCAGAGCTGGAAGGCTTTTCCGATTCTTTATTCGGCTCGCTACTCGGCGCGGCAGAAGTTTGAGCGGATTCGGAAGAAGTCTGGGATGCGGCGACGGTGGTCATTGGTGCGGCAACGTCCTCAGAAGCAGCGCCGGAGCAGCTGGCTAAGGGGAGAACAAAAAGAGGGACAAAGAGAGGAATAAGCTTTTTCATGGCGCCAACCAGCATATGTGATTTAGCGGGGGTGCTAGTGTAGGCGCATGGCAAAGGTCACTTTTGAAAAGGTCAACATCACCTACCCCAACGCCGCAGCCCCCACGGTCAAAGACCTTGACCTGGAAATCGCAGACGGCGAATTCTTGGTGTTGGTCGGCCCCTCAGGCTGCGGAAAGTCCACGACGCTTCGTTCGCTTGCAGGTTTGGAGCCGACCTCGAGTGGCCGCATCTTGATCGATGATAAAGACGTCACCGGTTTGGAACCTGGCGATCGCGATATCGCAATGGTCTTCCAGAACTACGCCCTTTATCCGCACCTCACCGTGGCTGAGAACATGGGTTTCGCGCTAAAGCTGGCGAAGATGCCAAAGGATGAGCTCAAGAAAAAGGTAGAAGAAGCTGCCGATATCTTGGGCCTTAGCGAGTACCTGGACCGCAAACCGAAGGATCTTTCCGGTGGTCAGCGCCAGCGCGTGGCCATGGGCCGTGCCATCGTGCGTAATCCAAAGGTCTTTTTGATGGATGAGCCTTTGTCCAACCTTGACGCCAAGCTGCGTGTGCAGACCCGTTCGGAGCTAGCCAGCCTGCAGCAACGCCTCGGCACCACCACGGTTTATGTCACGCACGACCAAGTCGAAGCGATGACCATGGGCGATCGCGTTGCTGTGCTCAAAGATGGTGTCCTGCAGCAGGTGGCCTCCCCGCGTGAGCTTTACGACGCCCCGGTCAACGAGTTCGTCGCCGGCTTCATCGGATCGCCCGCGATGAATATCTTTGACTACGACGGCGGCCGCATCGGCATTCGCCCAGAAGACATGCGCATCATCGACGGCCCGGTCGGCATCCCCGGCACCGTCGACATCGTCGAGGAACTCGGCGCCGAGTCCTTCGTCTATATCAATGTGGGCGAGCAGCGCTTCGTGGCCCGCGCTGACAAGGGCCGCACTCCACAGCGCGGCGAGGAAGTCCTTCTCTCTTTTGATGTGAAAAATGCGCACCATTTCGACCCCGAAACGGGCGAACGCATCGAGCGATAGTCCAAAACTGCAAAGAGTTGTTGGGGGGTAATAACCACCCCCAACTTTTCCTTTTCTGCAGGCCTTTTGCAGGAAGGCTCATTTCCACTTAGTGAATTAGGTCAAAAATTCCACGAAGTGTGGACACTGTAACTTATTTTTAAGGCACAAGAAGTTTTCCGAAAGGTTTATTGCCCATGAAGAAGTCCGTACTTCGCTCTCACCTTCGTACCGTCCAGAAGGGCGCCGTCGTAACCACCGCTGCTCTTGCGCTGGCTCTGGCAGGCTGCTCCTCCGACGAAGGCTCATCCGATTCCGCCGCACAGGGCTCCGTAGACGGTGCCGACGGCCGCGGCCCTATCACCTTCGCGATGGGTAAGAATGACACTGACAAGATCCAGCCGATCATTGAAAAGTGGAACAAGGAGCACCCAGAAGAAAAGGTCACCTTGAAGGAACTGGCCGGTGAGGCTGACGCACAGCGCGACACCTTGGTTCAGTCCCTGCAGGCAGGCAACTCTGACTACGACGTCATGGCACTCGACGTCGTCTGGACCGCAGAGTTCGCAGCCAACCAGTGGCTCGCACCGCTGACCGATGACCTTGAGGTTGATACCGATGGTTTGCTGGATTCCACCGTTGAGTCTGCAACCTACAACGACACCCTCTACGCACTGCCGCAGAACACCAACGGCCAGCTGCTGTTCCGTAACACCGACTTGGCAGACAAGGCTCCGGAGAAGTTCGCTGATCTGAAGTCCGCGTGTGAGGCGCTCAAGAAAGACACCTCCTGTCTGACCACCCAGCTCAAGCAGTACGAGGGTCTGACCGTTAACACCGCCGGCTTCATGGAGGGCTGGGGCGGCTCCGTTCTTTCTGATGATGGCGCTCCTTCCGTGGATTCCACAGAGTCCAAGGCTGGTCTGCAGGCACTTGTCGACGCCTACAAGGACGGCGTCATCTCCAAGGACTCCACCGCCGCCACCGAGGAGGAGACCAACCTAGCCTTCACCGAGGGCAAGTCTGCTTTCGCAATCAACTGGCCGTACATGTACACCAACGCTGAAGATGCTGGCGTGAAGTTCGAGGTCCAGCCGCTGGTAGGCAAGGACGGCGTCGGTGTTTCCACCCTGGGTGGCTACAACAACGGCATCAACATCAACTCTGAGAAGAAGGCCACCGCACTGGACTTCATGAAGTTCATCATCAACGAGGAAAACCAGAAGTCCTTCGCTGAGGCTTCCTTCCCACCGGTTCTGGCTTCCGTCTACGATGACCCAGCCCTCATTGAGCAGTTCCCGTACCTGCCAGCTCTCAAGGAATCCCTCGAGAACGCAGCGCCGCGTCCGGTTTCCCCGTTCTACACCGCTATTTCCAAGGCCGTGCAGGATAACGCTTATGCAGCTTTGACCGCTGACAAGTCCGTGGACGATGCAACCAAGGACATGAAGGCCGCCATCGAGGCTGCTTCCCAGGGATAAATTTTTATGCTCCTTGCAGCTCCTTTCTTCTTGTAGGAAGGCTCAAGAAGGAGGCGCCATGCGGGGCGTGGGTGAGCTTGTGTGCTCGCGCACGCCCCGCATTGTCTTTGATGTCAGGCACACCAGTTAGACTCTTACCCAACCAGTTAATCTCCAGCAGAAAGGCGTCCCCAGCGTGGCAGTAACAACGCCCACCGCCATGAAGCGCAAGCAGAATTTGCATGCCGCGGGCCTTATCGCGCCGGCTCTCCTTGTGCTCGCCGTCGTCATCGGTTACCCAATCCTGCGTGCCATCTGGCTTTCTTTCCAAGGAAACCGCCACCTCAACCCCAAGACAGGAATCTTTGAAGAAGGCGGCTTTGCAGGCCTTGAGAACTACCTGTACTGGATCAATAACCGGTGTGTTTCCGGCACTGGGCAGATAGCGCAATGCCCTCCGGGCGTGATTGCCACGGATTTCTGGCCGGCGCTGAAGATCACGCTGTTTTTCACTGTGGTCACCGTCCTGCTTGAGACCATCCTCGGTATGTTCATGGCCATCATCATGAATGGCGAGTACAAGGGCCGCGGCCTAGTGCGCGCCGCAGTCCTGGTGCCGTGGGCTATTCCTACTGCCGTTACAGCAAAGCTGTGGCAGTTCATGTTCGCACCAGATGGCATCGTTAACTCCCTGCTCGGCACCGACTTCGCTTGGACCACCGATCCTTTCTACGCACGTCTGGCAGTCATCATCGCTGACGTGTGGAAGACTGCCCCTTTCATGGCCCTGCTTATCTTGGCCGGTCTGCAGATGATTCCGCGGGATGTCTACGACGCAGCCCGCGTTGACGGCGCAAGCCGCGTACAAACCTTTTTCAAGATCACGCTGCCGCTGGTGCGCCCGGCACTGATGGTTGCGATCTTGTTCCGCACGCTCGACGCACTGCGCATGTACGACCTTCCTGTCATCATGATTTCGGCTTCTTCCAACGCCCCTACTGCCACTATCTCCCAGCTAGTGGTTGAGGATATGCGCCAAGGCAACTTCAACTCGGCTTCTGCGCTGTCCACACTCATCTTCTTGCTCATCTTCGTCGTGGCCTTCATTCTGGTTCGCTTCTTGGGGGCCGATGTTTCTGGCAGTAAGCGCGGTGCGAATAGGAAGGCGGCCAAGTAATGAAAAAGTTCGGACACTACGCAGGCATCATCTTCATCATGTTCTGGGGGCTTGCGCCCTTCTACTGGATGGTCATTACTGCGCTTCGCAATAAAGACCACACTTTCGACACCACGCCGTGGCCTACCCATGTCACCTTGGAGAATTTCCAGGATGCACTGGCTACTGATAAGGGCAATAACTTCCTTGCCGCTCTCGGCAATTCCTTGGTTATCTCACTGGCCACCACCGCCATCGCCGTAGCAGTAGGCGTATTTACTGCTTATGCTTTGGCGCGCTATAACTTCCCTGGCAAGGGCATCGTTACCGGCGTGATTCTGGCGGCTTCCATGTTCCCCGCCATCGCCTTGGTTACCCCGCTTTTCCAGATGTTTGGCAACCTCGACTGGATCGGCACCTACCGCGCGATGATCATCCCTAATATTTCCTTCGCGCTGCCACTGACGGTTTATACCTTGCTAAGCTTCTTCCGGCAGCTACCCTGGGAGCTAGAGGAAGCCGCCCGCGTCGACGGTGCTTCCCGCAGCCAGGCTTTCCGCCTGGTTCTGCTCCCGCTCGCGGCACCGGCACTGTTTACCACCGCCATCATTGCTTTCATCACCACGTGGAATGAGTTCATGTTGGCGCGCCAGCTCTCGAATGATTCCACTGAGCCGGTCACCGTAGCCATCGCCCGCTTCTCTGGCCCATCCGCGTTCGAATACCCTTATGCCGCCACCATGGCCGCCGGCGCGCTCGTCACTATCCCGCTCATCATCATGGTGCTCATCTTCCAGCATCGCATCGTCGCCGGTCTGACCGCCGGAGGTGTGAAGGCCTAATGCTTAAAAACTTAGGGTTTGCCGCTATTTCTGCTTGTCTAGCTCTAGCCAGCGCTGCGTGCGCGCCTTCGGAGGAGGAACAAGTCGCAGCAAGCCAAGCTGAGTCCGTGGGCATGCCTGCCCCACTCATCTTGAGCACAGAGGAGCTATCTGGCCAGACCTTCGACTTAAAAATCGATGAGGTCCTCGTCATCACCGAGTCCACAGGTCTCTTTGCCGAGGTTAGCAATCCCGAAGTCGCTGAATTTTCCCCGGCGCGCACTGATGGTGCCACGGAATACAACGCCAGCGTTCGCGCATTAAAGGAAGGCGCTACCGCCATCCAATTGTCCGACGGAACCGCGTTCAACCTCAAAGTCAGCTAATGCGTCGGGCTTTATTGTGGGACACTGCTCTAGGCTTTGTTGGCTTCTTTGCCTTCCTTGCCTTAATCCAAGCAGTAATCAATCTCTTCTCTGTTACTCCCGCCGTCTGGCCCGGTCTTTTGGCCGGCGGCCTGTGCACCATTGAATATCTACTCTGGCGCGCAAAAAGAAAGGACCTCGCATGAATTGGTACGAAAACGCCATCTTCTACCAGGCCCTCGTCGGCTCTTTTAAGGACGCGGGTCCCAGCGGCGGCCAAGGCGTCGGCACGCTCCAAGGCGTCATCGAAAAGCTTGACTATCTACAGTGGCTCGGCGTCGATTGTCTCTGGCTTTCGCCTTTCTATGCCTCCCCTTTGAAGGATGACGGCTACGACATCGCCGATTACTACGCCATCCACCCCGATTACGGCACAATGGAAGACTTCGAGCAGCTCGTAGCCGAGACCCACAAGCGCGGCATGCGTTTAATGACGGACCTCGCTCTCAATCACACCTCGACCGAGCACGAATGGTTTCAAGCGTCCCGCCGCGATCCTTCGGGCCCTTACGGCAATTACTACGTGTGGGGAGACGATCCGAACCGGTATCCCGAAATCCGCATCATCTTCACCGACGTCGAAGATTCCACATGGGCCTGGGATGAGGTGCGCGAGCAGTACTACTTCCATCGCTTCTACTCGCACCAGCCGGATCTCAACTATGACAATCCTGCCGTCCACGAGGAAGTCTTCCGCATCGTTTCTTTCTGGATGGACAAGGGCCTAGACGGCTTCCGCTTGGACGCCATCCCCTATCTCTATGAGCGTGATGGCCAGGGAGGCGAATCCCTTCCGGAGACCATCGCGTTCGTCGAGAAGCTACGTGCCTTCATGGATGAGAACTATCCGGAGGCCGTCATGGTGGCCGAGGCCAACCAGCCGCCGAAAGAAACCATGGAGTTCTTCGGCACCGGCAATCGCGTCCACATGGTCTTCAACTTCCCCCTGATGCCGCGCATATATGAGGCACTTGCGCTTGGCGACGCCACCCCCCTCTACGCCATCATGGATGAAATCCCCGAGCTACCTGCCGGCTGCCAGTGGGGCACCTTCCTGCGCAACCATGACGAGCTGACGCTCGAAATGGTCGACGATGCCAGCCGCGAGCTGATGTATCGCCATTACCTTCCGGATGAGCAGATGCGCGCCCACGTGGGTATTGCCCGCCGCTTGGCTCCGCTTCTGGGAAATGACCGGCGCAAGATTGAGCTTTTCTTCTCGCTTTTGCTTTCCATGCCGGGTTCGCCTTTCTTCTACTACGGCGATGAAATCGGCATGGCGGATTCTCCTTCACTTCCAGACCGCGACGCAGTGCGCACCCCTATGCAATGGGCCCCTGGCGACGGCACTGGCTTCACCACGGCCCCGCACCCGCGCCGCCCAATCGTGGGCGGCACGAAGATCAACGTCGAAGAGCAAAAAACGGATCCGACATCGCTGCTCAATACCGTGCGCGAACTCATTGCCCAGCGAAAGGCCTTCCCCGAGCTAGCAAGCGCCCCCTTCGAGGCGGTTGAAACGGGCGAAGCAGGCATCTTTGCGTTCCAGCGGGGCGGCCTTCTGTGTCTGCACAACTTCACCGCGGACGCCGTCGATCTGGGCCCGGTGGAATTAGGGCCATTTGGCTACGCTTGGCTGCCCATCGAGGACCAATAAGCCAGTGAATAAATAGGACTGAATAAATAGGACCTAAACGGAAAATGAATATCAGTCGGGGGTGCACTCCCCCGTCTTGGGTTAACAATAGGTTAACGCGATATGTATACAGCGGGAATCTTCACCAAAGACCGGCTATCTAATGATTTAAATACCGAACATAAAGCGTAAAACCCAAGGTCATGGCAACCATTGAGAGATTAGGCCCAACCCCATAAGGCGTCTACTCTATACCGTTGTTAGTTAGGAACGCGGTTGCGACACTGTCGCCGAGTTTAATCTCGGCCGTCACGCCACGCTCCCTCGCTCGAGAAGAACCTTGGAAAGGGGTCGCGCCCGTGACAGCGACACTAATCATCTTGGCCATCGTGATCGTCACTGCCCTTGCCTTTGACTTCACCAACGGCTTCCACGACACCGCTAACGCAATGGCCACCTCCATTGCCACCGGCGCTCTAAAGCCATTTACCGCAGTCACCATTTCCGCATTGCTCAACCTGCTCGGTGCCTTTCTTTCCGTTCACGTTGCCGCAACCGTGGCAAAAGGCATCGTCAACCTTGATTCCTACGATCTCTCTGTCGCAACCGATGGAGAAGCACTCCTAATGGTCGTATTCACCGGCCTCATTGGCGGCATCTTCTGGAACCTATTTACATGGCTCCTCGGAATGCCATCCTCTTCTTCCCACGCCCTTTTCGGCGGCCTCATCGGCGCAGCCTTTGCAGCCCTCGGCAGCGGCGGCGTTGCATGGTCTTCCATCGCCGGCAAAATCATCATCCCAGCAATCGCATCCCCTTTCATTGCCGCCATGGTTTCGGCCTGCGGCACCGCGCTGGTCTACTGGGTCACTAACACCATCCCAGAGCGCGTAAAGAACGAGCACTTCCGCCACGGCCAGATCGTCACCGCATGCCTAGTTTCCCTGGCACACGGCGCAGGCGACGCACAGAAGACCATGGGCGTCATCTTCCTAGCCCTCGTCGCAGCCGGTGAGGCAAATGCCGACCAGCGCATCCCCACCTGGGTCATCGTTGCCTGTGCAGTGGCAATCGCAGCCGGCACCATGTCTGGCGGCTGGCGCGTCATCCGCACCCTGGGCAAGGGCTTGGTGGAAATCGAGTCCCCACAGGGTATGGCCGCCGAGGCATCTTCCGCAGCCATCATCCTGACCTCCGCCGCTGGCGGCATGGCACTGTCTACCACCCACGTTTCCACCGGCTCCATCCTCGGTACCGGCCTAGGCAAGAAGGGCGCACAGGTCCGCTGGGGCGTTGCAATGCGCATGGTTTCCGCATGGCTAATCACCCTGCCTTGCGCTGCTGCAGTCGGCTTCGCCACCTGGTGGATTGCACGCCTGGTTAGCGGTGCAACCAACACCCTGACTGGCGCCATCGTTGACGCCATCATCTTGCTCGCCATGGTCGCAGCAATCCTGCTGCGCGCTCGCCGCAACCCAGTGGATGCATCCAACGTCAACGACGACTGGGACGCTGATGCTGAGTCTGTTGACTCCTCCATGCAGGCTCACGACAAGGTTGCCGCCGGCGTTGCCACCGGCAACGCTCCGGGCGCCGCGAATGGCGTACACGGCGTCGTCGACGACGCTTCCAGCTCCGCTCACGAAGTCTCCCAAGGAAAGTAGGAATCGCCATGACCGCAATGGAAATTCTCGTCGCCATCACCCGCGTCGCTGGCTTGGCACTAGCCTTCGGCGCTGGCATCCCGCTCCTTTTCGCCTTGGGCATGCGTTGCATGACCGGTGACCCAATCCGCAACAGCGACGGCGTCATCGTCGGCGACACCGAGGCCTCCGCCCAGATGAAGGTTTTGGGCTGGACCGTCTACGCGGTCTTGGGCGTAATCATCCTGATTGCCATCTCTTGGATTGCTAAGGATTCGATTCACAATTACTTCGGAATTGAGCTCTTCCCGGGCCTTTCCAGCAAGCATTAAGACAGAACCTAAACCAAAGTTCTTCAAGCGTTAAGTTAACGAAAAGTTAACTAACACGGAACTAAAGGTTGCTAAACTAGCGGACCGAGCGTACTATCAAGTACTTATCAGCTCGTCCGCTAGTTTCTTTGTTTTTAACTACATTTCTTTTCCCTACCCCCAGCGGCCGAAGATTCATTGTCCAGATCGAAAGAAGGTGAGCATCAATGAATACCATCAACGGACTGATTAACTCGTTCGCAACCACATTCAAGAGCGTCACCGGCACGGGCCTTGACGCCTTGGACGCAACCCCCATGGAAGCCCTCGTCACCGAGGAGCTTGTCAACCGTGACACCACACCGGCCACGACGGATGACATCGTTTCCGTATTCAACTCCATTGCGGGCCGCGCACCGCGCACCGAAGAAGTCTACGAGGTGGAGCTCTTCCTCATGGATTTCGGCCTCGCAGCCTAAATTCCCCAGCCTCAAACCTTAAAGCGCCTAGCTTTTCCACAAAAGGAAGCTAGGCGCTTTTCTTTACCCCACACCACTTAGCAGCACAAACTAGTTTTGTGAGGGAAATCACCCGTGTTTCAAGGTGTAAAACCCCGAGGGTTTTCTTTAAACTCTTCAAACATGACTATTTCCTCACATTTTACCTCCCTCGAGGATGAGCAAGCTGCCACCACTGCCGGAAAAATCGCCGAACTTAAGCGGCGCCGCGAGCAAGCCGCCGCTCCGCTCGGCGAAAAGGCCTACGAGAAAGTCCACGCCGCTGGCCGTTTGACGGCACGCGAGCGCCTTGACTATCTGCTCGATGAAGGCTCATTCGTCGAAACCGATATGCTCGCCGTGCACCGCACCTCCGATTTCGGCATGGGCGCGAAAAAGCCATTGACCGACGGAATCGTTACCGGCTGGGGAACCATCGATGGCCGCGAGGTCTGTATCTTCTCCCAAGATGGCACCGTCTTCGGTGGCGCGCTCGGCGAGGTCTACGGCGAAAAGATGGTAAAAATCATGGAGCTTGCCGTAACCACCGGCCGTCCTCTCATCGGCCTCTACGAAGGTGCCGGTGCCCGCATCCAAGATGGCGCAGTCTCCCTCGACTGGATCGCGCGCACCTTCTACCAAAACGTCAAGGCCTCCGGCGTGGTCCCACAGATCTCCGTCATCATGGGCGCTTGCGCCGGTGGCAACGCCTACTCCCCTGCCCTGACTGACTTCGTCGTTATGGTCGAGGAAAAGTCCAAGATGTTCGTCACCGGCCCCGACGTCATCAAGACCGTCACCGGTGAAGAAATCACCCAGGAGGAACTCGGCGGCGCCTCCACTCACATGCAATCCGCCGGTAACTCCCATTTCACCGCCGCCACCGATGAAGAAGCCCTCGACTGGGTCCACGACCTTTTGACTTATCTCCCCTCCAATAACCGCCAGCGCTCACCTTTTGAGCCCTATGAAGAACTCGGCGATGAAACCGCCGATGACCTCATTCTCGACGAGATCATCCCTGATTCCCCTACCCAGCCCTACGACGTCAAGCACGTCATCGAAGCCATCACCGACGACGGCGAATTCCTCGAAATCCAGGCAGAACGCGCCGAAAACGTCGTCGTGGCCTTCGGCCGCGTCGAAGGCCACACCGTCGGTTTCGTGGCCAACCAGCCGCAGGTCTTCGCTGGCTGCCTTGATATCGATTCCTCCGAAAAGGCCGCGCGCTTCGTCCGCACCTGCGACGCCTTCAACATCCCCATCGTCATGCTCGTCGACGTCCCAGGCTTTCTGCCCGGTGCTTCCCAAGAACACGACGGCATCCTCCGCCGCGGCGCCAAGCTTCTCTACGCCTACGGCGAAGCCACAGTACCGAAGATCACTGTCACCATGCGCAAGGCCTACGGCGGCGCTTATTGCGTGATGGGCTCCAAGGGGCTTGGCGCAGACGTCAACCTTGCGTGGCCGACCGCCCAAATCGCAGTCATGGGCGCCGCCGGCGCCATCGGCTTCATCTACCGCAAGGAGCTCAAGAAGGCCCGTGAAGAAGGCCTCGACGTCGAAGAGCTCGCCAAGTCCTTTGAACGCGAGTACGAAGACCACATGCTAAACCCCTACAAGGCGGCAGAACGCGGCCTAATAGACGCAGTGATCCTTCCTTCAGAAACCCGCAGTGCTATCACTCGGAACCTACGCCTTTACGCTGACAAGAACGTCCCCCGTCCAGCGCGCAAGCACGGCAACGTCCCGCTCTAGATAGTTTCTCCCTATTCTCCTATTTTTCATCTGGCGGCCATTGCCCGGATACCAAAGCGCCTTAGTCTCCAACTGTATTTCAAAAATTTCTTATTTAATAAGGAGACTAGGAATCCACTATGTCCAAGATTAAACGCCGCAATTTCCTCTCAGGTGCCTCTCTTCTCGGACTTGGAGCCGTAGCTTCAAACCGGAGCACAGCAGTCGCGCAAGATGCTTCGCTTCCCTTGGATAGACCCTCGCAAGACGATCAAACGCCATCTCGGCTGGAATTCAATTCCGACGGATCCTTTAAAGTCATTCAGTTCAATGACACTCAAGATGATCACCTAACCGATAAGCGCACAATCGAGTTCATGGAGCACGTTCTCGACGCAGAACAGCCAGGGTTTGTGCTTATCAACGGCGATGTCATTTCCGCCGGCCCAACCACCCCAAAGCAGGTCTACCAAGCCATCAATAACGTGGTGCTGCCTATGGAAAGCCGTGATATCCCGTGGGCCGTTACCTTTGGCAACCACGACGAAGATTCCGCAGAGGAGGGCGGCACTGGTGTGCGCCACCAGCACATGACACAGTTCGTGCGTTCCTACCGCCACAACCGGAATGCGCCTGCCTCGTCCGGCGGCTATGGTGCTTCGAATACGCATCTTGCGCTTTACGACGCCGCGACTGCTCGCTTCAGCTTTTGGCTTCTCGATTCTGGCCGCTATCACCCGGAGATCATCGGTGGACAAGATGCAGCAGATCTGCCGGCCTATGATTACATTCACCCAGAGCAGATTGCGTGGTACGCACAGCAGTCGGATGCGCTGGCCGCGGCGACAGGTTCTCAGGTCGAAGGGCTTATGTTCTTCCATATTCCTACCTATGAGCACCGCGACATGTGGTTCGGCGGCCCGCTCAAGAACGGTCTGCTTGACCACGCGAAAGCGGTAGAGAAGCATGGAATCAAAGGAGAAAAGAACGAAGACTGCTATGTAGGCGCCTTCAATTCTGGTATTTATGCCGCGGCCCAGGCCCGTGGCGACATTCGCGGAATCTACTGCGGCCACGACCACATCAACACCTACATGGGCAACTATTACGGCATCGAATTGGGCTACGGCCCGGGCACCGGTTTTGGGGCCTACGGTCTCCGCGACGGCACAATAGCGCAGCACTCACTGCGTGGCGCACGCGTGTTTGAGTTTTCCGCCAATGCTGAGTCTGTCTATACCGGCACCCGAGTAATCTTTGCCAAGGACATTGGAATTGACATGGCCCCTGCCAAGCAGCCGCTTCAAGAACCAGCGGCGCTTCCGGAATACGTGGAACTTCCGGAAGTCGATGATGCTTCCGCTTCCCCAGGCGAACCTGAAGAAAACGGATCTTCGCAATCTTCGTGGGGGCTTTCTAGCCTAAGCTCGAGTTCTTCCTAGCACTGGGGACTAGCACTGGGGACTAGCACTGGGCGCCATATGATTTCGCGCCATGCCTTCACCGCGAGGTGAGCGTATGGCGCCCAAGCTTGTAGACTGCATATCTATGACTGACATGAAGACCACCGCTGGCAAGATTGAGGACCTGAGCAATAAACTCACCGAGTCCCGAGCGCCACAGGGCGAGGTCCCTGCCGCACGTAGCGCGATTACCGCGTTATTCGATGCCGGCTCCTTCGTCGAAACTGACGCACTGGCGCGTCACCGCTCCACCGACTTCGGCCGCGAGTATGACCGCCCTTATACCGACGGCGTTATCACCGGCTATGGCACGGTAGGCGGCCGCAAGGTATGCGCTTATGCACAGGACGCGACCATCTTTGACGGCACCATGGGCGAGGTTTACGGCGAGAAGATCACCAAGCTTTATGACCTTGCCATTAAGACCGGCGTTCCCATCGTAGCCATGATCGCCGGTGATAAGCCCCGCGCCCAGGAAGGCATCGTTTCCTCCGCAATGCAGGCGCGCATCCTGGCCCGCGCCACCACGGCGTCTGGCCTTATCCCGCAGGTCACCGCGGTCTACGCCGATTCCAAGGATGCTTCGCTGGTCGCCGCGCTTGCCGACGTCACCATTGCACCCGACGGTCATCTCAGCGCCAGCTCCGAAGCCAATGAGATCGCCTTGATCCAGCAGGTTTTGAGCTACCTGCCGGCGAATAACCGCGCTGAGGCCCCCCGCACGGATGCCCCGCTCATGGTGGGCTCCGTCGAAGAAAATATGTCTGCGGATGACGAAGCCCTCAACAGCATCGTCGGCGATTCCGGCGAAGTTGACCTGCACGCAGTCGTCGAAGCTGTCTGCGACGATGTCTTCGAGCTCGAAGCTAAAGTTGAAGGCGTCTTTACCGGCTTCGGCCGCGTCGAGGGCCGCACCGTGGGCATCCTCGCCAACCGTGCAACTTTCGACGCCGCCGCCTCCGTCAAGGCCGCACGTTTTGTCCGCCTCTGCGACGCCTTCAATACGCCAATCCTCGAATTCGTGGATGCTCCTGCCCTGCAGCTGGAAACCGCAGCGCTGGCGAAGTTCGTGCATGCCTACTCCGCCGCGAGCGTCGGCAAGCTCAGCATCATCGTGGGCCGCGCGCACGGTACCGGCTACATCGCTTTCGGGTCCAAGGACCTGGGCGCAGACTTGTCCTACGCCTGGCCGACCGCCGAAATCGCAGTTGCTGACGCCGCTGCATTGGCCCAGGAGCTCGAGATTTCTGAGGAAGAAGCAGCCGAGTATCTAAGCCCGTATCAGGCAGCCGAGCGCGGCCTGGTGGATGCGGTTATCACTCCCGCCGCGACCCGCGCTTCCATCATCGAAGCACTGCGTCTTCTGGAACGTAAAATTGTCCCTACTTTGCCGAAGAAGCACGGCAACATCGTCTTGTAATAAGGAGAACACCATGACTGCTCCTCTGATTAAGGTCCTCAAGGGTAACCCCTCTGACGAAGAAGTCGCAGCGCTTTCCGCAGTTTTGACCCAGCTGGATGCCGATGCCCGCGCCAAGGCCGCAGATACCCGCGCTACCCGCGATCTCTGGGGCCAGCCGGGACAGACCTATAACCCGTCCGCGTTCCGTAACGTGCGCTACTACTAAGCGCCAAGGTTGAAGCCGAATTCATGCGAATTGTCCTCGCTTCTCAATCCCCGTCCCGCGCCTCCATCTTGCGCGGGGCCGGGGTTGAGCCCGTTTTAGCCCCAGCACACGTCGACGAAAGGGCCATCGAGGCGTCGCTAAGCAGCGCCCCGCCTGCCGACGTCGTCGCAGCCCTTGCCACCGCAAAGGCCGAAAAGGTAGCGCCCGATTACCCCGCAGACGTTGTCATCGGCGGCGACTCAATGCTGCTTTTAGATGGTCAGCTGCAAGGCAAGCCGCACACCGAGCAGGCCACCGTGGAGCGCTGGCGCGCCCAAGCCGGCCACTGCGCCGAGCTGTTAACCGGTCACTGCATCATCCATGGCGAAAAGCGCCACGTGGAGACCTCCCGTACCAAAGTCTTCTTTGCATCTGCCACCGAGCGTGACATAGCCGCCTATGCGGCAACGGGCGAACCCTTGGAATGCGCCGGCGCCTTCACCTTAGAGGCTCTCGGCGGCTGGTTCATTGACCGCATCGAGGGCGATCCCTCCTCCGTCATTGGGCTTTCCCTGCCGGTAGTCCGCCGCGCGCTCTATTCCTTTGATTTGCACGTCTCGGACTTCTGGAACGCGGCTTAGATTCCCTAGCCATCTGCACCACCAAACGGATTGGCGGTAGGGTTGCGGGCATGGAAATGAAAGACATGCTAGCCCCTGCCCCTATCCAGTTGCCCGCCGATCCTGGCGCGGATTCCGTTTCCGACCTACAGGCCGGAATCGTCGCACACCCTAATTCCCCACTGCTGTGGGCGCTGCTGGCGGAGCAGGAGCTAACCCGCCTGCGCGAGGACGAGGCCCTGCCGATTGCCTACATCACCGCTTATGCCTACGCACGCACGGGCTACCACCGCAGCCTCGACCGCCTGCGTGGCAACGGCTGGAAGGGCTGGGGCCCAGTTCCTTATGCCCACGAGCCGAACCAGGGCGTTTTGCGCGCCATCGCAGCTCTCGCGCACGCTGCACAGGCAATCGGTGAGCAGGACGAGTACGACCGCCTCCGCCAGATGCTTTCCGACGCCGACCCAGACTGCGTAGCCCGCCTCCTCGACTAAATCGAATACCTAAAACTTAAAAGGCCTCGGTCTCGGCTCTTGAAAAGAGCACATGAGGCCGAGGCTTTTTAGCTGGCAGGTGAAGGGCTTACTTATCCGCTTCTGCCAGTTCGACGAGCTTCTTGGTGTTCTCCGTGGTCTGGATGTTGGAGACGAAGAACTCAAGCACGAGGCGAACCTGAATGAGGTAAATCAGCAGACCCAGGGTGCCGAAGATGAGGTGGCCCAGGATCATCACTGCAGCCATGCCACCGCCAGCAGAGGACGAGCCTGCAAGATCGCCCATGATGCCGGTTAAGGAGCCGCCCGTGACGGCCACGATGAGGCCACCAATCCAGGACAGAACACCGACCACAACTGCGATCACGTAGATGATGGATGCAAACTTCACGGTGATGAAGCTGGAGAACTTGAAGTCAAACAGGGACTTAAAGAAGTTATCCTTCGGCGCCTGCGGGTACTGGTTGAAGCCCTGCATTTGTGGGTTGTAGCCCGGCTGGCCTGGCTGGCCCTGTGGCTGGAAGCCACCAAAGCCTTGCTGGTTCTGCTGGCCTGGCTGGCCCTGTGGCTGGAAGCCACCGAAGCCTTGCTGGTTCTGCTGGCCCGGCTGGTTCTGCGGCTGGTTCTGCGGCTGGAACTGCTGGTTGAAGCCACCCTGGTTGAAGTTGCCGGCCGGCGGAACTGGCTGACCAAAGCTGGATTGGCCAAAACCATTGCCTGCATTGTTATTGCCTGTGTTGATCACGCCGTTTGCGCTACCTGCGTTATCAGCGCTGTGGGAGCCCAATGCAGAGCTTGCGGGCTCGGCGGAAGCGCTGGCAGCCTGAGCGTTCTCAGAGCCAAAGCCCTGGGCATTGTCGGAGCTGTTGAAAGAGGCCTGGTTGAAGTCGGACTGGCCGAAATCAGAGGAAGTCTCACCGAAGTTCACGGTTTCTTCGCTGCTGGTGCCGTGCGCGCCGCCGAAGCTCGATGCCTCGGAGGAATCAGAAGCGCCGAAGGAAGAAGCACCGAAATCGGACTGGCCAAAGTCAGACTTGCCAAAATCAGAATTTCCAAAATCGGAGTTGCCGAAGTCGGAATTACCGAAGGAAGAGGAGCTCATCGCGTCCTCAGCAGCGTGCTGTGGATTCTGGTCGGAGTTGTTTTCTCCGAACTTGTCTGGGTTGGTCATATGAGAGACGTTCCTTTCAATTTATTAAGTACGCACAAAAGAAACTACAACACGCTGCACGATTCGGCAGCCCAATGAGGAATACTCCCTTTATAAGGGGCATATAAAAACCCTGCTTCCACCACCTTCGGGGAAACAGGGTTTACAAAAGTAAGAGGAGACCTTAAGCGTGTTTTGCCTCAACGCGCTTGATGGCTTCAGCGGCAACCTTCTGCTGAATGCCCATGTCAAGCTCGGAAGTAAAGCCCACGCAGGAGCAGTTGATCTCGCCAAGGACATAGGTGTCCTCGCCATTCTCGCCGTCGGCAAGCATGAAATCAGCAGTCCAGATCAGCGGGATGTTGTCACCGCCAAGCTTTTCTGCAATGACCGGACGAACCTCGGCAAACATGTCTACAAGTTCTTGCCAAGCTTCGGGCTTGTCATAGGTGTACTTAGCGCCGGAAAACAATGTGGCGGAGAAGTTGTCGCCGCCTTCAGCCGGCTTCTTGTGCACCACGAAGACTGGGTCAGGGCCGACTAGGAGGATACGGATTTCTCCCTCGACGATGCGCGGCATGAAGCGCATATCAACGAGCATGCCGTTGTCACCGATAATGTACTGGTCACAGAAATCCATGAACTCGCCGAGCTCGCGAACCTCGGTGTGGTTATCCACTGCCTCGGTGCACTTAAGCTTGGTCTCTAGCGGCAGTGCGGTGCCAGGTTCTACCTCGAGGGACTTGTCCTCGAGCTGGACACGCCAGATGCCTTCGCCCGTCGAACCGCGGTTTTGCTTCAGCACGCGCTCGCCGTAAGACAGCGAGGTGGGGAAAGTGTCGTGGAACGACTCAACGTCGTAATATGCCGCAGTATCGGAAGGTACAAGCTCAGTGTCATTGAGCTTGACCAATGCATCCTTGGCACCGTAGGCCATCATCTCATACGGAGTGGACATGCCAACCAGGCCAGCTTCAGAGAGCTTGGTCAGCAGATCAAAGTAGCCTTTCTCGCCGCCTGGGATATTACCCGGGTTCACGCGGGAGATATAAGCGTCGAAGTTTTCGGTGACGTACTCGAAGATGCGCTCAGACCACTCTGGACGGAAGAAGACGACCTCAGAGTGCCAGCCTGCGTCCTTGATGGACTCGACGATGGGCATGGTGTCCTTGCGGTGGCCGTTGAGCTGCTTGTCAGATCCGCCCTCGACCTCGAAGACGACGATTGCCTTGTGCACAGCAATTCCCTTTCGTTTGGGGGTTGTGGGTGATGGTCCGGTACGCCAGCGGCTTTCTGTGGACACTTCGTGTTTCAGACAGTATTTGAGCGATTTACGAAGCGTTTTGTACCGCACCACACCTTAAAAATAACGCAGGTTTGCACCTCCTCGCTGGGTTGTTAACCCCGCATTAACCCCGATACGTTTTCGCCGCTCAAGACACATTTTAGGCACCTGACCTGCAGGCTTGTTATAACCAGTGATTGTGAGGCACGACAATCGGCAAGAAAATGTATGCAACGCCACAATGTTCAGCTCAAGGTGACCAATTTAAGGGCTCAAGCGTTAGAGTTGTTGTGTTTAGAGAGATCTCTTTTATAAACCCCATTTAGAAAGGAAACCGGACCGTGGCCGAGTTCGATCCACATCCCCCATTCCAGGAATATGCGCACCCAGAGCGCCTCGTTTCCGCACCTTGGCTCTCCGCTAGGCTCGGCACCAAGGGCCTGCGCGTTATCGAAGTAGACGAGGATTCCCTCCTCTACGACATCGGACACATCCCGACCGCCTCGCGCATTAATTTCCAAACCGAGCTGCTCGATCCCCTCACCCGCGACGTCGTCGATGCAACCTCCTTCTCCCAGCTCATGCGAGACAAGGGCATTAAGCGGGAAGACACCGTTGTTATCTACGGCGACAAAGCCAACTGGTGGGCAGCCTACGCCCTGTGGGTATTTGAACTTTATGGCCACCCTGACGTCCGCCTGCTCGACGGCGGCCGCGACGCGTGGGTTACCGAAGAGCGCGATACCTCTTTCACGGTTCCAGACTTCCCAGAGTCCGATTACCCAGAGGTAGAACGCGACGACGCCACCTCCCGCGTCTTTGTAGACCAGATGCGCGAGACCGCAGCAAAGCTCGTCGACACCCGCACGCCTGAGGAGTACGGCGGCGAGCCTTCCACCGGCGAGTCCACATATGGCACCACCATGCGCCACGGACACATTCCGGGCGCCGCCAACTTGGAATGGGATCGCTCCGTTTACCCGAATGGCTGTTTCCGCGCGCTTTCTGAGCTCAGCGTCAACTATGGCAACCTCGAGCCAGAAACCGAGACCATCCTCTACTCCCATGTTGGCGCGCAGGCCGCCCACACTTGGTTCGTGCTGACCTTCCTGCTGGGATTCAAGTCCACGAAGGTCTACGACGGTTCGTGGGCCGAGTGGGGAAACATGGTTCGCATGCCAATCGAGAAGTAACTTCTCCGTTCAACACGCCGATTTACTCCCGTATCCTCGCTGGTGCGGGAGTATTTTTGAGAGCAAAACCGGAACTTGATGGTTTACTCATGTTTTTGTGTGCAAGAATAGTGGACAGTCCAATACGATTTTTATCAGGAGGGTTCCTGCCGTGGCAGTTGAAACCAAGAAGATCACCAAGGTGTTGATTGCTAACCGTGGTGAGATTGCAGTCCGCGTCATCCGTGCCGCGCGCGACGCTGGCATCGCCTCCGTCGCCGTTTATGCAGAGCCAGACGCCGACGCACCATTTGTTGCGCTTGCCGACGAAGCCTTCGCCCTAGGTGGGCAAAACTCCGCCGAGTCCTACCTTGTCTTCGACAAGATTCTCGACGCCGCCGCCAAGTCCGGCGCAGACGCCATCCACCCAGGCTATGGCTTCCTGTCTGAAAACGCCGACTTCGCGCAAGCGGTCCTCGACGCCGGACTTATCTGGATCGGCCCTTCCCCACAGTCCATTCGCGACTTGGGTGACAAGGTCACCGCTCGCCACATCGCAGAGCGTGCCGACGCCCCGATGGCGCCGGGCACTCCAGACCCGGTTAAGGATGCAACCGAGGTAGAAGCCTTCGCCGACGAACACGGCCTGCCAATTGCCATCAAGGCCGCCTTCGGTGGCGGCGGCCGCGGCATGAAGGTCGCCTACGAGCGTGACGAAGTAGCAGAGCTCTTCGAGTCCGCTACCCGCGAGGCCACCGCCGCATTCGGCCGCGGCGAGTGCTTTGTCGAGCGCTATCTCGACAAGGCTCGCCACGTCGAGGCACAGGTACTGGCTGACCAGCACGGCAACGTAGTCGTCGTCGGCACCCGCGATTGCTCCCTGCAACGTCGCTTCCAAAAGCTAGTGGAGGAAGCCCCTGCGCCGTTCTTGAGCGATGAGCAGCGCACCGCCATCCATGAGTCGGCCAAGCGCATTTGCCGCGAGGCTGGCTACTTTGGCGCTGGCACCGTCGAGTACTTGGTCGGCTCCGATGGACTGATCTCCTTCCTCGAGGTCAACACCCGCCTGCAGGTGGAACACCCAGTCTCTGAGGAAACCACCGGCCTAGACCTGGTGCGCGAGCAGTTCAACATTGCAGAGGGCGGCGAACTTTCTATCACCGAGGATCCCACCCCGCGCGGGCATGCTTTCGAGTTCCGCATCAACGGCGAGGACGCCGCAACAGGCTTTATGCCAGCACCGGGCACCATCGTTTCCTACAGCGAGCCCTCCGGCCCGGGCGTCCGCGTGGATTCCGGCGTGCGCGAGAACACCGTCATCGGCGGCCAGTTCGACTCCATGCTGGCCAAGCTCATCGTCTGGGGTCCAGACCGCGAGACCGCGCTGCAGCGTGCACGCCGCGCCCTGGCTGAGTACACCGTCGAGGGCCTTCCGACCGTCATTCCTTTCCACCAGGCCATTGTCAACGACCCTGCGTTTAGCGCCGAGAACGGTTCCTTCGATGTCTACACCAAATGGATTGAGGAAGAGTGGGTGGGCGAGCTGCCTGCCTACGTCGACGTTGAAACCCCAGAGGAAGAGGAGGCAGCAGCCTCCCAGAAGTTCGTCGTCGAAGTCGGCGGTCGCCGCATCGAGGTAGCACTCCCAGGCAATCTCCTGCTGGGCGGCGGCGCACCCCGCAAGAAGTCCAAGAAGCGCCGCGGCTCTGGTTCCAAGACCGCCGCGTCTGGCGACGCCGTCGTGGCACCGATGCAGGGCACCGTCATCAAGGTTGGCGTCGAAGAAGGCCAGGAAGTCGCAGAAGGCGACGTCGTGCTCATCCTCGAAGCCATGAAGATGGAAAACCCAGTCAAGGCCCACAAGGCCGGCACCGTCACTGGCCTCAGCGTCGAGCAGGGCGCCCAGATCAACAAGGGCGCCCCATTGCTGGAGATCAAATAGCACACTAGAGTCGGTGGAATGACCGCCAACGACTCTTTGTATGTGGTCCGGCTGGCCAAGGAGCCAGACCGGACCTACCTGTCTCGTCTGCTCTTCCTCGCTGATGTTTTAGGCGACGAAGAGGCCGCCGTCCCTGACTTCCACACGGCAGACGTGGGCCTGTACATCGACGAATGGTCGCCGCTTGTCGACGGCGGCTGCATCGCCGTTTCCAGTCATAACGTACCGATGGGCGGTGCGTGGCTGCGCTACTACACCGGTGCGCGCAAAGGTGCGGCGTACCTGGGCAACCCGGAAGCAGAGCCTTTCGACGAATCCCAGTGGGCAACCCGTTTTGACCCGGAGGAAATCCCCGAGCTATTCATCGCGGTGGAAAACCGCTACCGTGGCTTAGGCGTGGGCCGCCGCCTGCTGCGCAACATTTGCGACCTCGCTGAGGCCCAAGAGGCCCCCGCGATTGCACTGTGGGTCGACCCCGAGAACCCTGGTGCCCGCAAGCTCTACGAATCCGAAGGCTTCGAAGACATCACCGTCCCCGGTGATTCGGAGGCGCCCACCATGGTCAAGTACTTCGCCCACTAGGTTGCAACCGCGCAGAATAGAGCGCACCTCCCGCCGACGCTTCAAAGGTCAGCGGAAGGGGCGCTCTTCTGTTGCCAGCTTATAGCTGATTAGTTAATGACCACGATGAGGTCGCCACCTTCAACCTTGGTGGCCTGGCCGATGGCTACGCGCTCGACCTTGCCGTCCTTGGTTGCGGAGATGGAGGCTTCCATCTTCATGGCCTCGATGACGGCGACTTGGTCGCCGGCCTTGACCTCGTCACCAGCCTTCACGGTGGCGTTGACCACGCCCGCGAACGGCGCGGCCACGTGGCCATCGTTGGACGGGTCGGCCTTCTCCACGGTGGCCACCGAGGACTCCACGTTTTTGTCGCGGACCTTCATCGGGCGAATCTGGCCATTGACGTTGAGCACAACGTTGCGCATACCCTTCTCATCCGGCTCGCCGAGGGCGTCGAGACGCAGCGTGATCGTCTTGAGATCCGCACGATCGTTGGAGCCATCCGGGAAGTAGTGGACGATGTACTCGTTGCCCTCTTCCAAGCCGTAGAGGAAGACGGTGTCCGTGAGCGCCTCAGTGTTGCCAAAGGTGCGGCGGAACTCATTGAACTCCTCGAACTGCTTCGGGAAGAGCAGTCGGTTCAGGGACGCACGGCGCTCGTCAGAGTTGTCGGAGACCAGGTGAGCTTTCTCCTCTTCCGGTACTGGCTTGACGGAGACGTCGCCAGGCGCGCGGCCCTCAAGGACCTTGTCGCGCAGCGGTGGCCAGCCACCTGGAGGGGTACCGAGCTCGCCGCGAAGGAACGCGATGACGGAATCTGGGATGTCGTACTTGGTCGGGTCGGCCTCGAAGTCTGCTGCGTCGACGCCCGCACCCACGAGGTGCAGCGCGAGATCGCCGACGACCTTCGAGGACGGAGTGACCTTGGTCGGACGGCCAAGCATCTCATTGACGGCGGCATAGGTGTCCTCGATGACCTCGAAGCGGTCCTCCAAGCCCAAGGCCGTGGCCTGCGCGCGCAGGTTAGACAGCTGTCCACCGGGGATCTCGTGGCGGTAGACACGGCCGGTCGGGCCAGGAATGCCCTTCTCAAACGGACGGTAGAGCTGGCGGACAGCCTCCCAGTAAGGCTCGAGATCGGAGACGGCTTTCAGATCGATGCCGGTGTCGCGCGAGGAGTTGGAGAACGCCGCGATGATGGCGGACAGCGAAGGCTGCGAGGTGGTACCAGCCAGCGGTGCGGAAGCACCGTCGACGACGTCCGCGCCAGAGAGCGCCGCAGCGTAATAGGTAGCCAGCTGGCCACCCGCGGTGTCGTGAGTGTGGACGTGAACCGGCAGGTCGAATTCCTTGCGCAGCGCCATGACCAGCTTGGAAGCAGACTCAGGGCGCAGCAGGCCAGCCATATCCTTAATGGCCAGCACGTGGGCGCCGGTGTTCACGATTTCCTCAGCCAGCTTCAGGTAGTAGTCCAGCGTGTAGAGCTTCTCCCCCGGCGAGCACATGTCGCCCGAGTAGGCCATGGCAACCTCGGCCACGGTGGTGTTGGTCTCCAGGACAGCGTCGATAGCCGGGCGCATCTGGGTGACGTCGTTCAGCGCATCGAAGATGCGGAAGACATCAACTCCGGACTTGGCAGCTTCCTGAACGAACGCGTTGCACACGTCGTTTGCATACGGGGAGTAGCCGACGGTGTTGCGGCCACGCAGCAGCATCTGGATGTTCTGGTTCGGCATTGCCTCACGCAGCAGATCCAGGCGGACCCATGGGTCCTCCTTGAGGAAGCGCATGGCGACGTCGTACGTTGCGCCGCCCCACGCCTCGACGGAGAAGAGCTCCGGGGTCATGCGCGCGACAGCCTCAGCAGCGGTGACCAAGTCGGTACCGCGCACACGGGTGGCCAGCAGGGACTGGTGCGCATCGCGGAAAGTGGTGTCGGTGACAGCCAGCGCGGACTGGGCACGAATCTTCTCAGCCCACTTCTTTGGACCGAGCTCCAGCAGCTCATCGCGGGAACCGCGCGGCAGTGGCTGGGACTTGTCGAAGGTAGGAATCTTGTCGAAAGGACGCAGCTTGGTCGGGCGCTCGCCGTTTGGCTTATTGACCGTGACATCAGCGATGTAGTCGATGATGCGGCCGGACTCATCCACTGCCGGCGGAGCCTTGAGCAGGTCTGGGTGCTCCGGGATGAAGCCGGTGTCCACGCGTGTGGCTACGAAGTCAGGCTCGCGCAGCAGGGCGCGCAGGAAGCCGATGTTGGTGGCCACGCCGGAGACGGTGAACTCGTTGAGCGCACGCTGCGCACGAGCAACTGCTTGCTCGAAGGAAGCGCCACGGCAGGTCATCTTGACCAGCAAGGAGTCGAAGTTCGGGGAAATCTCCGCACCGACTGCGGTTGCGCCGTCGAGACGTACGCCTGCGCCGCCCGGAGAGCGGTAGGTGGTCAGGGTGCCGGTGTCTGGGCGAAAGCCGTTGGCTGGGTCCTCAGTGGTGATACGGCACTGAAGAGCAGCGCCGGTAAGGGCGATCTCTTCTTGGCGCAGGCCGAGCTCCTCAAGGGAGACACCAGCGGCGATCTGCATCTGGGACTTCACAATGTCCACGCCGGTGACTTCCTCGGTCACGGTGTGCTCAACCTGCACGCGCGGGTTCATCTCAATGAAGACGTGGTTGCCCTTCTCATCCACGAGGAACTCAACGGTGCCGGCACCTTCATAGTTGATGTGCTGGCAGAACTTTACGGCATCGGCACAAATGCGGTCACGCAGCTGCGGATCCAGGGTCGGGGCGGGAGCGATCTCGACGACCTTCTGGTGACGGCGCTGCACGGAGCAGTCACGCTCGAAGAGGTGTACGACGTTGCCCTGGGAGTCCGCCAGAATCTGCACCTCAATGTGCTGGGGCTTGATGACGGCCGTCTCGAGGTAGACGTGGCCGTCGCCAAAAGCCGCCTCTGCCTCGCGGGAAGCCTCAGCACACTTGGTCTTGAGCTCGGCCTCGTTCTCGATGAAACGCATGCCGCGTCCGCCGCCACCGGCGACGGCCTTGACAAATACCGGGAAGGTGAAGTCCTTGGCGTAACCGGCCAGTACATCGGGGTCCGTGGAAGGCTCGGAGTCCTGCAGTGTCGGCAGGCCAGCTTCTTTCGCCGCGCTGACCGCAGCAGCCTTATCACCGGTTAGGTCCAACGTGCTTGGCGTTGGACCAATAAACTTAATGCCATTGTCCTCACACGCACGGGCGAGATCCGCGCGTTCAGAAAGGAAACCGTAGCCTGGGTAGATGGCATCCGCCCCGGACTTCTTGGCGGCGCGAATGATTTCATCAATATCCAGATAAGCCTTCACCGGCTGGCCCTCAGTACCGATACGGACAGCCTCATCAGCGAAGGCGCGGTGGAAGGAGTTCCGGTCCTCACGAGGGTAGACCGCGACGGTCTTAGCCCCAGTCTCAAAGGCAGCACGGAATGCGCGCACGGCAATTTCGCCACGGTTGGCTACCAGAATCTTTTTGAACGATGGAAGCGCGGGATTAGCCACTTCTGTGTTCCTTTCAACTCGGAAGGCGCTGAAATACAGCGTCTCCACTCGGGTGATCCGCATCTCAGTTTAGAGAGCTGCCCCTAAAATGTCTGCCCTTTTCTACGCCGAATTCGCCACACATACCAGCAGTGGAGTGACGCCCTAGGGGATTTCTGCAGCTCGACCAGTAACAACAGACTTACGACCCCTGTAAACCTTGCAAATTTTTTCCTCAACAAGATTCAGCGGACCCCACCTTAGGTTTACGAAGAATTCACCTTCTCTACATGAAAGTTTCCTTTTAATTAATTCCTATTTATATTCAGAGAGTTATTTTCTTAGTGCGCACTCAGCGCACATTCCACCAGTCTCTAACAAGGAGAGAAAATGAGAATAAAAAACTCGCTACAGCTAGCGCTATTATCGCGGCACTAAGCGGTATCGCTGTACCGACAGCCAACGCCTCGGCAAGTGAATGCGGCGGAGGCCTTGTATGCATTTTCAATGAAGCGAACTTCGGAGGGTTCCTGGGATCCCGTGGCCCAGGAATCGGAATTATGAATGTTTCGCGCAACGCTAATGACAAGACGTCATCGTGGATCAATAACACCGGAGGCCATGCCGCTTGGTATCAGCACGCCAATGGCGGCGGCAAGTGCCACACCATGACCCCATTTTCCAATAACAATTATGTGGGCTGGTGGGACAACGACACCCTCACCTCCTGGCGCACCAATCGGGGCTGCTAAGTAATCAATCGTTAGCTGGGAAGAAGGACGAAATTCACCTTTCTTCCCAGCTTCAATACTTCAGAATTAAATGACCCATATTCGCATTCACCAAGTTCATAAAACGCTCGGCTCCGGCCCTAAAGCTACTCACGCACTCAAAGGAGTTTCTTTAGAAGCAGAAGCTGGAGAATTCATTGCCATCTCCGGAAAAAGCGGTTCAGGAAAAACAACCTTTTTGGACGCCCTGTCCGGACTAATATCCGTCAACTCGGGCTCCATCACGGTTGACGGAATCAGGGTAGACACCGCGTCCGAAAAGGACTTGCTTCGACTACGCAGGGAGGTTGTTGGCGTTGTCCACCAATCCGATCTCATCATTCCCGAGCTAACCGCGGCAGAAAATGTACAACTCGTCCTCTCAGCGGCAGGATACGAGGCTACAGAAGCTCGAACGGCGGCCGAATCCCTCCTAAAACAGGTAGGACTCGAGGGGTTAGAAACTCGATACCCCGACGAATTGTCCCGCGGGCAATGCCAGCGGGTGGGTATTGCCCGTGCATTGAGCGGGAAACGGTCCGTCCTATTGGCAGACGAGCCTTCTGCTGCCCTGGATGAACAAAACTCGCGAAGCGTATTCGCCTTGTTCCAAAAACTCGCTAGCGAAGGAACGACCATCATTACCGCTTCCCATGATCCGATCGTACTGGAGTATTGCACGCGATCTTTCACCCTGATCGACGGCCTACTGCACAACGACCAAGAAGCGGAGAAGTCACTTGGTTAGTCAACTTCTGTTTAAAATCACCAAGCAGCAACCCAAAGTGCGCCTTATGTACGCACTAGCCGCGCTCAGTATTCTTCTCCTTGCTGCAACGGCCACAAGCTCAATGCTTATGACAATGTCCGTCGAGCAACACGTCGCATCCAATCTAGGCGATAACCAGCAGAGAGCAGACGCACCCTGTTCACTTGCTCTAGGCGACAAAATCGACGATTGCCTATCCTCACCGGAAGATCCCGAACGGTTCTCTCGTGAACTTATATCGCAGGATTTCTACACGGACGCTGACCCCGGTCGCAGGATGACATACGCAGAAGGTGATTGGGAAAGCCACGGTTCCAGCTACGGCTTAACCTTGAAATCAGGGCGGTGGCCAACTTCACCCGGGGAAATAGTTGCAACCACGCCTAGCGGCATTTCCGAGGAAACAGAGGTCAGTGCCTTTAGCAGCAACCTCAAGGTAAACGTGGTCGGCACCGTCACAAATGAGTTTATGCCGAAGGCAAGCGCTGTTTATGCGGCCCCAGGTACCTGGGATCTCACTACTTCACCTGTATCTCCATCAAGCGTTGGAGCACGCCCAATGCTTTTGGATAACCAGTCCTCGAACCTGAGCGAACTGGAAAAGACAATGAACCGCATTGCACACAGTGATAATGCCGAGCTCAGTGCCAAAGAGGCAGTGAAACTGTCATACCTCTCTAAGCAATCGCTGGAAGAACAACCTCCCAAAAGCCTCCTTGATGAATACTCGTTTTTCTTCGGTGCGTTTGCGTTTGTCTTGCCGCTGTTCTTCTCCGCTTTCTTAACGACTACTCAACGCCGCGCACTCAAAACTCCAGCTACTTCACTACATCAACTCGGAATTGCCAGAAAGAAGTTGTGGAGTATCTTTCACCTCCGTCTTCTTTTCCTAGTTCTATCCATTTCAACCTGCGCTATTGTCACCGGCGCACTCATTCCCCACCTCTTTAGGAACCAACTAGCAAAGCTGGGATCCGTACCCGGGCGAGATTTCGCACTCCCCTGGAAGTGGTGTTGCTTGCTGCTCGTCTCCGCAGTACTTCCGCCAATTTTTAGCGCGCTGACAACCGTGCTTCCAGTACGATTTCATAAAACTCACGCTGCTGAACATAAGCTTTCCTCGAAATGGAAAAGAGCGTCGGCTGGGATCATCCCCACTTTGTGCGGCATAGCACTAGCAACCGTGCTATTCGCAGGGGTAGTCGGTCCGGAAATTTTCACAACCCTAGCCCCGATCCCCACGTTGGCGCTCGCTTTTGCGGTGGCGCTCCTTTTGACTATTTCGATTAAAAGCAATGCCCCCACGTCACCGAGTCGTCTTGCTCGGCGGTTTTTGAGTTCACACCGTTTTCTTCCACTTATTGGGCTGGGCTTATTATCCAGCACGGTTGGGATAGCCATTTTTAGCAGCAGTCTGGCCGCTAGCATGACCGCTTCGGAAGCTGAATCCTATGCACCAATTGTCCCACCTGACCAGGCAATCTTAACTCTGCCAGCTGAGACGGACTCCGTAAATGGAACTGCACAGAATTCTTTAGTCGCCCAAGGTGACCTGCCCGAGCCTATTTCCGTGCAGCGACTTTCCGCAGGACTACCGATGGATCCCAATATCTCAGGAGCTTTTGGCGTTCTATCCGTTCACGATATCGATAGTTGGGAAAAGCTTACCGACGAAAGACTAACTTCTGACGAAAGGAAAACTCTTGAACGCGGCGGCGTTCTCGTACGCGACGAAAAGCTTGTCGACGCCTCCCACACACAGATCACTGATTCAAGCGGAAAGTCGCACATCCTCGATGCCCAAGAGAGTTCTTTTGGACATTACTGGGGCAGACAAGTTGGAGGTGTCGTTTTAGAAGCTACGGCTCAGCAGCTTGGGCTTCCTACTAATTCACCCCTCTGGGTATTCGACGGATTATCCGCCCAAAAGGCAGAACGTGTGCCAAAAGTCGCAAACGAACTTGGCATACCGCCCGAAGACATCCAGCTTTCCAAAGGTTACGAAACCGAGACCCCCTTATCGTTCTACATCAGCCTTACGGCAGCTCTACTTTCCGCTATTGCCATAGCCTTGGTGGTTTCACGCGGACTGAGTAGCAGTATGAAAGCGTTACATACCGCCTTTTTCCATCTAGGGCTTAGCCGTGATTGGAGCATCAAATCTCTTTCGTGGGCCATAAGCTTTATCTGTTTTAGCTCCCTAGTAATCGGAACCTTTAGCGGTCTCGCTCCTTTAGCAGGATTTAGCTTTCTACTTGGCGACGGCTTTCTATTCGCCATCGATTGGACAGCAATGGGATTAACCATAATCGCAGTTCTACTTGGCACTGTCATCGGAACATTCGCTCAACGAAACCGTCTTAACCAGCGCTAATTGCCGATTCACTCAGCCCGCAGTCACATCTACCGTTGACCGTGGGCACCTTCCGTTATGTGGTTACCCACATAGGTAGTAAACCCATAAACCAGAAAGGGAATCTCTATGCCACTTTCACAGAGGTCTGCGTAATGAGTGACACCCGGCCTATTTATCAGCAGCTGACAGGAGGAATCAGAGACATTATTATCAGCGGCGAGCTGCCAGAAGGCGAACACGCCCCCAGCACCAACGAGCTTTCCGCGTTCCATTCCGTCAACCCGACCACCTCCGCCAAGGCACTTACCGTCCTCTTCGCGGAAGGCCTGCTAGAAAAGCGGGGTCAAGTCCGCGGAAGTGGTGTATCTGTGCTTTCTGAATCGAGGACAGTGTCAGGGGTGGTGCTAGGGTCCGGTCCGGGGTTGATGTCGGTTCATTAGGCTGCCTCTTTGATGGTTTGGTCTTCGCCCGCTCGGGTGGTTCTTGCCCGCTGTGGGTAGTCCACCGCGCCTTTGAAACGCCCAACCGCATCACCCGCCAGGTAGCCGCCATGCCGGATGGCCATTCCTACCTGTGGATAGGTCGCTTTGTGCAAGGAACCGCAAAATCTTGGGGAACCCCTCGCAAGGAATTCGCCGTGGGCTTAGGCTGCGATATCTCTGAGGCCGACCGCATTGTCTACGCCGATGCTCTTAATCTAGACTTATCCGCCGCCACCCCTATCGGCCCTGGTTGTACCGCTTGCCCGCGCGAACATTGTCCCCAGCGTGCCCTTCCACAAGCAGATCGTCCCATCCAGGTTTCACTCAATCGCACCGCCGAGCATTCCTACTCCACCTTTTAACAACGCATGCAAAAGCGCCCACCCTAGGCTGGTTGCTAAAGGCGGGCGCAAAAGAAAGGAAAGATCGCTTACTCCAGGTCATCGTGAGCCACGAGACGGCGTGCCGCCTCAGTGATGGTGCCGGACAGCGACGGGTAGACCGCGAAGGAATCAGCCAGCTGGTTAACGGTCAGCTGGTTGGTCACTGCCACAGCAATTGGCAGGATGAGCTCGGAAGCGGTCGGTGCAACGACGACGCCGCCGATAACGCGGCCGGAGGTAGCACGGCAGAACAGCTTCACGAAACCGTGGTTCAGCGAGCGCATCTTCGCGCGCGGGTTGGTGTTCAGCGGCATCGTAATGGTGCGCGCGGAAACCTCGCCGGCCTCGATTTCTGCCTGGGTGAAGCCCACGGCTGCGATCTCCGGGCGCGTGAAGACGGCCGTGGCGACAGTCTTCAAACGCAACGGCGAAACGCCTTCACCAAGTGCGTGGTACATCGCGATGCGGCCTTGCATAGCGGCCACGGAAGCCAGCGGGAACAGGTCGGAGCAGTCACCGGCTGCGTAGATGCCCGCGACGTTGGTGCGAGAAACGCGGTCAACCTTGATGTGGCCCGACTTCTGAGTAGCCACACCAACGTGCTCAAGGCCAAGTTCCTGGGTATTCGGGATGGAGCCGATGGACATGATGACGTGTGAGCCATGAATCTCGCGGCCGTCCTGCGTCTTGACCACAACATTGCCGTCTTCGGTACGAGTAACGGTCTCAACGCGGCAGTTCTTCTCCAACTCCACACCGCGCTCAGCCAGAACGGTCTCGAGGACGTCGGCTGCGTCGGCGTCATCATGCGGCAGAATACGGTCACGGGAAGCCACCATGGTTACCTTGACACCCATCTCTGCAAAAGCAGAAACGAACTCCGCACCGGTCACACCAGAACCGACCACGATGAGGTGCTCCGGATCTTCCTTCAAGTCATAGACCTGCTGCCAGGTCAGGATGCGCTCGCCGTCTGGCTGCGCGCCCGGCAGGATGCGCGGGGTGGCACCGGTAGCCACGAGCACGAGGTCTGCCTCGAGGGTTTCAGTTTCGCCTTCGCGCTTGACGACGTCGACCTTGTGCGCCGCGCCCTGCACCCCATGCTGGTCCTCGCTGAAGCTCGCGCGGCCGTCAATAACGTTGACGCCGATCTTCCCCAGGCCTGCACGAACGTCTGCCGACTGCTTGCCGGCCAGCGCCTGCACGCGTTCGTTCAGGGCCTGCAGCTTCAGCTGCATTGAGCCGAGCTGCTCGTTGAGCCCCATGGCTTCAGCGCGACGAAAGTCGGTGCGCAGGTTTGCACCAGCAATGAAGGACTTGGAAGGAACGCAGTCCAGCAAGACGGAAGAACCGCCGGGGCCCTGCTCTTCAACCAGGGTAATCTGTGCGCCGTACTTGGCTCCGGCAATGGCAGCCTCGTAACCTGCTGGGCCGCCACCGATGATAACGATGCGCGGGGCATCCTCGATTGCAGCGTCTAGCGTTTCCTTCGTCACTGTCTAATGCTCCTTTATAGAGTGTTTAAGGACCTAATCCTTAAGACAGTGTAATGGTTGCTCCCCTATTCCTGCACCTTGGTAAATTGCTCCACCACGGAGCCGAAAAGTTTCACGCCTACACCGATGCAGCGCTCGTCGACATTGAGATCCCCCATGTGTAGATCGTGCTGCTCGCCCTCGCCAGACCAGCAGCCCAGACGCGCCATGGAGCCCGGCACGTGTTCTAAGTACCAAGAGAAGTCCTCGCCGCCGGAGGATTGCGGGGCCTGGACGACGGCCTGCGGGTCGATGGCCTGTGCGGCAGATGCTAGCAGTGCGGTAGAGACGTCGTCGTTAAGCACGGGCGGAACGCCGCGGTGATAGGTCAGCTCGTGTTCCACCCCAACCGGCGCCAATACCTGCTCCACGAGCTCCGAAAATAGCGCTTGCATGCCGCGCCAGATAACGATGTCCGCGGTGCGCATCGTGCCCGTTAGCGTGCCAGACTCCGGCATTGCGTTCGGCGCATAGCCGGAATTGACCTGTCCGAAGACCAAGACCGTTCCCGTCCGCGGATCCACCCGGCGCGACAGCAGGGCCGGCAGCTCCGTGATGGCCTTGCCCAAAGCGTAGACGACGTCTGCAGAAAGGTGCGGGCGGGAGGTATGACCTCCTGGGCCTTTGATCTCAAGCTCGACGACGTCGGTTGCAGAGGTAATCGCCCCGGCACGCACGCCAATTCGGCCCACGCGCAGCTTCGGCTCCACGTGTACCGCGAAGATGGAGTTAACCCCTTCAAGAGCGCCCCACTCGATCACATCCGTGGCGCCGCCGACCCATACTTCCTCCGCTGGCTGGAAGATAACGCGTACACCCAACGGCAAGGAATGCGCGCGCTCGAAATCCGCCAGAGCGCACGCAAGCCCCAAAGCGATGGTGGTGTGCACGTCGTGGCCGCAGGCGTGCATGGCGCCGGGGTTTTCGGAGGTGTATTCCAACCCCGTGACCTCGGTAACCGGAAGTGCATCGATGTCGGCGCGAAAGGCCAAACGGCCCTGCTCGGTATCAGGGCCGATATCAACCATCAGGCCAGTCTGCGGGAAACGCTGCGGATTTAACCCATACTCTTCGAGCCTACGGGCGATGAAGTTGGTGGTCTCAACTTCATTATTGGACGTTTCCGGGTGCCGATGAATATGGCGGCGCCATGCAATTACTTCCGCGCGATGATTGTCGAACCACTCATTCACGAATGTGGAAATCACTCGGCACCTCCCAAAATTTTTCTACTGACCTCAAAGTCTACAACTAGACAAAGCGGTTCAGGTAGTCACGCAGCTCAGCGTCGGAATATACCAAGTGGTGCAGTTTTTCTTCTTTAAAATTCTGCGGCCGCTGCGAAGCGACGCCGGTCGATATACTCGGGCGCAAACGGGGTGACTTCGTCAAGCATGTGCTCCGCATCGGGCAGCAACGCAGAGGGTGGCACCTCTAGCGCGAATGCCAACTTAAACATCGTTGAAAGCTGCGGATCCGCACGCAGCGGCAGCGCCTTATCCGTACGCTCCAAGTTTGAGATTTGGCTGCGCGAGACCCCCGAGATTTCCGCCAAAGCCTGTTGGGACATGCGACGCCGTGCACGAATCCCCCGTAGCCGCGCCGCAAAGTCATGCCCTACTAACGCCCACGTTTTGTTGGCCACGAATCTTTCCTTTCCCCCATAAGTAGTTCGTGGCCGCTAGCCTAGCGCAGATTAGAAATCGATGTTGCGCGGGCCGTAGAGGCGGTCACCGGCGTCGCCCAAACCAGGAACGATGTAGGCGTCTTCATTCAGGTGCGAGTCAATCGCGGCAGTAACCAGACGCACAGGCAGGCCAGAATTGGCCAGCGCATCGACGCCTTCCTGCGCGGAAACCATGCAGATTGCGGTGATGTCGGTGGCTCCGCGGTCTGCCAGCAGCTTTAGGGAATGCAGCAAGGAACCGCCGGTGGCCAGCATTGGATCCACCACGAAGACGGTGCGGCCGGAAAGATCCTCTGGCAGTGCCTCTAGGTAAGGGACCGGCTCGTGGGTCTCTTCGTTGCGGGCCATGCCGATGAAGCCCACCTGCGCATCTGGGATCATGGCGAGAGCTGGGTCAATCATGCCCAGTCCCGCGCGGATAATCGGAACGATGATTGGCGGGTCGAGCAGGCGGCTGCCTTCGGCTGTTGCCACGGGGGTCTCGCAATCGAAGTGCTCGACGTCGAGTTCGCGGGCGGCCTCGTAAACAAGCATGGTTCCGAGGTCTTTGAGGGCGGCGCGGAATGCGGAGTTATCACTGCGGGCATCGCGCATGATGGTCAGGCGGGAAGCAGCAAGCGGGTGATCTACTACGTGGATGTCCATGGTTTCCCACTTTAGAACTTTTGGGAACCGTTTGGGTTTTGGGGCAGTCCAAATGACCATGACGACTTTCACGATTGATACCGAGCTCACCCGACATCTAGCCCGCGAACTTTTTGCCGCCACGCAAGAGACCACTCCTCCACTTCCGCATATACCTGACGGTTCACTTTCTGCATTTGGTGCTCATCTTTGTGACGCCGTTGCCAACCTCAACTCCCGCACAGAATCTCTGCGCGCGGATATGGAAGAGGTAGCCGCGGCGTCGGTAGCCATGGCAGAGGAGGCGGACGCCGCTGATTCTGCGGCTGCCGCTCATCTGGGAGGTGTTCTTTCATGATTGAGGCAGCGGTAAAGCAGATTTCGCAAATGGCTCCTCCTGCGCTACCGGCGGTAGACCTGCCAAAGGTCCCGGATTTAGAGACTGTCCCGGCGCTGGCAGAGATTGCACACGGTGACCCTTCCAAGCTTCTCGACGCCGCGAATGTCCTTAAAAAAGACCGCACCACCATCGAAAACGCGGTATCCCAGGCGCAACAACTGATTAAAGCTGCAGGCCGCGACCTCATTGGTATTGGCATCTCGCTGTTGACCAAGGCCGCCCCCGTGGCTTTGGGGATGCTCGTTCCGAACCCGGCAATCAATGCGGCAGCTCGGGCGCACATACAAGGTTTGATCGCGTCCCATCTGGCACAGGCTTTTGCGCGCTTAAAACAGCTTTTGAGCGAACTGTTGGCGGCGGCGCAGCCGCTATTGCCCATTGCCCGGCGCGCGGTGGAAAAGACTGTCAATGGCCGCAGCTCTGAGCCTGCCGAGCCGCATATAGCGCCGGGAAATAGTGAGAAACCAAGCGAGGTTAAGCCGGTCGCCGGGCTTTCATCTACAGCTGCAGCACAGGCGGCGGGTTCTTCCAGCGCAGGTGCGGGAAGCGAGCAAGGCAAGGCCGCAGTCGCTGCGGCGATGAGCAAACTCGGTACGCCTTATGTTTGGGGCGGTACGGGTAGCGGCGGCTTCGATTGCTCCGGTCTTACCCAATGGGCGTGGCGCCAGGCGGGCGTGGAGATTCCGCGAACGGCGGAAGCACAGACCGTGGGCAGGCAGGTCAGCGCAAATGAGCTCCAGCCGGGAGACCTCGTGGTGTGGGACGGGCACGTCGCGATGTACAAAGGCGGCGGCGAGATGATTGAAGCTGGCAGCCCAGTGGAGACGAGTCCGTTACGCACCAGCAATATGGGTATGGCCTTCAAGGGCTTTTGGCGGCCCACCGGCTAAAAGCATCTCGCTGGACTCGGGATATGCGAATACGGCGAATCTAAAGTGTTTGGGTAGACTGTTTGCCCATGAGCACACGCGCAATTGTTCCAGTCCAGCTCTCCTTGACCGAGGGCGATTTCTACACCCTATGGGCGCCAAAGTGGCGCCAGAATGGCTCTGAGTGGCAGGCATTTTTGGGGGACGCGGAATCAGTCCTCGTTTTCAACTCCGAAGCAGAGATGCTGTGCTACCTGGAGTCCGGAAAGCACCATGATCTCCTCGACCATCCACAGTGGTCCGAGTTCGATGCGCGTGCCGAAGACCGCGTCAGCCCAGCGAAGAAGGAAGTCTTCGATCTCATCGGAATGCCGGCGCACCTAGCTGGCCGCCCCAGCCACGAAAACGTTAGCGCGGTTGCTCGCTGCCTAGAGGTCGCCGAGTCTCTCGCTAACGTAGCCGGCGCCGAGCACACCGTGATTTTCTTCGCCTCCCACTCCATCCTGCGCAACGTCCCGCGCGGTGCAGACCACTATGCGGGCGAGCAAGGCATGAGCGAATGGTCTGGTGTAGGCCGCGTAATCCTTGCTAACTGGAAGAAAGTAATCGAAGACCTCGATTCCAACGTCAAGGTAGTAGATTCTTCCGAGTTAGACTCGGCGCAAGTCGCTTCAGCCGAAGAGCGCATCGCAACCGCAACCGCGGCGGCCGAGAAGGAACGAAAAGAAAAGGCGGAGGCACGCAAAGCTGCTGCGGCGGCAGCGGACCCATATGACAACTCCCCATGGGCTGCGGCTGGCATCGATCCGGTCAAAATCACCGCAGACATGAAGTCGGTTTATACGCTGCGCACCTACCTAGACGGCAAACCCGTGTTCTTGGGCAAGTGGGGCGAAATCTTCACCTTCAACTCCCCGAAGACTCTCGTTCGCTGGATTATGGAAAACGACGAGCATGATCTTGCCCGCGTTTCCACCTGGGAGGAACTCGTCTCCGCGGCCAACGCCGGCGAGCTAGAGCTTAGCGTTCACCCGGATAATCAGTACACCTTCAACGGGCTTACCCGCGATATCGAGAAGGGCCCCGAGGCAGTCGACCAAGACCAGATGGGCCGCTGCTACGAGGTTTGCGCAGACGCCGCAGACTGGGCTGGCGACGACTCTATTAACTCCTACATGCTCGAAAACCCACGTTTCCAGGATTACTTGGGCTACATGCTGGGCTCTACCGAGCACGCAGGCTACGTCCCCTCGAAGCCTTATAACCACCACGCAGAGGCATGGAAGGGCCTAGAGGAAATGCTCATCAAGCGTTTCTCCCGCTTCTAGCCTCAACGTGAAAGGACCCTGCATCGCAAGATGCAGGGTCCTTTACGATGCAGGGTCTTTTGCTTGTGCTGGCATTACTTCGCCGGCTGCTCCGGGGAACTATTCCGAGGCGACGGACTCTTCGGTGTCCGGTCCTGCAAGCTCAGGGTCAGAAAGCTCCTCGTATGCGGGAAGGATGACAGTCTCCAGCAAGTGCTGACGCTCCTCCTCAGTGCTAAACGAGTTCTCCAGCGCCTTCACACTCAAATCGAAGAACTCCTCCAACCCGTAGCCAAAGTGCTCGGTTAAGGCCAGGAACACCTCATTGAGATTGCCCGAACCGGCGGTTACGGCACAGGTAAAGCCCAGCTGCTGTAGCAGCGGCAGCGGATGGTCGCTGAATTCCGCAAAAGACAGTGGCTCAAAGGTAGCTGCCAGATGGCGATCCCGAATCCAACTCGAGACCGTTCCTGGCTGGATGCCCTCAAGATCGGCGGAGAAATCATCCGGCAGCTGGGTCGCATGCGCCAAACGAGTGGCACCGGCCTGCACAGCAGCAGCAACCGCCTCGAATTCGAGGCCGCGAACATCAACAACGAAAGGCACGAAATTCGCGCGCAGGTCCGCAACAACCTGCGGATCACTCTCGCCTTCCAGCACAAAACCGACGACCTGCGAGCCCAAACGGGCGCTGGCGGACTGCGGGGCGTTGGTCAGCAACAAGCGTGCATCAATTCCGGAAACATCGAGGCCGGCTGTCGCTGCTTCGAGCGCGGCTTCCGCACCAAAAGCAAATGCCTGTGGGTCGAAACGAATCTCTGCATACACCACGTTCGCCGCGGCCAATTCCTGAACATATTCGCGCATCGCCGCGGTCAAGGCGGCGCTATCTGCGGGCAAAGATTCCGGCGCGAAAACCGCATCCAATTCGACCTTGGGTAGACGAGCGATAAGCTCCGGCGCGGAATCTTTATTTTCTGGGCTGATTAATGGTGCGTCATGCATAAGACACATCCTAGGCACTGTGCTTAAGATGTTCCATGCCATGAAATACGTTATCGCTACCGTCCTCGCTTCCGCCTGCCTCGTCGCTAGTGCTCCGCTTGCCTCGGCCCAAGACTTTGCACCCGCAGAGTCCAAACCTGACTCCAACGCTGAGTCGAACGCTGAAGGCGCCGAGACCAACGCAGACGCCGCAGAAATGAGCACGGACGCCGAATCCTCGTCCATCCGCACCGAAGCGCCGAACACCGATAACTGCCCCCATTCGCTTAGCCCCGGAGAGCCTGTCTCCACCTCGGAGCGTCTCGCGCCGGGCCAACCCACCCCAACTCCCCTGCCGCCTGTCGAATCCACGCAGCGCTGTGGTGTCACCGCCGCCCCAAGATTCGATCTCAATAAGGACGTCGTCGCCTCCGCTTGGATGGTCAGCGACTTAGACACCGGCGAGATCATCGCCATGAAAGACCCGCACGGCCGCTACCGGCCGGCTTCTATCATCAAGGCCCTTCTAGCACTCGTGGTCATCGAGGAAGTCCCCCTCGACAAAAAAGTCAAAGCCACCATGGAAGATGCATCCGTCGAAGGCTCCGCCGTAGGTATCGGCCCCGACGGCGAATACACCGTTGAACAACTCCTCGAGGGCCTACTGATGGCCTCCGGCAACGACGCCGCCCACGCCCTCGCCGGCCAAGTTGGCGGCGATGAGAAGGCCCTACGCAAAGTCAACGCGCTCGCGAAGAAGCTCGGCACCCGCTCCACCCACGCGGCAAGCTACTCGGGCCTCGATTCAGCCGGCATGTCCACCTCCGCGGAAGACATCTCCATCATCTACCGCGCGGCATTCCAAAATAAGACTTTCGCCCGCATCGTCGATACCGAACACGTCAAATTTCCCGGCTGGGGCGAGCTGCCCGGCTACGAGTTATGGAACGACAACGGCCTTTATTTAAACGATCCCAACGGAATCGGCGGTAAGACCGGCTACACCGAAGACGCCCACCACACTTTCGTTGGCGCACTCGACCGCAATGGCCGCCGCCTGCAGGCCGTCATCTTAGATACCACCGTCGAGCACGGCTTCCGCGCGTGGCAGCAGGCGCAGATGCTTCTCGACGCCGCGTATAAAGTCCCGGCTGGCTCGGGCGTCGGCAAGCTTGGCGACGCCCCGCAGAAAGAAACTCCTCGCCCCGCACCGCAGACCACGCAACAGGCCCCCGAAACTAAAAAATCAGCCCTCGAGAAAATCGAGGGCTGGGCCGGCTGGGTCATCGCTGCAGCAGTGGCCTTGCTGGTTATCGCTATCGCTGCTTTTTCACTACTTCGGCGTTAGCGAGGTTATCGTGCGCACCGAGTAAACTATTTTCCTGATTGATAGTGGTGGCGTAGAAAATCGCGGCGAAGAAGCTGACTACCCCACCCAACCCTGGAACGAGGGTGACAACGCGCCACCACTGCCGTTTCAAAGACTGGACAACGCTGAGCTTGTCACCCGAAGTCCGGTCACGGACCTCATAGCCCAACAGCTTCTTTACCGGCGTTGCGCCCCATGAAACTTCGAAGCCTACGCAGTACAAAATCGTGCACAGCCCGAAGATAAGAGACATCGACAGCTCCGAGGCCCCCGCACTAATTGCCGCAATCGGAGTAGAAACCATGCCGCATAGGACGAGGTCCGCAATAGCCATCAGCGCACGGGTGCTGCCCAACGGGCGCTCGGCGTTAACTTGCGCTGGCTGATACGGGCTAAACGGTGCCGGAGCGGCCGCCTTATTCTGCGGCGCGAAAGGATCGAAAGGCGAAGCCTGGGCCTGCGCGGTTGGAGCGAATCCATAAGGCTGCTGTGGGCGCTGCATTTGCGCCGGCCACTCGCCGTAAGCGGCAAGCTCACTCAGCTGCGCCCAAGTGGGCTGGAAACTATCCTCCAAGCCCTGATCGTAGGTGGCGCGGTTTTCCGGGTTAGACAAGATTGTGTGGGCAATCTGTGCTTCTTGCCGGCGGTCGTCGCCAAGCTCGAAGCCCATCTGCTCCAGACGCGCGTCCTTGGCAGCAAGCAAGATTCCCAGCTCTCGGGAAGTGCTGCGATGGTCGAGGGAAAAGTGCTCGTACAGGTTCGGCGCGAAGGATTCTGGAGTCATAATAAGTAGTCTAAATCAGAGCCTAAATTATAGTGTCGGGGACGGGAAATGTTACTTCCGACGTAGCAGTGCCGCGATGCCAGCAACCACAGCACCCATCGCCGCACCTGCACCGAGGGTCACGCTAGTCGACGGTCCGCTCTTGACCTCATTGCGCACGCGGATCACGGCAGGCTCCGGCACTGGTGGCTCCGCCAACTCCATGGATTCTTCGGTGGTGGCGGTCCACGCGGAGACATAAAGTACGACGCGCCAAACGAGGTACATCATGACCATAAGCACAATAACCGGACCAAATACCGCACCCGCGGGGTTGCCGGAGGCAGAAGACATGATCACGGTGGAAAGCTGCTTGATGGCCTCGAATGCCACCGCACCGATTACCGCGCCCTTCAAGCCGGACTTGGTAGGGACCTCTGTGCGTGGAAGGAAGACGATCATCCACCAGAACACGAGGAAGTTCGCCAGCAGGCCGAGGGCAATACCGGCCAGGAAGATCACGGCGTCCATGCCCGGGAAAGAGGCGATGCCGACCTTGTCAAAGATTTGCTGAGTAAGACCGGACGAGCCCGCGGCGGTAACGCCGAAGGCGATGATGAGCGCCACCAGCAGGCCGATTAGGCCCAGAAGGTCGCTCAATTTTTGGGTAAAGAAGTTGCCCTGGGTTTCGTTCGGGTCCTTATCCCACATCGCAGAAATGCCGATACGCAGGTGATTCATCCAGCCCAAGCCGGACCAGAGAGTGGTAAGGCCACCGATGCCGTACATCGCGCCGCGCTGGGCGATGGCGGTTTCTAGGACCTCGTTGATGGTGCCACCAAGGTCGCCGGATACGGAGTTGGAAATGTAATCCTGGACCTGCTGCATGAGGTCAGGGCGGTTCGCCAAGACCGTTGCGACGCCTGCCACTGTAAGCATGAATAGCGGGAATATTGCCAGCACTGAGAAATAGGTGATGCCGGCGGCGAACTGGTTGCCGCCATTTTCGCCGTAGCGGCCCAGCATGCGCATGATGTGGTCGACAAAAGGCGACTTATCCCGCACCTTGTCTACCGGACCTGGGTCATCAGCGTAGGCGCGCTCGATGCCGTAGTCGTCCGTCTTGGAAGAGTCTGTTTGGGTGGTGGTAGCCACGGGCAACATGTCCTTTTCACGTATGAGTTTTTCACAAATAAGTTCGGACTACCCAGGTTAGCGTGTCACACCACCACCGCGCAGATTAGCTAGCGATTATTTGCGCAGTCGGGGGAGGAATCCGACTGCCTCGTAAACCTTCTCCACGAGCGGTTCTGCGATCTCCGAAGCCGCCTCTGCGCCTTTAGCCAGCAGGCGCTCCAGCTCGCCGCGGTCCGCCATAAGCTCGTCATAGCGCGACTTCAAAGGAGTGGTAAACGCCTCTAGCGCATCGGCGGTATCCACCTTGAGGTGGCCATAGCCCTTGTCGGCGTACTTCTCCACCAGTGCATCAATCTTCTCGCCCGTGAGCGCAGACTGGATGACCAGCAAATTGGACACGCCCGGCTGCTTCTCGCGGTCGAAGGCTACAACGCCCAAGTCATCGGTGACCGCAGACTTGATGCGCTTCGCGGAAGTCTTAGGCGGATCCAGCAGGTTAATAAGGCCCTTCGGATTATCTCCCGACTTCGACATCTTCGAAGTCGGCTCCTGCAGGTCATAGATCTTCGCAGCGCCTTCCGGAATGAATGGTTCCGGAACGCGGAAAACCTCGCCGTATTTGTTGTTAAAGCGCTCCGCCAGGTTGCGGGTTAGCTCCAGGTGCTGGCGCTGGTCCTCGCCCACCGGCACGTAGTCCGGGGAGTACAGGAGGATATCGGCTGCCATCAGCATTGGGTAAGTAAACAGGCCAACCGTTGTGCGATCCGAGCCGTGCTTTGCAGACTTATCCTTGAACTGGGTCATGCGGGAGGCCTCGCCGAAACCGGTCAGGCACTGCAGCACCCAAGTCAGCTCCGTATGTGCCGGAACGTGGGACTGAACAAAAAGCGTGGACTTTTCCGGGTCAATACCCAGCGCAATAAGCTGTGCGGCGCCCGCGACGGTGCGGTTGCGCAGCTCCTCCGGATTCTGCTCGACGGTAATCGCGTGCAGATCAGGGATGAAGTAGAAGGCCTCGTAGCCGTTTTGCAGATCGATCCACTGCTTCAGCGCTCCCAAGTAGTTACCCAGGTGATAGGAATCAGCCGTGGGTTGGATACCGGACAGTACGCGGGATGGATTCTGCTCATTCATGGTTATTCACTCTACCCCGGCAGCTGCAGCGCGCACCCAAGAGATCAAAAATGCCCCTTCCCCAAAGGCGGGAAAGAGGCATCAAAGATGCGCAGGCTTTAAAGCTTGCGGGAGGTTGGCGCATGAACGTCGAGCATAACTGCCCAACCAGCGACCATGAACGCGCCGCCGACGCCCTGGAGGATAATAGGAGCCAGGAAGGCGAAGGACGGACCTACGATGGTCCACCACCAAATACCCAGGCCGAGCAGTACGGCGCCGAGCACGAAGTAAATAATTGCGCGGGTCATTAGGTTCTCCGTATACGAACTTAAGGGTTTAAAGACTGAGTCAGTTTAACACCGCTTAGCGATACTGCACCAGCAAAGGGGAATGATCCGACCACCGCTCCTCCACGCTTGGTGCTTTTTCCACCCAGCTTTTTTCTGCACGGGAGAGCAAGTCCTTGGTCGCCGCCTGATAATCGATGCGCCAGCCTGCGTCATTGTTAAAAGCCTGGCCGCGATAGGTCCACCAGGTATATGGACCATCAGCCTCTGGCGCCAAGCGCCTTGCAACGTCGTACCATTTGACGTCTTCCTCCCCCGGCACGCGGGTGGACCAGTCAGTCTTGGTCGCATACTCCACGACGCCCAGGTAATCGCCCAACCCTTTCTTCGGTTGCGGCGCGTCGTCCGGGAAGGTGCCAAAGACGTGATCCATGAAAGCGCGCTCTTCCGGCAGGTGGCCCGACTTCTTCTCGTTGGCCTTGTTGTTTTTCAGATCCTGCGCGCGATGGCAGATATTCCAGTCACCGCCGATAACCGCCTGCGGGTAAGCCTCTGCCAGTTCAGACAACACGCCCGAGAACTCGTCGAGGAAAAGATACTTTTCATCGAGCTTTGGTGAATCCGTATCGCCCGAAGGCAGGTACAGCGACGCCACGCGAACGTCCTTGCCCTCTGGGTCCTTAACGGTAGCCGCAATGAAGCGACCGGCATCGAGGAAGGAACCGAAGCCAACGGTGACGTCGCTAAGCGGCGTGCGCGACAAGATGCCCACGCCCGCGCGCCCCTTAGCGGCAGCCTCTGCCTGCTCGAGGTGCCAGCCGGCCTCCAAAGCTGGGGCAAGCGCCTTCTCCGTCTCCTTCGAATTCGCGCGGACTTCCTGCATGAGGACGACGTCCGCCGCAGTCTCAGCAAGCCACGCATTCATGCCTGGGTTGTTTTCATTGCGCTGCTTGCAGGCGGCGCGAATTCCGTTGACGTTAACGCTTGCGATAGTAAAAGTCATGCGCGCCAGTCTACTTACGCGCAAGCAGACAAACCGCAACCGCCACCGCGGCTAGCTCCGCGCCCGCCAGCGCCGGTGGATGCCTGCGAGCTCATAGCCTCTCTAGCTTTGTTCGATGATCTTGCTATAAACACCGCTTCGCTTGGCGGTTACCTGCGTGATGAACCAGACAACGATACCGCCCGATGCGAGCACCGCACCGACAAGCGAGGTGGCGTTGTAGTCAAAGCCCGCACCGACGACGAGTCCGCCCAAAGCCGCGCCCGTGGCGTTCGCGATGTTCAACGCGGACTGGTTGAGCGCGGAAGCCAGGGTCTGGGCATCGCCGGCGACAATCATGAGGCGCAGCTGCAGTGATGGGATAAGGACGGAGCCGAAGAAGGCTAGGAAACCGAACGCGGTGGCGGCCACCCACAGATTGTGGGCGCCGAAGAAGAAGATGAGCGAGGTCGCAACCAAACAGAGGAGGGCGCAGACGATGGAGTATTCGGTGTTGCGGTCAGCAAGCGCGCCGCCTACAGCGTTGCCGATGGTCATTCCGATGCCGTAAATCATCAGCACCGCCCAGGTCCAGTGCTCTGGCATTCCCGCAACTTCGGTCATCGTCCAGGTGATGTAGGTGTAGACGGCGAACATGCCGCCGAAGCCGACGATGCCCATGATGACAGAAAGCCATACCTGCAGGTTCTTCAAAGCGCCCAGCTCAGTGGAGATATCCGTCGAAGGCATCTGAGTCATGTGTGGGAAAAGGAAAAACAGCAGAATCATCGTCGCCAGCGCGAGCAGGACGACGATGAAGTAAGCCGCGTGCCAACCCAAGCTCTGGCCCAGTGCTTGGGCTGCTGGCACGCCGACGACCGTGGCCACGGCCAAGCCCATGCCGATTGCGGCCATCGCCTTACCACGAGCGCCTTTCGGCGCCATCGCCGCAGCCGAGAGGTTAGCCACGGAGAAATAAGCGCCGTGCGGCAAGCCCGCAATAAAACGGGCGATAAGTAACGTCGCCAGGTTTGGCGCCAGTGCCGTCAGCAGGTTGCCAACCAGAAGAAATGCGATTAGCAAAATGATCAGTCGACGGCGCGGGAGTTTGCCCGTTACCGCAGAAATCACCGGCGCACCGACCACAACGCCGAGCGCGTAGACCGAAATCAGCGTCGAGGCAGCGTCCTCCGTAATGCCAAAGTCACCTGCGATAAGCGGCAGCAAGCCCATCGACACGAACTCGGTGGTGCCAATCGAAAACGCACCCAGCGCAAGGGCGAGGGTCACCAGTGTACGGCGGGCATTGGAAATCTCGGTTTGGCGGGGGACGCGGGGCTTGGGTGCGGCGTCGGCAAGCAAGGCATCGGCACGCGAAGCATCGGCAGGCGAAGCATCGGCAGGCGAAGCATCGGGACGCGAACTATCGGCGGACGCGGCGGTAGAAGAGACAGGTTTCACGTGCGGAGACCTTAGCGCGGGGCAGACGGTGTGCGTAAGTCAGAGAGACTGAACTGGGTTATTCCCACACCATCGGACTTTTATGCCAAAGCTCACACCGCAGAAATTACGCAACATAGTCGTTGTGTAATAGGCTTGCCTAAGTTAGAACAGGATACCTTATCCAGTAATCACTGCTGATCCACCAAGCAAGGAGATCTCCCCCTCGTACGTGCACAAAGCATCATCGCCTCCGTCGCAGCGGCAGCCACCCTATTCAGCGTCACCGCCTGCTCGTCCGAAGAATCGACCAGCAACGAGTCTGTCTCCTCTGCAGACAACGCGAACTCGGCCGCTTTCCCCGTCACCATCGAGCACGCTTTCGGTGAGACCACTATCGAGAAGGCGCCTGAGCGCGTAGCCACCGTTGGCTGGGCTAACCACGAGGTCCCCCCTAGCCCTTGGCGTTGTACCAGTGGGCATGTCCAAGTCCACCTGGGGCGATGACAACGGCAACGGCATCATGCCGTGGACCGAAGAAAAGCTAAAGGAGCTCGGTGCTGAACCCCCGACGCTTTTCGATGAAACCGACGGCATCCCCTTCGAGCAGGTCGCCGATACCCAGCCGGACGTCATCCTGGCCTCCTACTCTGGCTTGACGCAGGAAGATTACGACACGCTGTCCAAGATCGCTCCCATCGTAGCCTACCCCGATGTTCCATGGGCTACGTCCATGGAAGAGATGGTGGAGATGAACGCTGAGGCCATCGGCAAGGAAGACGAAGGCAAAAAGCTTGTCGACGACCTCGATAAACAAACCGAAAAGGCCCTGAGCAAATATCCAGACTTAAAGGACAAGAAGCTCCTGTTCACCGCATTCGGCGGCACCACTGACGCCTCCAAGATTGGTTTCTTTACCACTGAGGATCCGCGCATGGGCTTCCTTGCTGAACACGGTCTCGGAACCCCGGACATCGTAGAGAAGAACTCCGAAGACGCGAAGCAGTTCTGGGTTGAGGTCTCGGCCGAAAAGCCGGAAGAATTCAACGACGTCGATCTCGTCGTGGCCTACTCCTCCGGCAACGCGGCAGATGACAAGAAGACTTTGGAGGAAATGCAAAAGGATCCGCTTAAGGGCAAAATTCCGGCCGTAAAGGCTGGCCACGTTGTATTCCTCGACAACGGCCCGCTCGGTGCTTCTGCTAACCAATCTCCGCTTTCTATTCCATGGGGTATCGATAAATACTTCGAGCGCTTGAACTCCGGTTTGCAGGGCTAATTCCATGACGGCTAAAAAGACCGCCGTCAGCATCGGACTATTGGCCGCCACTGTTGCCGCAGTGGTGGCTTCGGTCATGTTTGGCGTGCGCACGATTTCCCTATCCGACGCCCTCTCAGCGCTTAGCGGTTCCACTGCCACCGCCAGTGAGGCCGCCGCCTACTTGCGCGTGCCCCGCACCGTTTTGGCACTATTCGTCGGAGCTGCACTCGCCATGTCGGGCACCACGTTGCAAGCCATGACCCGCAATCCCCTCGCCGACCCCGGCATCTTCGGCATCCTGTCTGGTGCTTCCCTCGCTGTGGTCGTGGGTATCGCGTTCTTCGGACTCTCGCGCCCTGTTCCGACGATGATTGTGTCCATCATCGGTTCTTTCGCGGCCGCGGCGTTTGTTTATTTCGTCGGTTCCCTAGGCCACGGAGGCGCTACTCCCCTAAAGCTCGCGCTGTCCGGCGCCGCTACAGCCGCGGCCTGCTCGAGCTTGGTCAGCGCCGTGCTTTTGCCCCGCACCGATGTCATGGACCAGTTCCGTTTCTGGCAAATTGGCTCCGTTGGCGGCGCCCAGTGGCCGCATATCGCTATGGCCCTGCCTTTCCTAGTGCTGGGTCTTGTCATCGTGTTGGCCTGTTCGACAGCGCTCAACGCACTTGCGCTTGGCGACGACGTCGCCACCGGCCTCGGCATCAACGTCCTGCGTGCGCGCCTAATCTCCGTTGTCGGGGCAGTCATCTTGTGCGGCACGGCCACGGCGCTCGCCGGCCCCATCGCTTTTGTGGGCCTTATCGTCCCTCACGTGATGCGCATGGCCCTAGGAACCGACCATCGACTTCTCCTGCCGATGACCGGCCTCGCCGGCGCCTTCCTGCTCGTCGCAGCCGATACTTTGGGCCGCGTCGTCGCACGCCCCAGCGAGATTGCCGTCGGAATCCTCACCCCGCTTATCGGAGCGCCATTGTTTATTTGGATCGTCCGTCGCACAAAGGTGCGTGATCTCTAATGCAAACACTCCAGCAGCAGCGCCGTGCCCGCACTCGTTCTTTTGCCTGGTGCCTTAGCGCGCTCATCGCTCTCATCGTAGTGTTGTGGGCCGCCAGACTCATGTTTGGCGAGACCGTCTACGGCCCCCAGAAGATCCTCCAGGTCTTACTCGGAGAGACCGTTCCCGGCGCTTCCTTTACCGTCGGCGAACTACGCCTGCCGCGGGCCACCGTGGCCGTGGCTGCAGGAATCGCTTTCGGCATCGCCGGTGTGACCTTCCAAACCATGCTGCGCAACCAGCTAGCCTCGCCGGATATCATCGGCATCTCCTCCGGCGCCTCAGCCGCAGGCATTACGGCAATCGTCTTTTTCAATGCTTCCCAAACCACAGTCTCGATTTAGTCGCTGCTGTGTTCCCTCGCTGTTGCCGGAGCCATCTATTTGTCGTCGCTCAAGTCAGGTTTTACCGGCACCCGCCTGATTCTCATCGGCATCGGTATGGCCGCAATCTTGCAGGCCTGGACGAACTTCGTGCTATCGAAAGCACCGTCCTATGACCTGCCCACGGCCACACGGTGGATTACGGGCTCACTCAACACCATGTCTTGGCAGCGTGGCCTCCCCCTCCTCGTGGCGGTAGTAGTCATCGCGCCGGTCATGGTTATGCTCGGCCACAAACTCAACGTGCTACGGCTTGGCGACGACCTCGCCGTCGGACTCGGCCTCCGCCTTAACGCTGTACGCGTTACGGCAATTGTCGGTGCGGTCATCCTCATCGCAGTGGCCACCGCTTCGACAGGCCCCATTGCATTCGTGGAATTTATGGCAGGGCCAATCGCCACCCGGCTTTTCCGTCAGGGACCTTCGATGATCGCTCCCGCCGGTGCCATCGGTGCCATCCTAGTTCTTGCTGCGGACATGGCCGGACAATACTTCTTCGGCACCCGCTATCCGGTCGGAGTCGTCACCGGTGCGCTCGGCGCTCCCTTCCTTATCTATTTGCTTACCCGTACCAACCGTTAGGACACCGTCGCCACAATGAAACAATCAGCACAACTTTCCGCGCAGGAAATCACCCTAAGCTACGGCGAGCACGACATCTTAAGCGATCTATCCCTCTCGCTCGCCCCAGGAAAGATAACCTCCATCGTCGGCCCAAACGGCTGCGGTAAGTCGACCCTCCTACGTTCGCTCTCCCGTCTGCTAAAGCCAACACGCGGCGACATTTTCCTAGACGGTAAGAAGATTGCCGATATCCCGACCAAACAGCTCGCCACGTCGCTGGGCTTGCTACCGCAATCACCAATCGCGCCGGACGGAATCGTGGTCGCGGACCTCGTCGGCCGCGGGCGTACTCCGCACCAGGGGCTGCTTGGCCGCTGGAGTCAGGAAGACTACGCAATTGTGGAAGAATCGATGGAGCTGACGGGCGTCGCCAGCCTGGCGCAGCGCTCTATCGATGAGCTCTCGGGCGGCCAACGCCAACGCGTGTGGATCGCCATGGCACTAGCCCAGCGCACCGACATCTTGCTCTTGGATGAGCCCACCACCTATCTCGATATCAAGCATCAGCTCGAAGTCCTCGACCTGCTGGTGGACTTGAACGAAAAGCATGACACCACCATCGTGATGGTCATCCATGACCTCAACTTGGCTGCCCGGTACTCCGATGCGCTCATCGCTGTTAAAGATGGCACGGTCTACGCTCAAGGCACCCCGCAGGAAGTTTTGACACACCAGACCGTGCACGACGTGTTCGGTGTTGACTCGGTCATCGTTGATGATCCAGTCTCGGGGCTGCCGGCTGTCATGCCGATTGGGAAAAGGAGGGTGAAATAAGTGGCCTATCAACCATTCCGCGCGACCGTCGTCGACTCCACGCGGATTTCGCCAAGCTTTCAACGCGTACGCCTGTCTGGATTGAAAGAAATGGGCCCTGCAGGTGCGATCCACGATCTGCGCATCAAGCTGATCATCCCCGGCCCTGCCGGCCTGCCTGAACTGCCTGCCGCAGAAGATTGGTTCAGTTCCTGGCAAAAGCTCGACCCGGCTACCCGCGGAGCGATGCGCACATATTCTGTACGCGATTTAGACCGCGAAAACGGCATCCTCACCGTCGACTTCGTCCTGCATACTGCCCCTGGGCAAACCGGGCCAGCATCTTCTTGGGCACACGCGGCCAAACCCGGCGATAGCATTTACGTGATTGCTCCCCACGCCACCGACGCCCCAGGCCCTGGCATCGAATTCCAGCCCGGCGAGTCCCGCGAAATCCACATTCTGGGCGATGAAACCGCACTGCCTGCAATCGCCCGCATCCTCGACGAATGGCCGGCGGGGCTGACCGGCACTGTGCACATTGCGGTGCCCTACTTCCAGGATGCCCAAGCACTCGCTGCTCCAGCCGGTGTCAAGGTGGAATTCCTCCCGCACGACGAAGCCTCACTTATCGGCGCCCTCGCCCACCTCGCAGGTCTTCCCTCTCCCGCCCCTGCCGATAAAGACTTACAACCGAACTCCTTAAGCAGCGTCGTGGAGCGCGAAATCCTCTGGGAAACCCCCGCCTATTCCTCTTCCGGTGAAGAACTAGGCGAGCGCGCTGCAAGCGATGCGTATTGGTGGATTGCGGGAGAAAGCGGCGTCGTCAAGCGTATGCGTCGATTGCTGGTTAAAGAGGCCGGCGTGCCCCGTTCGGCTGTGTCTTTCATGGGATATTGGAAGCGTGGGGTCTCTGAGGGGTAGTCGTCAACGCCGCGAATACTAAGTAGGTATTCTGGTAGGTCGAAACATTTTCACGTTTTAATTAGGAGAATCATGGCAAAGATTATCTGGACCCGCACGGACGAAGCTCCGCTGCTTGCAACCTACTCTTTCAAGCCGGTTGTTGAGGCCTTCGCCTCCACCGCAGACATCGAGGTAGAAACCCGCGATATCTCCCTGGCCGGCCGCATCCTGGCGCAGTTCCCGGAGCGCCTCGGCGACAAGAAGGTCGAAGACGCCCTCGCTGAGCTGGGCAAGCTGGCTAAGACTCCGGAAGCTAACATCATCAAGCTGCCGAACATCTCCGCTTCCCTCGTCCAGCTAAAGAAGGCAATCGCTGAGCTGCAGGCTGCAGGTTACGACGTCCCGGATTACGAGGACGCGCAGGAGGCCTACGCTGTGGTTACCGGTTCCGCTGTGAACCCGGTGCTGCGTGAGGGCAACTCTGACCGCCGCGCTCCCATCGCAGTGAAGAACTTCGCGAAGAAGTACCCACACAAGATGGGCGCTTGGTCTGCTGATTCCAAGACCAACGTGGCCACCATGTCTGATAACGACTTCCGCCACAATGAGAAGTCCGTCATCCTGGAGCAGGATGACACCCTTTCCATCAAGCTCGTTGCTGAGGACGGCGCTGAGACCGTGCTGTTGGAGAAGCTACCGGTTCTAAAGGGCGAGGTTGTTGACGGCACCTTCATTTCCGCAAAGGCTCTGGATGAGTTCCTGAAGGCTCAGGTTGCACGCGCTAAGGAAGAGGGCGTTCTCTTCTCTGCTCACTTGAAGGCCACCATGATGAAGGTCTCTGACCCGATCATCTTCGGCCACGTTGTGCGCGCTTACTTCGCTGATGTCTTTGCACAGTACGGCGAGCAGCTTGAGGCCGCTGGTCTCAATGGCGAGAACGGCCTCGGCGCTATCTACGAGGGCCTGAACTCCCTCGAGAATGGCGAAGAGATCAAGGCCGCATTCGACGCTGCTCTCGAAAACGGTCCGGACCTGGCTATGGTCAACTCCGCTAAGGGCATCAGCAACCTGCACGTCCCATCTGACGTCATCATCGACGCTTCCATGCCGGCCATGATCCGCACCTCCGGCCACATGTGGAACAAGAATGATGAAGAGCAGGACACCTTGGCTGTCATCCCTGATTCTTCTTACGCTGGCGTCTACCAGGCAGTTATCGATGATTGCAAGGCGAATGGCGCTTTCGATCCTTCCACCATGGGTACCGTTCCGAACGTCGGCTTGATGGCTCAGAAGGCTGAGGAGTACGGCTCCCACAACAAGACCTTCAAGGTGCCGGAGAACGGCACCGTACAGGTGACTAGCTCCGCTGGCGACGTCCTCATCGAGCACGACGTCGAGGCAGGCGACATCTGGCGCGCTTGCCAGACCAAGGATGCTCCGATCCAGGATTGGGTCAAGCTGGCTGTTAACCGCGCTCGCCTTTCCGGCATGAAGACCATCTTCTGGCTGGACCCGGAGCGCGCACACGACCGCAACATCACCTCCTTGGTTGAGAAGTACCTCCAAGACCACGACACCGAGGGCTTGGATATCTCCATCGCCTCCCCGGTCGAGGCAACCAAGATCTCCATCGAGCGCATCCGTAAGGGCGAGGACACCATCTCCGTCACCGGCAACGTGCTGCGTGACTACAACACCGACCTGTTCCCAATTCTCGAGCTCGGTACCTCCGCAAAGATGCTGTCTGTGGTTCCGCTGATGGCTGGCGGCGGCCTCTTCGAGACCGGTGCAGGCGGATCTGCGCCGAAGCACGTTCAGCAGGTTGAGGAAGAAAACCACCTGCGTTGGGACTCCCTGGGTGAGTTCCTCGCATTGGCAGAGTCCTTCCGCCACGAGCTCAACGCTCACGGCAACGCTAAGGCAGGGGTGCTTGCCGACGCCCTCGACAAGGCCACCGAGACCCTCCTCGACGAGGGCAACTCCCCGTCCCGCAAGGTCGGCGAGAACGACAACCGTGGTTCTCACTTCCACCTGACCCTGAACTGGGCCAAGGAGCTGGCTGCTCAGACCGAAGACGCTGAGCTGGCTGAGACCTTCAAGCCGGTTGCTGAGGCACTCGAGTCTAAGAAGGACGAGATCCAGCAGGGTCTGCTCGATGTTCAGGGCTCCCCAGCTGATCTGGGCGGCTACTACGCACCGGACGAGGAAAAGATTTCCTCCGTCATGCGCCCGGTTGCTGCCTTCAACGAGATCATTGACGGCCTGAAGAAGTAAACCGTAACAAAAAGGCTCCCCTCTCTTACGGAGGGGAGCCTTTTTGTTGCTCGAGTACAGCACTGCGTTGAGCTCAGCGCTTAGGCTTGCTTGGTGCGTTTGAGCATCACTAACGCCATTGCGCGGTGTCTGGGTCGATTCCCGCGGCGTGTGCGGCGGCGTTAATCGCGTCTTGGAGCCACTGCGCAAGACCTGGCGCCTGGGAATCGTAGTGAGCGCGGAAACGCTCGTCGGCGGTGTAGCCGCGCGCGATAAGCACATGTTTGGACTTCGATACCGGAAAGTGCTCACCTAACAATTCGCGGTGTCGCTCTACCAGCTGTAAAGCTTCCGGCGCTGCGGGGTCCATTCCGGCCGTACAAGCAGCGGCTAGCTCACGCTCGAGTTTTTCATGGCGTTGCTTAAGCTCTTCCCAGTCTGCCACGTTGCGGCGGGCTGCATTGCGCTGGGAGATAGCCCAGTCTTCCGTATCGCCATAGGTTTCTTCGGCTTCGGCGTGGTGTTCGGCGAAACTATCGCCAAGCACTGCCGCAATCTGCGAAACCGAGAGATTGTTGTTATTCATGGTTTCCTCCAAAAGGGCATCGAGTGCGCGCACTTGTTCATCAAGGCGGCGTTGTTTTTCCATGAGCATCGCCTGTTGGCGGCGTAGGTGTTCCACCGGACTATCTCCCGCTTCCAGGGCCGCAGCTATATCTTTAAGCGGCATCCCCGTAGCGCGGTAGACCACAACTCTTTGCGCCCGTGCGATGTCTTGCTCCGAATAAAGCCGGTAGTTAGACCACGTACGAGCGTTCGGTATAACAAGTCCGCGTTCTTCCCAGTAGTGCAGAGTACGTACGCTGACTCCCAGAAATTCTGCGGCTTCGCCTACTTCCATGTGTATGCTCATACCAAAATTTCACTCCCTTACGTCGCGTGAGAGTCAAATCACTCCGCTTCAGCCCCTTATTGGGTACATTGCTCACTTATGAGTAATCCACTACTTTCTCCGTCTACTCTGCCCTACCAATTGCCACCTTTTGCCGAGATTAAAGAAAAACACTTCCTCCCGGCTTTTCACAAGGCTCTTCAGCTTCATGATGCCGAAATCGCCGCCATCGTAGATAATCCCGCCGACCCGACGTGGGAAAACACCGTCGAAGCACTAGAGAGCTCCGGACAAGACCTGGAACGCGTCATTGCTGTCTTTGCGAATCTCTCCGGAACCGATATCACCGACGGTATGGAGGCCATCGGTTCGCAGCTATGGCCAGAGCTTTCCGCCCATCAAGATGCGATCTATCAAAATGCGGTTCTCTACGCCCGTTTGAAGGAAGTGGGCGTAGACACGCCCAAGGACGAGGAATCCCAACGTCTATATGCTCATTTGCTGCGTACGTTCGCTCGCAAAGGCGCGGACTTAGATTCCGCAAGCAAGGCCCGGCTTTCGGAAATCAATCAGCGTCTTTCGACTCTGTCTGAGGAATTCGGCCGAACGCTGATGGAATCAACCCGAAAACTCGCGGTGGAGCTCACGGAACAGGAGTTGGAGGGCCTGCCGGAGGAGAGGAAGGCCTCCGCGAGCGCGGATGCAAAAGCTCTGGGTCGTGAAGGCTTCGTGATTCCTCTAGAGCTGCCAACTGTGCAATCGGAGCAGGCCCGTCTCGTGCAGCCGGAGGCTCGTGCGAAGCTTTATGAGGCGTCTGCTCGCCGCGGCGAAGGAAACGCAGAAGGTCTCATCGAGGCCGTACAGCTACGTGCCGAGCGCGCGGAACTTTTAGGATTTACCTCGCATGCCGACTATGTCATCTCTGAAGAAACTGCCGGAAGCGCCCAGGCGGCTCGCGATATGCTCTTCCAACTAGCACCTGCGGCTGAGGCCAACGCAGAAGGTGAACAGAAGTTGCTCGCCGAGGCAGCGAGCCTGCGCGATGAGGACTTTAGCGCAGCGGATTGGCCATATTGGGAGTCGCAGGTGCGTGCCCGTGATTTCGCGCTGGACGAGGAAGAACTACGCAATTACTTCCCACTCGAACAGGTCTTGGAGGAAGGTGTATTCGCTGCTGCAAATCGTCTTTATGGCATCGTGGTTGTCCCACGCGATGACTTGGAGGGATATGCCGAGGGCGTGCGCGTGTGGGAGGTTTTCGACGAGGGCCAGGATCCCGCAACGGACAAGGACAATGGCATCGGCCTGTTTGTCACTGATTACTTCGGCCGCCCCACCAAACGCGGCGGGGCATGGATGAGCGAGTTTGTGGGTCAGGCAGGTCTGCTGGAGCGCAAACCGGTGATCGTGAACGTCATGGGAATTACCAAGCCAGCCGATGGTTCACAGCCGCTGCTGAGCTTGGACGAGCTGCGCACCGTCTTCCACGAGTTTGGCCATGCGCTGCATGGTTTACTCTCGGATGTCCGATACCCCACTTTCGCAGGTACAAACGTCCCCCGAGACTGGGTCGAGTTTCCCTCGCAGATTAATGAGAACTGGGCATTGGAGCCGGCACTGGTGAAGCGTTACGCCCGCCACGTGGATACCGGCGAGGTCATCCCCGATGCACTCTTGCAGGCAGTTTCGGAAGCCAGCGAGTTCGGCCAGGGCTTTGCCACGGTGGAATACCTAGCGGCCTCGATTGTGGACTTGGCGTGGCACTCGCTTTCATTCGACGAAACCGCAGACCTCAAGGCGGCGGAGGTTGCGCAGTTCGAGAAGCAAGCCCTAGCCAAGGCCGGGCTGAACAACCCGCTTATCGCGCCGCGCTACCGTTCCCAGTACTTCAACCACATCTTCGCCGGCGGATACTCTGCAGGCTATTACTCCTACCTCTGGGCCGAGGTCCTCGACGCCGATGGATTTTCTTGGTTCAAGGAAGAAGGCGCCGGTGACTCGGACGAGCAAGCTCGTGCAGCTGGCGAGAAATTCCGCAAGCTCATCTTGTCCAAGGGCGCATCGCGCGATTTCACCGAAACCTACCGCGAACTGCGTGGCCGAGACAAGGACGTCGAGCCGCTGCTCAAGCGCCGCGGCCTCGCTGGTGCTTAAGGCATGCGTGTAGGCGCAATCGCCCAAGCGATTGCGCTAGTTCTGGCAACTACAGCTGGGTTACTGCTAGGTAACGAAGGTAGGCGGAGCTTCGTACGGTGGCTGCCATGCCACCCGCCCGCCGATGCGGAGCATGCGCCCGCGTTCGGGAGGCGCATTCGGGTCATCGCCGTTTACACCGTTGTGGTAGGAACACAGCGGAACCATATTTGAAACGTTGGTTTCGCCACCGTGGACCCAAGGCTCGATGTGGTGTATCTGGCAACGCTCAGCCGGAACTTTGCAATCCGGCCAGGCGCAGGTGGGGTTTTCTGCTGACAACATCTTTCGCTGCTTCGGCGAAGCAAAGCGCGACATGCGGTATAGATCCACCGGCCCTTCCTCGCGGCTAATCAGGGTAACGAATCCCTCGCCGGAAAAAGTACGCTCAAGATACTCCGCACCAGTCATTGTGGCACCGGAGGTAGTGCGCAAAATAACATCGCCATCATCGCGACCATTACCGCGCTGCAGCTCGCAATAATCCTCGAGATGGACTACCACCATCGTGGTAGCCTGCGTGCGCACTCCGCCCTCGGACTGCGATTCCAAGAAGCTCGCGCCGGGGCGAGACTGGTCGATGCCTTTGAATACATCCGTAATTCCCATCGAAGAACCAGTGACAGTCAGCGTGGCCAGACCATTGGGGTGCTGGCGCAAAGTAGCACGTTCAGATGCTACCCGCGGCGGCTGCATCTCCTTCAAGCGTTTGCGCGCGAGCCTTTCTACCTCTGGCGACGCCGCCGCGCAGAGTTCGACGCGCAAATTCCACGCCGCGACTTTCTTCTTAACTCGCGAAACAAAATGTTCGATGCGCCGCAGGGTGCTCAGGCTATGCTGCTGGTTTCGCGCGTGTGCAACGGCGGTGCGTTGCTTCTTGCTAAACGACGTCGGCCCAAAATAGGTGCTGTGTAGCGCCAGAAGCTCGGCGGCATCAGCAGACGTGGCACCTAAAGAAATCAGCTGTGCGGCAGACATGCCTTCGCACTCAGCGACGAGGTCAACGCCTCGGCTGAGTGCTGCAAGGTATGTCTTAAGGCTCATAGCCATCAAGCTACCCAGGCCTTCTACCAGCCACAACGCCTTGGCGCCCAGGATGGTCAAATTCGCAGCTATCTGACGGTTTATAGCTACACGCTTAAGCCTGCCAACCATCGCGCGTGGATGCGGTCATCGCCATTTTCTTCTGGATGGAAGCTCAAAGCGATGACGTTGTCTTCCCGTACTCCCACGACAACTGGAGTTCCGTCACTCTCAGGAACGGTGGCAATTACTTCCACCCCTGTGCCATGCGAGGTAACGATAGGCGCGCGGATGAAAGACGCCTCCACAGCCAGCTCCTCCTCATCCAAGCGCACGGGCACAGTGCGCTCTTCAGAGAAGCGCTGGTTCCCGAATCCATTGCGGCGCACGACGACGTCAAGTACACCGAGACTCTGTTGCCCAGGCGCCGGATTCTCCAGTTCACGGGCCAAGTAAATCAGTCCGGCGCAGGTGGCGAGGACGGGTAGGCCGGCACGGATGGCGTCGCGAAGCGGCTGCGCGAGCTCGAAGGCGCGGGCAAGGCGGTCGATGGTGGAAGACTCGCCGCCTGGAAGCACGATGCCATCAAGGCCATCCAATTCCCGGGGCAAGCGCACGCGGGTTACGTGTGCGCCGAGAGATTCCAGAATCGCCACGTGCTCCTCGACGCCGCCTTGCAAGGCCAGCACGCCAATCGTCAGCGCTTTGCCAGGCTTCGCCGCATTATCCGCCTTTTCCGCCGTATCTGTCTTACCAGCCACGTTCAGCCAAACGGTGCGGAGCCGGAACGTCAGCCACGTTGATGCCTACCATCGCCTCGCCGAGACCGCGGGAAATCTTCGCCAGCTCAGCTGGCTGGTCATACAGCGTGGCCGCTTTAACGATGGCCTCCGCGCGAGCAGCCGGATTGCCAGACTTGAAGATACCGGAGCCGACGAAGACGCCCTCGGCGCCCATCTGACGGACGAGTGCGGCGTCGGCAGGCGTTGCGACACCACCGGCAACGAAGAGCACGACCGGCAGCTTACCGGTCTCTGCCACCTCTGCGACAAGGTCGTACGGAGCCTGCAGCTCCTTGGCTGCGACATAAAGCTCATCGCGATCCAGGTGCTGTAGGCGGGCAATCTCGCCACGAATGGTACGCAGGTGCTTTACTGCCTCGGAGACGTCGCCGGTACCGGCTTCGCCTTTGGAACGAATCATCGCAGCACCCTCAGTGATACGGCGCAGCGCTTCGCCCAGGTTGGTAGCACCGCAGACGAAAGGCACGTCGAAGTCCCACTTGTTGATGTGGTTGACGTAATCGGCCGGAGATAGAACCTCGGACTCGTCAATAAAGTCCACACCGAGCTCGGCCAGGATCTGCGCCTCAACGAAGTGGCCAATACGAGACTTTGCCATCACCGGGATGGAAACCGCATCAACGATTCCCTCAATAAGGTCTGGGTCCGACATACGAGCGACGCCGCCCTGCGCGCGGATATCCGCTGGCACACGCTCCAAGGCCATGACGGCTGCAGCACCAGCATCTTCGGCGATCTTTGCCTGCTCCGGGGTAACGACATCCATGATGACGCCGCCCTTGAGCATATCCGCAAGGCCGCGCTTGACGCGGGTGGTTGCAATCTTGGAAGTATTTTCCGTCTTATTTTCAGTCTTGTTCTCAGTCTTGTTTTCAGCCATGCGGATCATCGAACCGCATAAAGTGGTCCACAACAAGGTCCAATCTAGGCCATTTGGATTAGACCACTTTAAGATGAGGATATGAATTTAGGCCTCGACCCGGACGATTCGCGGACGCTGCCAGTGCAGATTGCGGCAGCCATCCGCGAGATGGTTGCCACTGGCGCACTGCTGCCAGGCGAGCAGATAGATTCAACCCGCACCTTATCGGCGCAGCTAGGCGTCTCGCGCGGAACTGTGGTAACCGCTTTCGATCAACTCATCGCCGAGGGCTACCTCATCGCAAGCACCGGCTCCGGAACCCGCATCAATCCTCGCCTCCACCCCACCAAAGCCCCCGCGACCGCCCCGAAATCGCACACCCCACCGCCCCTCAACCGGGTGGAGCTAACCCCCGGCCTACCCGATACAACGAGCCTCATCACCCCCGAATGGCGTGCTGCCTGGCGCAACGCCGCCGCGCTTGCCAACGCTCCCCTTCTAACCCAAGAAATCGGTCACCACCTCCGCCACATGCGCGGCCTTGCGGTAGATCCGGATCGCATCCTCGTCACCGCCGGTGCGCGTGAGGGGCTTGCGTTGTTATTGCGGGGCGTCGCTAAGCAGCTGCGTATTGGCGTGGAATCGCCGGGTTATCCCAGTCTGCGCAAGGTACCGGAGGCTTTAGGCCATACCCTCGTGGAAGTACCTACCGATTCAGAGGGTGTGCGTGTTCCGCTAACGGACCTAGATGCGCTCATCGTCACTCCGAGCCATCAATATCCGTACGGCGATTCCCTCTCGGCTGCTCGTCGAACGGAGCTGGTGCGGTGGGCACGGGAGACGGGGGTACTCATCATTGAGGACGATTTCGACTCCGAACTGCGCTACGTAGGCCAACCTTTGCCCGCGCTGACTGCCCTCGAGCCCGAGCACACGGCGCTGTTGGGCACGTTTAGCTCGGTGATCTCCCCGACCATCGCTTGTGGATATCTCGTCGTCCCGGAGCACCTGCGCGAGCCGCTTGTGCAGCAGCGTCAGCTTTTTGGGCAGCCCGTGAGCTCTATTACCCAAGATGCGTTGGCGGGGTTTATGGCCAGCGGTGCGCTGCGCCGTCACACCGGCAAAATGCGCCGCGCTTACCGACGCCGCCGTGACCTAGTCACCGCCACCTTCCGCACGCTACCTGGCGTCGAGCTGCTACCAATTCGCGGTGGTCTGCACGCTGTGTTGCTCTGCGAACGCCCAGCGGCAGCGGTGGTCACACGGGCAGCGGAACAGGGAATCGGACTTACTGCACTAGCTGATTACTGGGGCGGAGAGAAAGCACCAAACGGAGTCGTATTGGGCTTTGGCCACCTCAGCGACTTGGAATTGGCGCTAGCACTCGCTGCGGTCGCAGAAGCCGCATCTCTTTAATGGGTAGGATCTCGCACTGATTGCGCACTCATGCGCGTGCGCAGCCAACCTGCCTACGAGCATGCCTGGCGGCACTGAGCCGCGTGCAGGAAAAGCCGAAAGGGCCACGCATAGAACGTGACCCTTTAGTTGCTGCGCTAACGGTTTACTGCGGCTGCCTAGGACGTTACTTATCCTCAGCCTTTTTAGCGCCGGCTAGCTGCGAGAAGTTCTCGTTGAAATCCTTAAATCCCTTCGAGAAGGTGCCGAGGTTATCCATGAAGCCACCCATGATGTCCATCGGCAGTGGGAAGACGATGGTGGAGTTCTGGTCTGCGCCTAACTCCAGCACCGTCTGCAGGTAACGAAGCTGCAAAGCCGCAGGAGCCTTACCCAGCTCCTCCGCGGCTTCTCGCAGCTCGCGGGAAGACTGCAACTCGCCGTGTGCGGAGATGACCTTGGCGCGACGCTCACGCTCGGCTTCTGCCTCGCGGGCAAGGGCACGCTGCATCATTTCTGGGATTTCCACGTCCTTGATCTCCACGATGCGGGTGATTACGCCCCAGCGCTCGGTCTGGCCGTTGATGATATTCGCAAGATCCTCGTTGAGTTCTTCGCGGTGTGCGAGGAGATCATCGAGATCCGCGCGGCCCAACAGGCTACGCAGAGTCGTTTGCGCGATTTGCGACGTAGCGACGGCATAGTTTTCCACTTCCAGCACGGCCTTGAGCGAATCCGTCACCTCGAACATGACCACGGCGTTCACACGCACGGAGACGTTGTCCTTGGTGATGATTTCCTGCGGCGGGATGGTAAGTGTCACCACGCGCTGGTCCACGCGCTCGAGCTTATCGATGCCCGGCCACATGAAATGCAGGCCCGGCTCCATGAGCGGACGCAGATGACCGAATCGGAAGGCCACTCCGCGCTCGTACTGTTTGATAACTTTCAGCGAGTACATCAAAAAGACGATGATGAGCGCGACGATGATGCCGATGACGATCGGCCAGAAAACGAGTGCTGACATTAGCTAGCTTCTTCCTTCTTGCGTTCCGAGCGATAACGGCTGGACTTGCCGTACTTCGAACCATAGCGGTCGATTTGGGCGGCCAGCTCGGCTTCACGGTTGTCCATTTCGGGGACGACGATCTGCGGCGCATTCGATGGTGTATTCCACAGGTGGCGTGCCAACGGATAGACACCAAGACCGGTAATCACCAAGACGGTGGCAAGGGTGATAAGCACCTCGGACAGCGAGTGGTTGGTAATTAGGGACGACAGCGGGAGCAGGTAGCCCATAGCGGCCACCGCGAGGGCAATTCCGCGGTGGAAACGACCAGAGTCGGAGTGTGGCCATGGGTCGAGCTGCCGGGTGACTTCCCTGCCATGGTGGGAGACCGTGCAGGCATCCTTTACTGGACAGGTATTGCACACCGTGGGGTTGGCGCGGTAACGCATGACGCGGTTTTCCGGGTCAAAGCTCGACGGCCAAAGCCACTGATCCTCAGGGCACTGCCAGGCGTCGTGTTCCTCCAAGTAGCGGAAAGTGCCAGCGCGGTTAGCCATGGTGCGGTTGGCGGTTTGCTTCGCCATAGCATCAAAGCCCCACGCTACAACCAGAAGAAACAGGCCGTAGCACACCGCCAGGAGGGTAAAGATTCCTGGAGCTTGCATTATGTGTCCCTACTTCTTCTGATCCGGCTTATTCTGATTTGGCTTCTTCTGGCCAGGATTACCGTCCGCCCGCTTGTCGGAGCGGTAGGTGCCGCCCCACTTGGTGCGCGATTCGAACTCTGGGTCCTGTGGGCCAGAAGCTGCAGAATCGCCGCGGCCCGAGTCCGGGGCTTGCTCTTCAACGAAGGCGCCACGCTCGTCGATGTAGCCATAGCGGCGGCCTGCCACTCGTCCAGTGCTGTGCGCGCCGTCGCGGGTATCCACACGACCCTTTCCGCCGGAGACAAGGCCGACGCTGGAGGCAGCGCCCGCGACGGGCACCTCGCCGGCGTGATCGTCGTCGTCAGGCGCGATGATGCTAAACAGCGGATCCTTCGGGTGCTCTTCGATGGTCGGGATTTCCTTGTTAAACAGCACGCCCTTGAGCGCCATCCATAGGAACGGGATGATGCCGGCTAAGAACATGACGTCGCCAGGCATGCGCAGCCACTCCATGATGAAGTTGCCAGGCTCGGTGATGTAGCCCAGGGAACGTGCCTCGACGTATCCGGAAGCCACGGATTCGTAGAGCTGCATAACGCCCAACGGGAGCAGCGAAATAACAACCATCCACAGCAGACCGATGTTCTGCAGCCAGAAGGACCACGCCATGGCCTTGTCGGACCACTTTTCCTTCGGGATAAGGTAGCGCAGCGCGAACACGGACAGGCCGACGGCCAGGAAGCCGTATACGCCCATCATTGCGCCGTGTGCGTGGTTTGCGGTCAGCGCGGTACCGATCTCGTAATAAGAGACGATCGGCAGGTTGACTAGGAAGCCGAAGATGCCGGCGCCCAAGAAGTTCCAGAAGCCAACTGCAACCAGGAACATAACTGCCCAGCGGTGTGGGAATGGGCGTTCGCCGGAGGCGCGCTGACGGGAACCGAGCTGCATGAAGGTCCAAGCCTCAACGGTCAGCAGGGTCAGCGGCACGACCTCGGCAGCAGAGAAGAAAGCGCCAAGTGCCATGTGCTCAACCGGGGTACCGGAGAAGTACAGGTGGTGCATAGTGCCCAAAACGCCACCGGTGGAGTACAAAATAATGTCCAAGAAGATGATGCCGAGGGCGATCTTCTCGCGGATGACGCCGAGAAGCACGAAGACATAGGCCACCATCACGGTGGTAAACAGCTCGAGGAAGTCCTCCACCCACAGGTGGACGACCCAGAAGCGCCAGAACTCGGCAACAGAGATATGGGTCTCGGAGCCAGCCAGGTTACCCACTGCATAGAAAGCAGGGATGGCGATGCCGGCGTAGAAGAACAGCCACGGCATATTGGACTTGTGTTCGTACTTCAGGCGGCCGCGCAGCTGGCGGAAGATGATGCCAATCCAGACAAACATGCCCACAGTGAGCAGAATCTGGAAGAAGCGCGGCAGGTCAAGGAACTCCCACTGCTGGGAGAACAGGGTGCCTTCCTTGATGTAGCCCATGGTGGACAGCCACTCGAAGGCCATGGAGCCAAAGACCACAAACGCGATGGCACCGAGCAGGAACCAAACCAGCCAGTGCTGCTTCTTCGGTTCCTTCTTGCCCACGAAAGAGGCCAAGAAAATACCGGCAGCAAGCAGGCCGCCTGCAGTCCATAGCAGCGACAGCTGGAGGTGCCAAGTACGCGAGACGTTATACGGCAGGATCTCCTGCAATGGGATACCGAAGAAGCCGGTTAGCTCCGTGCGGTAGTGCTGTGAGGCTGCACCCAGGAGCGCCTGGATGAGGAAGAGCAATGCGATGACAAGGACAAACCATGCCACGACCTTCTGCGACTTGCTAAGACCTACCTCGCCCGGCTGGGTGAAGTCGAGGTTTGGCGCCTCTTCTGCGTGCCAACCAATGGACTTAGACCAACGGCCATAAATCGCGAAGATAAGGCCGGTGCCGCCGATCAGCGCGATGAGCGAGAGCACAGACCAGACCACGAGGTCTGCGGTCGGGCCGTTATCCACGCGTGGCTCAGCCGGCCAGTTGTTGGTATAGGAGTAATCGTGGCCCGGGCGCTCTGCCGCAGAAGCCCATGCAGTCCAACCGAAGAAACCAACAAGGTTGTTGATCTGCTTTTTGTCTGTAATGAACTCAGATGGAAGTCCCTTGTTATGAGAGTCTTCGCCAAAGTACTTCGCGTAGTAGTCCTTGTTGGACTCGAAAGCAGCGATTTGGTTATCGGTCCACTTCAGTACACCAGTTGCTTCGTCATAGCGGTTGGTACGGAACTCCTGCTGGACTGCTTCTTCTGGAGTCGCGTCTGAGGAGATGAAATCGGGATAACCGTTGGCGTCGTTAAGCTCGCGTGCCTTATCCAAAGACATGCGGAGGTATTCCGCCGTGTAGTCAGGGCCTAAGTAGGCGCCGTGTCCCATGACGGAGCCGTATTGCTGCAGGCCGCGGGTTTGGTAGAGAGCCTGACCGTTCAGAATCTCATCCTTGGTCAGGATGGTCTCACCGGTGGTTTCGGAAACAATCTTTTCCGGAAGAGGCATAGACGCGTTGTAAGTGCGGTACGCCAAGAAACCCATGACTAGAAAGCCAAAGATCATGACTAAGGCGACGCCCTGCACCCACACGCTGCTGAGCTTAAGGACCGGCTTGCGGCGGTCCTCGTGGCTAGTAGTGGTGGACATATATTTTCCTGTCTTCTCAATGTGCTGACGCTTAGGCTGCGCGCCAAGGTGTCCCGAGTCAGAAGGCACCCACACCGATTATGGACGGAAAAACTAGAGTTAAATAGCTGGGCACGCGCCCACCTTCCCCAAAGGCGGTCATACGGAAGGTTGACATCCGCCAATAGCTAGACCATTCCCCCATTGCTGACTTTCAGCTAATTTTTATATCTCCCCAAGTAAAACGCAATAATGCACGTCGACCGCACCTCCCGATTTGCTTTATCTTTAAAGCGATTTCCCAACGATGTTAATTCGATCACCATTTGCAAAGCGCTACAAAAATCAGAGTACATACAGGCTAACGCCACCAACCCCAGCCTCGAAAGTTGTTTAATTCGGATTTTGTCGTATTATTTTAAGCATGACTTTCGCAGAGCACACCAAGCGCAACTGGCTAATCACCCTCTTTGCCGCCATCTTCCTTGCGGCGATTGTTTCGATGATTTTTCTGAACGACCCACACCAAACCGTCACGGTCGCAATGGTCTTCATTGCGGCTGCCCTTCTACTCTTCGGCGGCATCCTAGGCGGCTGGTACCTCATCCACCAGCGCTCAGGCTCCCAAAAATAAACTCGCGCTAAACCCACACCGCGACTAGCGGTCGGCTACCTGCCGACCGCTTTGTCTGTTTTTATTCATTTCACTTGCTGGGCAAACGTCAAATTTTCCCCACATCCATACCCATTGTGAACCGCTTGGTCTAGTCTTTGCTCATGGCTACAAAATACGACACCAGCAACCTTGAAAACCTCGCCCTCGCTACCCGCTGCCTGCACGTAGGCCAGGATCTCGACGGCTCCACCAACTCCCGCAACATTCCGATTTACCAAACCACCTCCTACGTCTTTGATTCGGCCGAGCATGCCGCCGCTCGCTTTGCGCTTGCCGACGCCGGCCCCATCTACACCCGGCTGACAAATCCCACGGTGGACGCACTCGAGCGTCGTCTAGCGGCGCTCGAAGGCGGCGTAGCCGCAGTGGCCTTTGCCTCTGGGCAGGCGGCAGAAACCGCCGCCATCGAAACGCTGGCTGGCGCGGGCGACCACATCGTGGCCTCCCCTCGCCTCTATGGCGGAACGAATAGCCTTTTTACCCATACGCTGCACCGTCTCGGCATTGAAGTAACTCTGGTCGAGAATCCCGATGATCCGCAGTCATGGCAGTGCGCTGTGCGCGGAAATACCAAGGCCTTCTATGGAGAGACCTTCGGCAACCCAGTGGCAGATGTGCTGGATATTCCGGCAATCACTGAGGTAGCGCACGCAAACCAAGTGCCGCTGATTGTGGACAACACCATCGCTACCGCGGCGCTGGCACGCCCGTTAGAGCTCGGCGCGGACATCGTTGTCGCCTCCACCACCAAATTCTATTCCGGCTCGGGCTCGGCCATCGGTGGCGTCATCGTCGACGGCGGCACCTTTGACTGGACCGTTCAGCGCGACGGCAAGCCGGTATTTCCGTTCTTCACCGAACCCGACGAAAGCTACCATGGCCTACGCTTCGCAGACCTCGGCGAACCAGCTTTCGCGCTACGCGCCCGCGCTGGCATCCTCCGCGATACGGGTGCGGCAGTCTCGCCTTTCAACGCTTGGCTGACCTTGACCGGGCTGGAAACTTTGGAGCTGCGCGTGCAGCGCCACAACGAAAATGCCCAGGCAGTTGCGGAATTCCTCGAGGCGCATCCGAAGGTGGCCAAGGTCAATTACGCCGGCCTCGAATCTAGCCCGTATAAGACCACCAAGGAAAAGCTCGGCTACCAATACACCGGTTCGGTACTCTCCTTCGAAGTGGCCACCGAGTCGGGCGAACCCGCAGCGGCCACAGAAACCGCCTGGAAGTTCATCGATTCCCTCAAGCTGCATTCCAATCTGGCCAACATCGGCGATACCCGTTCGCTTGTGGTGCACCCGGCTACCACCACCCACTCGCAATCCAACGAGGAGGGGCTGCGGGTAGCTGGCATCACCCAGGCCACGATTCGCCTCTCCGTTGGTATCGAAGCAATCGATGACATCATCGCTGACCTCGAGCGCGGCTTCGCGGCCATCTAATCAAGAAGTCGCCATGACTGTGCCCAACTTGGCTTGTGAAGGTGAGCTCGAAGAAGTCGGCGTCGGCAAGCTGCGTACTGAAGCAGGCGCTGAAATTCCCGAGGTGCGTATTGCGTATCAGCGGTGGGGCGAATTCGCCGGTGACCCGCACGGCAAGAATAACGTCCTGCTCATCGAGCATGCACTGACCGGCGATTCCAACGTTGCCGACTGGTGGGCCGACCTGCTGGGCCCAGGCAAGGCTTTGGATACGCGGAAATGGTGCGTGATCGCCACCAATGCACTGGGCGGCTGTGCTGGTTCCACTGGGCCCGCCAGCGCGCATCCCGACGACGGCCGTGCCTGGGGTTCGCGCTTCCCCGCGCTATCGATTCGAGATTTGGTGAGAGCGGAAAGGCAATTCCTAGAAGCCCTCGGAATCACCCAAGTCCGTGCCATCATCGGTGGCTCCATGGGCGGGGCACGGACGCTGGAGTGGACGCTGCTGTACCCGGAATCCATAACCGCAGCCTGCGTCATTGCGGTATCCGCGCGGGCTTCGGGCTGGCAGATTGGCATTCAATCCGCACAGATTTCTGCCATTGAGCGCGACCCGTTCTGGCACGGCGGGGATTACTACGCAAGCGGCAAAACGCCTCGCGAAGGGCTCGCCGCCGCACGCCGGATTGCTCACCTCACCTACCGCGGCGAACAGGAAATCGACGAGCGCTTCGGCGTCCAAGCACAACGCGGCGAGAATCCGCTCGGCCCTTACCGCACGGGGAATCAGCGTTTCGCGGTCAACTCCTACTTGGACTATCAGGGAGAAAAGCTCGCCCGCCGCTTCGACGCCGGCTCCTATGTAACGCTGACGGAGGCGCTCAACCGCCACGATGTCGGCCGCGACCGCGGCGGCCTCAACAAAGCGCTAGCAACATCGACTGTTCCCACGATGGTAGTCGGCGTAGACACGGACATCCTCTACCCGTATCACCAGCAGGAACATATCTCGCGCAACATCGGCAACCTGCTGGCCATGGCGAAAATCGTCTCCCCCGTCGGCCACGATGCTTTCTTGGCCGAAGCCCGCCAGATGGACCGAATCTTGCGTAACTTCCTTACGCTCTCGGCACCTGACGGACTGGAGTTGGAAACGGCGTTTAGCGGCAGCGAGTACTACATCTAAGACCCCAACGCATCGACTGAAACCGACAAAAACACCATCACGGCACCAATAACGCCGGTATAGCACGCATCAAAACGGCGCGAGCGGACCGCGAGGATGCCGACGATTTTCGAGTCACAGCTAAGCCGCACCAACGAAAGCCAAAGTAGGCCTGCACCAAGGACTACCGCGGCGCGACGCCAATGCTCGGAAATCGCAAAAACCGCAGAAAGTGCAACGGCGGCACAAAATAACCCCACGGCCGCCCACTGCACGGACGCGGGTAGGCGGGAGGGCCGCAGGTTGGCGTCGTGCGGGTTATCGAGGTTTAGCTCCGGGGCCATCTACTGCTGGCCCGCCAGTTTTTCTGCGCGCTCCACGATGTTAGACACCAGGAATGCGCGGGTCAGCGGGCCGACACCGCCCGGGTTCGGCGAGACGAAGCCGGCCTTGTCCCAGACGTCTGGTGCGACGTCGCCAGCCAATTTGCCATCAACGCGGGAAACTCCGACGTCGAGAACCGCGGCGCCTTCCTTGATCATGTCTGCGTTGAGCATATGTGCCTTGCCGGCCGCTGCGATGATGACGTCGGCAGCGCGCGTCTCGGCAGCCAAGTCCTTGGTACCGGTGTGGCAGAGCGTAACGGTGGAATTTTCACTGCGGCGGGTAAGCATCAAGCCGATCGGACGGCCAACAGTCACACCACGGCCGATGACGACGACCTTCGCTCCATCCAGCTCCACGCCAAAGCGACGCAGCAGGTGAATGCAACCATTCGGGGTGCACGGCAGCGGGGCATCCTCGTTCAAAACCAGCTTGCCCAGGTTGACCGGGTGCAGGCCATCGGCGTCTTTTTCCGGATCAATCTTGGCCAGGATCTTGTTTTCATCCAGGTGCTTCGGCAGCGGCAGCTGTACGATGTAGCCGGTGCAGCCGTCGTCTTCGTTTAGCTCGTCGATGACCTTTTCCAGCTCCTCCTGGCTAATATCCGCCGGAAGGTCCTTGCGGATGGAGTTGATTCCCAGCTGTTCGCAGTCGCGGTGTTTCATCTTCACGTAGGAGTGCGAGCCCGGGTCATCGCCCACCAGCACGGTGGCCAGGCCAGGCTGGATGCCCTTTTCCTTGAGGGCCTCGACGCGGATTTTCAGATCCGCGAAGATCTCGTCACGGTACAACTTGCCATCTAGTTTGGTTGCGCTCATGCGCTCCATCCTAGACTTATGCCCATGAGCCAGCTGCACATCGTCTTTGATAATCCCGTGATCCCCACCAATACCGGCAACGCAATCCGCACCGCCGCCGTCACTGGAGCATCCCTGCATCTCATCGAACCGCTCGGATTCAACTTCGATGACAAGCACCTAAAGCGCGCAGGCCTGGACTACCACGACCTTGCTGACCTGCACATCCATAAGGACTTCGACGCTTGCATGGACGCACTGCCCGGCGCGCGCGTGTTTGCTTTTAGCACGCATACCGATAAGTGGTTCACGGACGTCGAGTTCCAAGAAGGCGATGTCCTACTCTTTGGCACCGAGCCCACCGGCTTGCCGCCAGAGCATCTTAATCACCCACGTATCACCGAGCAGGTGCGCATCCCGATGGTCCCGGCGCGCCGTTCGATGAACCTGTCTAACGCGGCGTCGACAGCCGTGTATGAGGCTTGGCGCCAGCTGGGGTTTAAGGGCGCTGTCTAGGACAATTGTCACAACGATTAGGTAAACCATCATTCGGTTAGGGTAACTTTATAACCGAATTTGAAAGGATGCCTAGTCATGTTGCCTTTGCACATACGCTCAGGCGAGTCGACCTCCCACAACTCGGCCTACTCCCTGCCTGTCGGTTCTACTGTTACCCTGCGCCCCGAATGCCTGGATTGCATGAATAATCCGGCCATGGCCCGCCGCTTGGGCGAGCTGGGCATCCGCCCGGGAGCATGCCTAACCGTCGGCGCGCATGTGGCAGGTGGCGCGCGCATCGTCTCGGTTGACTCCTGCCGCTACGCCATCGACCGCCAGACGCTGCAATCAATCGGGGTTTAGTGATGAGTGCTGTAACGCCCAGCTGCCATGGAAATCCGGGCGGGGCGCTGGCTCCCGCGGGCGCTGCCATCATCGCCATGGTGGGTGCGCCGAACTCCGGCAAGTCCACGCTTTTTAATGCACTAACCGGTTCGAAGGTGCAGACCGGCAACTGGCCGGGCACGACCGTGGAGGTCAGCCGCGGCGCATGGAATATTGCACATTCGTGTTGCCCGGCCGAGGTTGCCGATCTCATTGACTTCCCCGGTACCTATTCTTTGGATCCGCTCAGCCCGGATGAAGCGCTCACGCGCACCATGCTTTACGACGCCGCCCCTGCCGAGCGCCCCGATCACGTCATCGTCGTGGTCGACGCGTCTGCGGTTGCACGCGGGCTCAACTTGGCTTTTCAGCTCGCAGAGCTTCCCTACCGGCTCAGCATCGCACTGACCAAGATGGACGTGGCACAAGACCAGGGCTTGCGGGTTGATGCCGATGCGCTCGCGAGAGCCACGGGAATCCCGGTGGCCTGTGTGGATGGTCGCCGGCGGGAAGGACTGGAGCGCCTGCGTGAGACGGTGCAGGTTTCCCTCACTGAGGAGCCACAAGTCCTGCGCGAAGACGCCAGCATCGACGCCCGTTTTGCGGATCTCGATGCCGCCACCAAAGCAGCGGTGCACACGCAGTCCCAGCCGGTCACGCGTTCGCAGCGCCTAGATGCGATAGCGCTGCACCCGGTAGCGGGCCCGTTGCTTTTCCTCGTGGTGATGTGGCTTGTCTTTCAGATAACCACCACGGTGGCCGCTCCTCTGCAAGACGGTTTGGAGGCGCTGGTCTCAGGACCTATCTCTGACGCAGCGCGCCATCTTCTGGAGGCAGTCGGCCTTCACCATCCGCTGGTAGAGGGCTTGCTTGTCGACGGCCTTATTGGCGGCGTCGGCATGGTCCTTACCTTTGCACCCCTGATGGCGCTGATGTTTTTGTGCCTAGCCGTGCTGGAGGATTCTGGCTATATGGCCCGCGCGGCAGTGGTTACGGACCGTTTCATGCGCGCCATCGGCCTGCCGGGCAAGGCATTTTTACCTATAGTTGTGGGCTTTGGCTGCAACGTTCCTGCCATTGCTGCGACCCGCGTGCTGGGTTCGCCGCGGCATCGCATCATGACCTCGCTGCTTATCCCGTTTACCTCCTGCTCTGCCCGGTTGGTGGTCTTCGTGATGTTGGCGGAGACCTTCTTCCCGGGTCATGCCGGCAGCGTCGTTTTTTGTATGTACGTCATCTCCATCGCTTTGCTTATTCTGGTGGGCTTGGTGCTGCGCGGCACGTTGTGGCGGACTGTGCCGCAGGACCCGCTGGTCATCGATCTTCCGACGTACCAACTTCCCACCTTCCGCCTCGCCATGTCGGTGATGTGGACGAGGCTGAAGGGATTTTTGCAGACTGCCGGCGGCATCATTGTCTCCACGGTGGTGGTCATCTGGCTGCTCATGGCGATTCCCGTAGGCGCTGGTGGGGTTTCCCTGTCTGACTACAAGTCGCCAGCTCCTGAGGATTCAGCTTATGGCGCTATCTCGCGCAGCATCGCTCCGGCCTTTGCCCCGGCGGGCTTTGATTCTTGGTCGCTCGCGGGCCCGCTAGTGACGGGGTTCGTGGCCAAGGAAGCGCTGATTTCCACGTGGTCGCAGACCTACGCAGTAGACGACGTCACCGACGCCGCACCCGAAGAACAGGCATCGAGCCCCTTAAGCGAGAAGGTGCGCGCCGACTTCGCCACAGCCTCCGACGGAAATACGAACGCTGCAGTGTGGGCGTATATGCTCTTCCTGCTTGCCTATACCCCATGCGTGGCAACGCTGGCTGCCCAGAAACGGGAGATTGGCTGGCGCTGGACACTCTTCGGTTTCGCGGTGCAACTATTCACCGCGTGGGCCTTGGCCGTCGCCGCCTTCCAGCTCTTGAGGCTGCTATGACCTCGCCCATTGCTCAGGTAAAGGACGCAATTTCCTCCGGCACCACCACCCGCGCCGGAATCGCGCACGTAACGGGCCTTGAAATCGGCACGGTCAATCTTGTGATTTCGCATTTGCTTTCCACCGGGGAGCTAAACGCCGAAGCGCTCAACTCCTGCCCCACCAGCGGATGCGGTTCCTGTGCTGCTGCAGCCCACTGCGGCACAGCCTCCGCCAACCTCGGACGAAAGCGCGGGCCGGTCTTGCTTAGTCTGCGCCGGCCTCGCCCGGCGCCGGCATCGTAGCCTCGTGCTCCATCGAAGGCAGCCGGCGTTGCCGCAGGCGGGTGAGAAGCTCGGCGGCGTCGGCAAGCGCGAGCTGCTTTCCCGCCATGCCCACGGGGCCGCGGACCAGATCGAAGCGAATGTTTTGCACGCCCAGCAGCTGATTGAGCGGGCCGGCCTGGACCGTCAGCTCTTGGATATGCGGGGTGCCCACGACCATCACCCGGCGTGACAGCCTTCCCGAGTGCACAACGGCAACGTCCTCGCCCACCAACGTGACCGCCTGCTGACGCACATCCACCGGCGAGGCCAACCAGGCCTTACGCGGGGAAACATAGGTGGGGTGGGTGTGCCCCTCCGGCTGGGCGTAGTACTCGATCTGCTCGGCATCAAGATCAGAGACCAGCTCTAGTACGCGCAACGCCTGCTCCCGCGTGCCCACCGGCAAGATGCGCGTGGAGCCCGACTGCTTGCCGCCGCCCATCGCGCCGTACCCGGCCACGGAAACCTGCACCTCGTACCAGCCAAACATGCGCCACAGCAGCGGCTGGGTAACCCGCACCGCGTGAATACGCGAACGGCGGATGGTCTGGCGGCGGCGGTCAGCCAGGCCGTAGGAGATGTTGAGCACCTCATCGTGGCCGTCGTAGCGGGATTGGAAGCGCCACGAGGTATCGATAAGATTCCAAATATTGGGCACAAAGCCCACCACGATGGGCACCGTGGCGGCGCGGAAATCCGGCAAAGCGAGGAAAATCGCCATGACTACAACCGCAATCAGCGTGGGCAAACGCAGCGCCTCCGCCGCCAGCGTGCGACCGACGGGGATTTCCGGAATCAGCTGCCAGCCCTGCTCTTCCGCCGGAGCTACCTGCCCGACCGCCTCGGAACCGGCAGCCTCCGACACCGCCGAACGGCTATGCACATGGGTCAGAAGCTCCTCGCGCAACGCCAAGGCCTCTTGCCTGCGCAGAAAGGAAATCTCAATGACAGAGGCCGTGCCGCCGGCTGTTTCCACGCGCACTGCAGCCAGACCAAATAACCGCGCAATGACAGACTCCACCACGTCGACAGCCTGAATGCGGTCATAGCGTGCGGAGCGAAAAGACGTGGAAATCACGCCGTGGCGCAGCGCCACCTCATCGGGGCCGAGCTTATAGCCCAGCTTGCGCCACCAAATAGCGGAGACATACCAAATACCCAGGCAGACCACGACGAAGCCGCCGAGCCCCGCGAGCGTTCCAAGGCCAATGTCACTCCAGTGCCCGCCACGTAGGTAGGCCGCGATGTCGGAGAGCATCTCCACGTTGAAGTTGAGCACGCAAATGGCCAGAAACGCGAAGATAACCGACCAAAAGCGCAGCAGCGGCGTCAGCCGGTGCACACGGCGATAGCCTTCCCTATCAACTGGGGCGCGGTCCTTGCCCAGCCGGTGCCGGCCACTCACAGTCCGCTCATCCTCTCGCGTGCCTTCACGGCGAGGCGCTCGCGCAATGCATCGGCGTCAGCGGCTAAAAGGCCTGCAATTTTCGCATCTGAGCTTGTCGACGCCGTGTGAATCTTCACCCTTTTCAACCCCAAGGCTCGCTCGATGGGACCGGCAGAAACGTCCACGAACTGGATTCGACCAAAAGGAACAATGGTCATGCGATACCACAGCTTACCGCGGGTAATCACCAGCTCATCGTCAGTTTCCTTCCACCCCATATTCGCCACCTGCGCGGGGATGAGCCAGAGCAAGTAGACGAACCAAACGGCCCAGGCACCGGCGAACCAGTACCAAAATGAGCTGGCGAAGTACCCCGCAACCGCGAAAGCGATAGCAAAGACTGCCGACCAGCTCAGGTGGTGAATATAGCGAGCTGTGGTCAGCTTCCGGGAGACCGGATGCATGTCTGGAGAAAGGGCGGAGCGCATGCCGCCTATGCTAACAAAGCCTCAGATTTCTTGACAAAGTGTTGGGTTTATACAATACTTTGGTTTATGTCCCCAAAGAAAAAGCCGTCTTCCCCAATTTTCAATAGGGTTCGGTTGCTCCGAGTCGAGAGGGACATGTCGCGCGCCCAGCTTGCCGACGCCGTCGGGGTCAACCCCCAAAGCATCGGCGCCCTTGAGCGTGGCGATCACTCTCCCAGCCTCGACCTCGCGTTCAGCATCTGCGAAGTCTTTGACCTTCCAGTGGAAGCTGTCTTCTCCCGCACCGAGTTCCAGCCCTTGTCAACAGAGATGTACCGAAAGGACTAGCCCAATGACTATTCAAAGCTCCGCCGAAGTCCAGGGACGCGTAGCCAAGCGCAAGCGCCTCGTATCTTTAGCCAACTGGAGCCTCGCCCTCATCGTATTGTCTGTTCCCCTACAGTTTGTAGATCAGTTTTGGCCTTTAATGCTCGCCTGCGCAGGTGCGATCATGACTGGCATGTATGTAGCGCAGCTGCGCAAGACCATCGGCGACGCAGACCTCCCCACCACCGAGCTCGACGAATACATGCTGCAACTGCGCGTCGAAGCCCGCGACGACGGTCTGAAGACCGCACTCATGTCTTCCCTGCTATTGCTCCTCGCTTGTGGCGCCATTTCAGTAGGCACGCGTTTCGTCGATTCGATGGACGGGATCTTTGTCGCCGTCTTGTTCTTCAAACTCATCCTGCTGCAGATGCTGTGTATTCCCTTCAGCGTCGCACAATCCCTCGCCGGCAAAATCAACCGCGACGAGCTCATCTCTAAGGAATAATCATGCCTTCACGTTCCCGTTATGGTCCTGTGGCTCGGCGGGAATGCTGGCCGGCGTGCTGATGTTCGGAGCATCGCTCACACTGCTGGGCACCATCGCGCTCGGAATGGACGCCGACGATCGCGCGGACAAGATCGCGTGCCTTTTCCTTCGAGATGCACTCACCGGCATCGTAGTCATAAGGAATGGGCACGCCGCCTTCGTCGGTGCGCCCATACCACTCAGTGGCTTGCTCCGAGGTGGAGTCGAACTCCGCGCCAATAGAATACTCCGCTTCTTCCCCGTCGAGGCCCAGCGGAATCCGCCCGTACTTAGAAAAGACCAGGTAGAGCAGGAGGAAAAACAGGCCCGCTGCCAGCGCGGGGTGAATGTTGTGCGGTATTACCTGAATACGGGGGGATTTCTCGCACCGGCCTAACGGAAATCACGCGAGCCGCGGGAGAGCCACTCACCCATGGCAAGCGGCTCCAGCTTGTCTGCCACCACGTTGACCGCGCCCGTGGCATTTTGCACGATGCCACGAATAACCAGCGCTTTAGACGTCCTGGCCACGGTCTTGTTGAGCTGCCACAGCCCCGGTGAGACCATCACGTTCATCAAGCCGGTCTCATCCTCCAAGCCCAAAAAGATGACGCCGGCGGCAGTCTGCGGACGCTGCCTATGCGTCACGATGCCCGCAATCCGCACCCGTGTGCCGTCTGGAACCTGCCGCAGCTGCGCGGCGGTGCAGACATGGGCGTCGTTAAGCGCGGCGCGCACGAGCTCCATCGGCTGTTTGTCGTGGGTAACGCCAGTACTGGCGACGTCGGAAGCCATCAGCTCGAAAGCGCTCATGCCAGGCAGGCTCGGCGCAGAAATAGCCGAAAGCCCTGCGAGCATGCCCGCCTTTTCCGTAGCCGCCACGCCCGCCTGCCACAGCGCCTGCCGCCGGCTTAGCCCAAAGGTCTCCAGCGCACCGGCACTGGCCAAAGCCTCCACATGCTCAACGCTAAGCTCCGCCCGCCTAGACAGATCCGCGATGTCTTGAAACGGCATCTGCGCGCATGCACCCTCGATACGCTGCGCGGCCTTCTCCCCCAACCCCTTGATGAGGTTAAGGCCCAGCCGGATCGCCACCTCGCCGCCGTCTTGGACCACCGCACGCGCCTGACAACCCGAAGCGTTCACGTCCAGCGGAAGAACTTCCACGCCGTGCCGCCGCGCATCCTGAATGAGCGATTGCGGCGAATAAAAGCCCATCGGCTGCGCCCGCAGCAGACCCACGCAAAACTGCGCCGGATAGTGATACTTCATCCACGCCGAGAAGTAGACCAACGAGGCAAAAGACTGCGAGTGCGACTCTGGGAAGCCATAGGCTGCAAAGGCCACGATCTTGTTCCACAGTTTGTCCGCAACCTCGCCCTCGATGCCATTCGTCTGCGCGAGCCCATCATAAAAACGCTGCTTGAGCGCGGCCATCCGTGCAGGCGAGCGCTTCGAGCCCATCGCACGCCGCAGGTCATCGGCCTCCGCTCCGGAAAAGCCTGCGGCGTCGACGGCAATCTGCATCAGCTGCTCCTGAAACAGCGGAATGCCCAGCGTCTTGCCCAGAGACTTCTCCAGCACCGGGTGGTCATAGGTCACAGCCTCCTTACCGTCGCGGCGGCGCAGATAAGGATGCACCGAACCGCCCTGAATCGGGCCGGGACGAATGAGCGCAACCTCCACCACCAAGTCGAAGAACTTCTGCGGGCGCAAGCGCGGCAGCGTGGACAGCTGCGCGCGCGATTCCACCTGGAATACCCCCACCGCATCGGCGCGGCAGAGCATGTCATAGACCTCTTTTTCCGCTAGGTCGAGCTCCCACAGATTCACCTTGTACCCGGTGGTCTCCTCCACCAAGTCCTGCATGTGGTGCAGCGCCTCCAGCATGCCAAGGCCCAGCAGATCGAACTTCACCAATCCGGCCGCCGCGCAGTCATCCTTATCCCACTGCAGCACCGAACGCTTTTCCATCCGCGCCCATTCCATTGGCACCACGTCTGCAATAGGACGGTCGCACAACACCATGCCGCCCGAGTGAATGCCCAGGTGGCGCGGTTGGCCGAGGAATTGCTCCGCCAGCTTAACGACGCCCTCCGGCGGCTCCGAAAGCCCCTTCGACCAGGAATCGGCGCTGCCTTGGGGATAGCCCAAGGCACGCGCTGCATCGCGAACAGCGCCCTTGCGGCGATACGTAATAACGTTGGCCACCTGCGCTGCGCGCTCGCGGCCATGCTTGTCATAGACGTATTGAATGACCTCCTCGCGGCGGCCGGATTCGATGTCGATATCGATGTCCGGTGGGCCATCGCGGTCTGGCGAAAGGAAGCGCTCAAAAAGAAGCCCCGCGGAAATCGGCTCGGCGTTAGTGATTCCTAAGGCAAAACACACCGCGGAGTTCGCCGCCGAGCCGCGCCCCTGGCAGAGGATGTTGGAGCGACGGCAAAAATCCACGAGGTCACACACGATGAGGAAATACCCTGGAAAGGTCAGCTGCTCGATAACGCCTAGCTCGTACTCGATCTGCTTCCACGCCCGCGAGCGAATCGCAGCCGGGCGCGAGGCATAGCGCTCTTCTGCTCGCTGCCAGGTCAGGTGCGTCAGCCAAGACATCTCGGTATGGCCTTCAGGCACCTCGAAGTCAGGCAGGTTCGGCGCGAGCGCATCCCAGGTGAAACTGCACTCCTTTAATACTTTGACGGTCTCGGCGATGAGCTCCGGCCGCTCCGGAAAAAGCTGCGCCATCTGCTCGCCTGAGCGCAGCCAGCCGGCACCCATCGGGGGCGCATCGGGTTCTGCCTGGTCCAGAGATTTTCTTTGGCTAAGCGCACGCTTTGCCGCGGCTAGGCGCGCTTCCTGCCGTGTGGCGGCAGCGGGTAAGGCAGTGGCGATGGCGCGCAGATTATTGCATTTATCCAGTTCAGCGTGGCGATCTGCGTCCTCAGGAGACATCGTGCAGGAATATTCAAGTACTATGCTGTCTATTTTTATTCTTTCGAGCACATGATCGATTTTGTCCAACCATTGCCAGTCCAGAAGGAACAGGCAATAATCTTGCAAACGCTCCGCAATTACTTCCAACGGCGGGTAAGCCACCTCGCCCTTCACATCTGCATCCATGCGCGCTTGGGCAATCAATCGCGATAGCCGGCGGTACCCCTCGGGGGTGCGGGCGAGGACGACAAGAGGGCCGTCGACAAGCGAAAGCTCCGCCCCAAACACCGCCGGCAGCCCCGCCTTAGCGGCGGCTTCGGCAAATTTCATCAGGCCATAAAAACCGTCCTTATCCACCAGCGCAAGCCCCTCTAGCCCCAGCTGCATCGCGCGCGCCACCAGCTCTTCCGGCTCCGAGGCGCCGTCCAAAAAGCTATAGGAAGAAACCGCATGCAGCTCCGCGAAAGGCACGGCCGAGACCCCGCGCTCGAGACCCTCGCCCCGCTCCCCCAAGTGCTCCACCGAAACGGGCGTTGCGGCAGGACGGCCGGAAAGAATCCGCTCCACCCGCGACCAAGGCAGCGCCACCCCACCATTAAACCTCATGGGGAAAAGATAGGATCGAAACTATGTTCTAGTCAATTTTTCAGTCTCACCCAAAGCGATATAGACAAAGCGGTTCAATCATTGCTAGGTTTCTTGCAACAAACGTTATTTCACTCGAAGGGACACCTCATATCATGCGTATTCGCCGCGTTCTCGCTGCTTCCTCCGCAGCCGTCATCGCAGCCACCAGCCTGGCTGCTTGCTCCTCTGGCGATTCCGACGGCAAGATCGTCGTCGGCACTACCGACGCCGCTAAGAAGGCATGGTCCGCCTTCGAGGACGAAGCCGAGGCGCAAGGCCTTGACATCGAGGTGCAGAACTTCTCGGACTACAACACCCCGAACCAGGCGCTTGACCAAGGCGAACTGGATACCAATAACTTCCAACACCTGAAGTTCTTGGCGGAGTTCAACAAGGGCAACGGCACCGACCTCGTTCCGATCGTCGCCACCGAAATCGTGCCGCTGGCATTGTTCTGGCAGGGCCACGACTCCCTCGACGGCATCGAGGGCCAGGAAGTAGCCATCCCGAATGACACCACCAACCAGGGACGCGCCATCAACGTCCTCGTACAGGCCAAGCTGGTTACGTTGAAGAAGGAAGGCCTCATCACCCCAGGTCTGCCGGATATTGACGAGGCAAAGTCCAAGGTCAAGGTCGTGCCTGTCGACGCCGCGCAGACCCCCACCGCCTACGGCGAAGGCAAGCCAGCCATCATCAACAACTCCTTCCTCGACCGCGCCGGCATCGACCCCACCACCGCCGTATTCCAGGATGACCCGAACTCCAAGGAGGCAGAGCCTTATATCAACGCCTTCGTCGTTCGCGCAGAAGACGCCAACAACGAGGAGATTAAGAAGGTCGCCGAAATTTGGCACTCCCAGGCCGTCCAGGACGCCGTCGCAGAGGATTCCAAGGGCACTTCCGTTCCGGTTCAAAAGTCTCCGGAGGAGCTGAAGAAGATCCTCGACCGCGTGACAGAGCAGAGCTAGCGCCGTGCAGCTGAAAAAGATTGCTGCGCTGGCTGCGGCAAGCATTGTTGCAGCCACGGGCCTTGCGGGTTGTTCTTCCAAGTCCTCCGAGTTTGCTGCCGGCACCGCAGAGGATCCAATCATCATCGGCACCACCGATGCCGAGCTTCCGGAGTGGGACGTATTGAAAGATCTCGCCGCCAAGGAAGGCATCGAGATCGAGATGAAAAGCTTCACCGACTACGCCACCCCGAACCAGTCTCTGGCGGAAGGCAGCACCGACACCAACAAGTTTCAGCACCTGAAGTTCCTGGCGGAATACAACGCGGGCAACGGCACCAACCTCGTTCCGGTGGCCTCCACGCAGGTCTACCCGATGCCGCTGTTTTGGAAGGGCCACAAGGATATAAAGGGCATCGAGGGCCAGGAAGTCGCCATCCCGAATGACGCCACCAACCAGGGCCGCGCCATCAACCTGCTGGCCGCCAACGATCTGGTGACTTTGCAGGAAAAAGGCAAGCTAACCCCGGATCCGGCCGACATCGACGAGGCCAAGTCAAAGGTCAAGGTAACCCCGGTCGATGCTTCCCAGACTCCGTCGGCATACGGCGAAGGCGCCCCTGCCATCATCACCAATTCTTTCTTCAAGCGCGCGGGCATCAACCCGGCCGAGGCAGTGCTTTACGACGACCCCGAAGCTCCCAGCGCCGATCCCACCGTCATGTTCGACCCATACATCAACGTCTGGGCAGTACAAGAAAAGGATAAGGACAACGATAAGGTCAAGCGCTTAGCGCAGCTGTACCTTTCACCAGAGGTCAAAAAGGCAGTGCAGGAGACCACGGGCGGCACCACCATCTTCGTGGATCGTCCGCAAGATGAACTCCAGGAAATCCTGGATCGCTTAGAAACTTCCTCCGCCGAGTAAGGTCTTAGAAGGTTTTAGCCAGTCACAACAATATGAAGGAAACGCCTCACGTGACAGATAATCCCGGTGCCAAGCACGGCACCCGCATTGAGTTCCGCAACATCACCAAGGTCTTTAAAAATAACAAGACCGAAACCAAGGCGCTTGACGACGTCTCGCTGACCGTCGAGCCCGGTGAAATCGTCGGCATCATCGGCTTTTCCGGCGCGGGGAAGTCCACGCTGGTGCGCATGATCAACGGCTTGGATAAGCCCACCTCGGGCCGGCTCCTACTGGATGGCACCGACATCGTCGGCATGCCGGAGTCCAAGCTGCGTGGTATCCGCCGCAACATCGGCATGATTTTCCAGCAGTTTAATTTGATGACCTCGCGCACCGCGGCAGGCAACATCGAATACCCGCTGCGCCTAGCCGGTATGCCGAAGGAAGAACGCAAAAAGCGCGTGGAGGAGCTCCTGCAGTTCGTGGGCCTTGGCGATAAGGGCTCGAATTACCCGGAGCAGCTCTCCGGCGGTCAGAAGCAGCGCGTGGGCATCGCTCGCGCGCTGGCGACCAACCCTTCGCTGTTGCTGGCTGACGAAGCCACCTCCGCACTCGATCCCACCACCACGCACGAGGTGCTGGATCTGCTGCGCAAGGTCAACCGCGACCTGGGTATTACCATCGTCGTGATTACCCACGAGATGGACGTGGTTCGTTCCATCGCGGATAAGGTTGCCGTCATGGAAGCCGGCCGCGTCATCGAGGCCGGCAGCGTCTACGAGGTCTTTTCCAACCCGCGCACGGAGGTCGCTTCCAAGTTCGTTGCCACTTCCCTGCGCAACACCCCAGACCTGGTAGAAGCAGACGACCTCCTCGCCCACGAGGGCCGCCTTTTCACCATCAACCTGACCGAGAACTCCGGCTTTTTCACCGCATCGGCACGCTTGGCGGAAAAGGGCGTGTCTATCGCAGTGGTCCACGGCGGTATCACGACTCTGCAGAAGCATTCCTTCGGCAAGCTCACCGTGCGCTTGAACGGTAATGCCGCCGCCATCGAGGAGTTCTACCGCACCCTGCAACGCACCACCGAGATTGAGGAGATTTCCCGATGAACGTGACCTACCAAGCTGCCGCTGACTGGGATCGCTTGGGCGATACCCTCATCGAGGCCGTCCAAGACACCCTCATCATGGTCTCGACGACCCTGGTGGTCGCAGGCCTCCTCGGCCTCGTTTTAGGCGTCTTGCTCTACACCACCCGTCCTGGTGGCATCCTGCAGAACAAGGTTGTCTACTTCATCATCAATATCCTGGTGAACTTCATCCGCCCCATCCCGTTCATCATCCTGCTGGCCTTCGCGCAGCCGCTAACCGTGGCGGTCCTCGGCGGATCTATCGGCCGCGAACCTGCGACCTTCGTCATGGTCATCGCAGCCACTTTCGCCGTGGCCCGCATCGTGGAGCAAAACCTGGTCGCCATCGACCCCGGCGTCATTGAAGCAGCCCGCGCGATGGGCGCTTCCCCTTGGAAGATCATCACCTCGGTCATCGTGCCGGAAGCCCTTGGCCCGCTGGTTCTGGGCTATACCTTCCTGTTCATCGGCATCGTAGATATGTCCGCAATGGCCGGCTACGTCGGTGGCGGCGGCTTGGGCGACTTTGCCATCGTCTACGGCTACCGCGCCTTCGAGTGGGAGGTCACCGTGGTGGCCACCCTGATTATCATCGTGCTGGTTCAGGCAGCGCAGTTCTTCGGCAACTGGCTTTCCGCCAAGATCATGCGCCGTTAATATCCCCCGCGTGCACACCCACTGCGTGCCACGCCTTTGAGGTCTTCGGACAGTCTCCACACGAGGAGATGACCCCGGAGACCTCTTTTTGTTCCAGCTCTACCCGCCAGGTGCGGCCGTCGTCATGGTGCACGGTATTTTCAAGCGCGTGCAATTGCCCATAGCGCAAGGCCTCCCCCGCCTCGATCAGCTCCCGCGCGACTGCCAGTTCCGCCACCTGCCCGCGCGGATCATAGAGCCCGCTGCCGCGATTGCCCGGGTAGAAATACTCCCCGCGACGCGCCGCCAGCAGCATCTCACGCGCCGCCTCAACGTTAAGCCTGCCAAAGGAATAACCCCACGGCATCAAAAGAATCGACGGAGCAAAACGATGCCCCTTCGTGTGCGAGGTCTCCCATACCTCCTCCGGGAAACTTGCAGCCAGCTCCGCCGCAAGCGGGCGCCCCTTGACCGCACAGCACACGTCCCGACGCCCGTGGGTACAAATCAGCACAAGCGGGCGGGAAAGAACACCGTCTTCCGGCACCACAAAATCCAACCCCAAGATGCCTTCCGGGCCGTCTAGGAGATGCTCCATATAAACTCCGCGCTCGGCCCAGACCACGTAGCAGCGATGCTTGCCGTTAATGCTGCGGCCTTCCTTGCCGGGCTTGCGGATAAGCTGCAGCCCTGCCACGCCTTTGAGCTTGGATTTAAGTTCAGCAGTGAGTTCCGGGCCGAAGGTCCCGCCGTCTAAGACATCGCGCGACCAGCCGTTTGGCCACTCGAAGAGCACAAATACGCTTTCTTTCTTGGCAGTGCCCGGAAGCGGCTCAACCTGTACGTCGGAGCAAAAAGTCATGTGCCACAGCTTACCTGCCATCAAAATGAAAATGATGACAACAATGTGGTTAAGAATCCTGCCTTGGCTATACAGAGTCGGTGGCTAGGCAATAGTCTGTTTGCATGCCGAAATTGTCCTCCCTCGTGCCTACTCTCGCTGTCCTTACTCTCGGATCTGTAGCTTTGGTAAGTTGCGCTAGCGACACAGAGGATAAATCCAGTCTCGCGTTCACAGAGGCGGTATCTACTACGTCCTCTGTCGAAGGCGCCCCCACGACCTCTGCTCCAGCCGGTGTAACCCCGCTTGGCGTCACCAATCTCAGCCGCAAGACAGAACGCCCCGCGGTGCCTTCCCAGCTGGTTGTCACCGATGTTCGCGTTGGCAATCACGATGGCTTCGAACGCGTCGTCTTCGAATTCACTGGGGAAGGCAGCCCCGGCTGGTTCATCGACTACACAGACAAGCCTCTGCAGCAGGGTTCCGGCAACGCCATCGACTATGAAGGCGCCACGGCTCTCAACGTCAACATCGACGGCACCGTTTATCCCTTCGAAAAAGACATGGCCGATCCCAATCTCGGCTCCACCCCCGGCGCAGGCGGTTTTATCACCGAGGTCAAAAGCTCCGGTACATTCGAAGGCCGCTCCCAGTTCGTGGTTGGCCTAAAGGAACGCCACCCATATTCCGTGCAGGTCCTGGAAGAACCCACCCGCCTGGTCATCGATTTCCTCGCTGCCACCTAGCAATAGGACGCCTCCACGCTCCACCGCCCGGCCGCCCAGACCAGCAGCCAGGCCCGCTGATTCTGCGTGCCTTGGCCTACCACTTGCAAGCGTGCGAGCCTTTGAGCTTCCTCTCCCCACCACGCAGTATCCACCGGCCATGGCCCAGCCCAGCCGATAACCTGATAGCGCTTGTTACCCCAGCTCAACGCCACTGGCGCCGCGCTCAATAGCGCTTCGGCGGTGACGTAGACGTCGCGGGAGGAATCGTCGAGAAGCCGGATGCGCGAGGCAGGGTGCGCCAAACTTGCCGGCAGCGGCGAGGGAATTCGGCCTGGCCAGCTGCCCTGCGGAGCGGGGTCGCGCTGCTCGCCGTAGGGGACGTACTCGATGCGCTCTGCCACCCCACGCCCGCCGGCCTCCCGCGGCTGCAGTACTCGATCCACGCCCAGCTGCGATTGCACGCGCGCGATGACCCGCTTGGCTTTGTCATTGCTCTTCGTCTGCCCCCACAGGCCCTCGCCCTCCGGCGCCGCGGTTTCTACCGGTTCCAACGCCAGCCTGACGACGCCGCCTTCCGCGCCCGCCCGCGCCGAGCTCAGCCAGCCATCCAGCTGCCAGCGGACGCGATCGGCCGTTGCGCTTTCATCCAGGGCCTCCTGCGTACGCCACACGCGCTCCAGCACCGCGCCGCCTAGAAACTCCGCGACGACCCGCAAACGCACGCACATCTGCCCTGCCTCCGCGAGCACGCTGTGCAGCTGCGCCGCCAACTGGCGCGCCGCAAAGGCCGCGGCGTCCACTCGCTCTAAGGGTTCTTCATAGCTGACCTCCACCGCCAAATCCGGCCGCGCAAGCTCCGGCGCCACCCGCCCATCCGGGACGGCATTAGCTATGTCATGACAACGCCTGCCTGCCTGCCCAAAGCGCGTCATTACTTGCCTAGCCGGCAACGCCGCCAGCTCGCCGAGGTTGCTAATCCCCAGCTGCCGCAGCTGTTCTACTACTTCTTTCGCACAGCCCAAAGACACCTCTGCGGCCAGCACGCTTAAGGGCTGGCCCGCCAAAAACTCCCGCGAAGCGCCCTCCGGCACCACCGCGCCCAGGCCATTGTGGCGGGCAGCGATGAGCGCCGTGGCGATTTCGTCTGCCACCCCGACGGTGGCGTCGAGGCCGGCGTGGGAGGCGGCGTCGACAAGCATGTGCACCGCCGTGTCCTCACCGCCGTGGAAACGCCCCGCCGCAGCAGCATCCACGATGACCAGGCCCGGACGCAGCACCTCGATGGAGGAGGCCACCGCATCCAAGCCGGCGGCAATCTCGGCGAAGGCAGCGCCATCACGATCCGCGTTAAGCTCCTCGACGCGCAGCTCTGGCAGCACCGCCTGCGCCTGGCGCAAGCGCATCCCGCGGCGCACGCCGGTTCGGCGCGCGAGGCCATCGCATACAACGACCTTATGCTGCGCCACGATAGCTGTAGCCCGCTCCCGCATTGTGCCTCCCCGCGCTGCACCTACCCGCGCCGTCTCCTGCATCCGCAGCGCCTGGACCGGCCAATCTGGAAACCACAGCGCCGCGACCCTCATACCGCCTCCAGCCGACGCCGCTGCCCACACGTCACCGTGCCGCGCTGCGCCCGCGCGCCCTTGGACTCCACGTTTACTGCAATATCCACGCCGTTAATGCGCCCACTTCCGCGCCCCAGCCCGCGGAAGCTGGTGACTTCCGCTTCGATTTCCGTGGTGGTTCCCGGCAGGCGCACGCCCACCGTCACCACGGCCGCCTGCCCGCCGCGGATCTTCGCAAGAACCGGACGTGCCTTCGAAGGCGTAACCAGCCCCGCCCCGCGATGGATCACAACGTCGAGGCCTTCCGCCAACACTCCCGTCACCGACCACGGCTCAGCGCCGGGATCCGGGACGACAATCACGCGGCGCAAATCCCCCGACTCGGCCACCTGTGCGAGAGACAGCTCCGGCCAGCCAACAACGCCGACGTGTCCACCCTGTGCACTAATATGACAAACGAGCTCGACAATAAGCGCAGGACACACCCCACAATACACCGCACTGCGCCGCGCGAGGCCCCCACCAGGAAGCAGCCTGGCCAGGGAAGAAGGCACCTCCACCACTTCCTCATCTGACTGCACTGCCGGGGCGGTTCGAGGCGCTTCCAGCTTGTGCATCTGCGCCCGCAAAGCGGCAATCTGGTCCGCGCGACTCTGCCCCGCGGCCACCTCCGCTATACGAACACTTGTTTGATTCATGCCTCCATTATGGCCCTTGCCCCTATGCTCTTGCAATTGCAGTGGTAGCGTTAACCGGCATGACTGCCCATGCCAGCGATATCCGCCGCCGCGAAACCCCAATCCCCACCCCACACTGGGTGCGATTGGGCGCTTCCCTCCTCATCGGCGCCGCCGTGGCTGTGTTGGTCAGCGATGTCCACTTCGGCATCGCCATCGGGGTTGGCCTGCTTTTTCTCATTGCGGCCTTCGCCCTCATTTTTCTGCACCCCTACCGCACGCAACTACGGGCCTACGCGGACAAAAAGAACGTGACGATGCTGCCGAATATCAGCCAGCTCATCCCCCTGATGCTGCTATGGCTCATCGTCATGCTCGCCCCTCTTTTTACGCTTCCAGCCTGGGGCGTGGCCGTGACCTGGCTGCTGATTTCCGGCGCCGCCTTTTTCGTATTCCCCCACGTCGACGGCACCCGCAAACTAGCTTATGCCTAGCCAGCTTCGTTAAAGCTATCGAGCTCCGTCGGATCCGGCCAGTATTTCCTGGTCAGGCTATGCTCAACCGGCACCTTCTTTGGCCCGTCGGGGGTAAAGCGCATGCCGACGTGGCCGTCGAAAAGCGTGATGCCATCGCCGCGGGTATCAAAAAGCATCGTGCCAACGGCCGTAACCTGCTCATCCTTGAGCGCTTCGTCCGCGTGGAAGAAACTATCGTCGACGTCCTTCGGGAAAACACCGAAAGGCATGGTCAGCTGGATGCTGGCCGCCCGCTCGGCTTTATCCGACGGCGAGGTCAAGTCAAAGTCCGCCTCAGAAGGAAATGGCGTTCCCTCCTCTGCCGCGCAAACCAGAGAAAAGTTCTCCCAGCGGCATACATAGTCTGACTCGCGGGCAGGAATACGGAAAGACCTTTGATCTCGCACCAACTCATCGCGGTTTTCATCCCACGGCTTCACGTTCACGTTGCCCACGCGTAGGTCACCGTGGCCTCGGTGCCCTCGATGTCGACGTCCTCGACGCGCGAGGCAATCTTAATAACGGAGTCTTTAGCCAAATCCTCACCCGCGAAGAAGAGCACCGCCTCGCCGTGGTCCTGGGAAGGCTCGGACCAGCCCCAGATCATCTCCCATTCCGAGGGAATGCCCGCGCGGTCTATCCAGCCCCACCTTGCGCTGCATCAGGTAATAGCCAGCATAGGTATCGCCTAGGTCAAAGAAAGGATCCGCGCATTCTTCAGCGCCTTCCACGGCACCCTTATCGGCCTCGCCGCTCCACAAATCAACCATGTTGAACTCCGGTTCCTTGGAGTCAGACGCAGCGTTTGGGTCAAAGAGCGGCTCATCTTTTGAACCCGCAGCAGAGCACGCAACAAGGCTAAGGGATAGGGTCACGCAAGCAATAGGGAGAGATAGACGCATGCAAATAACTTAATCCAGATCATGGCTAGCCGCCCAGCGAGTCAACTGATGACGATTCGACTGCTGCGTCTTGCGCAAAATATTAGAAGCATGCGTCTCCACCGTCTTCACCGAGATAAAGAGACGCTCGCCGATTTCGCGATACGTGTAACCGCGCGCGAGCAGCCGCAGCACCTCGAGCTCGCGCCGTGTTAGCGCATCGACCGCCGGGCCCACGGATTCGTCCGGCGCGCCGGGCTTCGACTCGGCAGGCGCACCCGATGCGAACGCATCAAGCACGAACCCCGCCAGCCGCGGCGAGAAATACGCATCCCCCTCATGCACCCGGCGCACGGCCGCGGCCAGCTCCGGGCCTGAAATATTCTTCGTCACGTAGCCCCGAGCGCCGGCACGGATGAGCGCGATGACGTCCTCCGCCGCGTCCGAGACACTCAGCGCCAGGTACACCGGGCCCGAGGCGCCACGCAGCACGGCCAACCCGCCGCCGTCCGGCATATGCACGTCGAGCAGCACCACGTCCGGGTGCGCCGACTCAATCCCCGCGACCGCCTCGGCGACCGTGCCCGCGTCGCCCACGACCTCGATATCCCCTGCGTCGGCCAACTCCGCACGCACGCCGGCACGGAAGACAGAATGATCATCGACGAGGAAAACGGAAACCATGGCTACAAAGCTACCGTGAGCTCCACCTCGGTGCCCTCTCCCGGACGCGAGTTCACCCGCGCGGTGCCCCCGGCGCGTTCCATGCGCCCGCGGATAGAGTCCCGGATTCCGTGCCGGTCCCCGGTCACCGCGTTCGGGTCAAAGCCCGCGCCACGGTCGCGCACAAAAATGGACAGCTCGCCGGCTAAGTTTTCCGCATACACGTCCACCGTATCGACGCCCGCGTGCTTACTGGCGTTGACCATCGCTTCCCGCGCCGCCTGCACCGCTAGCTTCGTGGGCTCGGTAAGCTCGATATCTTCGCCCACCGTCACCGGCGCAATCCGCACCGGGAACAGGTCTTCGACCTCGCCACACGCCGCGGCCAGCGCGCCAAAGACCGTCGCCGGCGCCGCCGAGGGGGCGTCAAATAGCCAGGCACGCAGCTCGCGTTCCTGCGATCGTGCGAGCCGCGCGACCTCCGCCGGATCCTCCGCGCGTTTTTGAATGAGCGCCAAGGTCTGCAGCACCGAGTCATGTAGGCGCGCCGCCATGATCGCCTGGGCTTCCGATGCCGCCTTCTCCGCGCCCTCATCCGCCACCTGGCGCCACAGCTTGAGCACGAGCGGCACCACGAGGGCGCCGAGGCCGACAACGGTCAGCGCGACCGCCGCCAACGCCGGAATAAAGTCCGCGCCGCCGTCCCACCGCGCGATGGTAATGACCACGCCGGACAAGACGAGCACACTACCCGCAGCAATACTCAGCTTGCTCGATACGTTCTCGAGCCCGCGGTCATAGGCTTGCCACGTCACGAGCGCGCCCGCGCCTACGATGACCAGCGGCAGCAGCATGTTGGCTCCGCTGGCCAGCGCGCTGACGACCGCCGCCACGGCAATGAAGACAAGCAACCAGTTAGCCCGGAAGTCGAAGCGGGAGGCGGGCGCGGGGGCATCGGCAGGCTTGGTCGCAACCCATACCCCGGCGTAGAGGAACGCGCCGAGGCCGCCCAAGGCGCACAACGCGGTCAAGGCCAGACGCACGAACAACACGTCAACGCCCAGGTGCGCCGCGACCCCCGCGCCCACGCCCGCCACGACGCGGCCGTCCTGGGGACGTGCCAAAGTCGGGAACGCGGGCTGAGTCGCGCGCGAAGCATAGGGAGAACTCATGCGCTTAATCTTCGCACGGCTGCACCCCGCGCGGATCGGGGTAAACCCTGAAGTTCAAAAATCAGGGCGTTCCCCGATGGTGGCGTACCTCGCGGTGCGTCACAATATAGGTATGAACACCGCGACTCTCAACCAGATGTGGGACACGCGCCCGCCCCGCATCCCGAGAAACCAGGGCGGCAATGCCATGATTGCCGGTGTCTGCGAAGGCATCGGCGTGCGCTACCAAATCGACCCGGTCCTCGTCCGCGTGGCTTTCGTTGTTACCGCGCTCGTCCTCGGCGGCGGCATCGCGCTCTACGCCCTGGCATGGATGTGCATGCCGCTCTACGGCAAGGCCACCGCACCCGTCCAGGACCTCTTTGGCAAGGCCGACGGCCCAAAGTCCGAATCCAGCCTCGCCATCGGGCTCATCATTCTCTTCGCCGCCACGGCCGGCTTCGGCCCGCTATTCGGCGAGAAGCAAACCCTCTCCACCGTCGTCATCTTCATCCTCGCTGCCGTAGCCTGGTACGGACTGCACCAACGCCAACCCATCCCGCCCGCCGGCGTCCTCGCGTCGCCGATCCCCGATACCACCCCGGGCCCCGATATGTCCGCCTTCACCCCCGTCGAAGGCTACCCGTTTCCGCCGGGGCGCACGACCCCACCGTCCTGGGATCCCCTGGGCACGGTGCCCGAGGCCTGGCATCTGCCCGACCCAGCGCCCTACAAGCAGCCTGAGCCAAAGAAGAAGCACCGCGAAGGCGTCATTGCGGCCATCGCGATTTCCGCCGCCGTCATCGCCGGCCTCGGCTTCGTGCTCACCATGACCATGACCAGCGAGGACGAGACCTCCAGCGACGTACGGTTTACCCCGCACGATGGCGCGGAGCTGCAGGACCTCTACGACAATGGCATCGGCAAGCTCACGCTCGACCTGCGTGAGCTGGAGCTCGACTCCCCGCGCACCGTGACCGTCGACAACGGAATTGGTGCCACGGAAGTCTACCTGCCGGACAACCTGCCCATCGCGATCGAATGCGACGCCGGCATTGGTGAGAGCAACTGCGTTCCACGCACAGATCCAGGCGCTAAGCTGACATTAATTATTGATAACGGAATTGGCACTACTACTATTCACGAATAATGAAAAAGAAGACTATCGCTATCACGACCGCCGCCCTCGCCGTCCTCACCGTGGGCGGTGGCGGCGCCTACTACCTCACCTTCGGCCCCGACGGCGTGGTGCTCACCGCCGCCGATGTCACGACCGTCGCGGCGAAGGACATCACGCAGTCCGTGCCCGCCACGGGCTCGATCGCACCCGCCCGCGAGGTCTCGCTCGCCACGACGCAGACCGGGCCCATCGTCACGCTCGACGCGAAGGTCGGCCAGCGCGTCACGGCCAACCAGCGCCTCGCCTCCTTCGACACCTCTGCTACCGAACGCGAGCTCCAAAGTCAGCGTGCCGCTCAGGCCGCGGAAGAAGTCGGCGCGTTCAATCAGGTCGAGGACGCGCAGCTCCAGCTCAACCAGCTCCAGGACGCGTTGGATCAAGGCCTCAACGGCGAGGTCAATGCCGCCCGCGCCTCCGTGGACACCGCGCAGCACAGCTTCGACGACGCGCAGCAGGCCGTCGCCGAGTCCCGCGCCGCCGCAGATCCTTCCGTCGCCGAAGCCGCCGCCGCGGTAGACACGGCCCGCGCTGGGCTGCGCACCGCGAATAACGCATCGCTCCAGGCCGCGCTCGCCTCGCTCGGTGCTGCTGGCGAGGCCACCGCAGACAGCGCCACCATGGCCACGTCGCTGCTCGCCTCGACCGAGGCGGATGACGCGGTCAGCGACGCCCAGAACCAGGTTGACCGCGCCGAGGAGTCCTACGCCCGCGCGCTCGAGGCCGTGGACCGCGAGGTCGGTGCCAAACAGCGCGCCGCCAACGCTGCCTACGCCCAGCTTTCCGATGCCCAGCTCGCCCAGCGCGCCGCCGAGCTCAGCGCCCAACAGCAAATCGACGCGCAGTCCCAGGCCGTCAACCACGCCCTCAAGTCCGCCGCGGGCGCACGCGTCGCCGCCGAGGAAGCCAATGCGAAACTCGAGTTCGACATCTCTGGTTCTCAGCTATTTTCTCCGCTTAATGGAGTGATCACGTCCGTCACCGCGCAGCAAGGCCGCCCCGCCGAGGGGCCACTGCTCGCGATCGCGGATGACTCGTCCCTCCTCGTCAAGGCAACGGTCAAGGAAGCCGACATCGCGGATATCGAGGTCGGCGACCACGTCACGTTCACCTCCCCCAGCCAGCCGCATAAGGAGTACACGGGCACCGTGTCCTTCATCTCGCCCGTCTCCGCCGCCCCCGCCGCCCCCGCCGCGCCCGCCG
>NZ_KV788627.1:146849-193757 GCF_001807365.1 Corynebacterium sp. HMSC06G04 | reverse complement strand
GATATCAGGTGTCTACCAAACAGGGGTCAGGTCCTTGTTCCACCGCTGCTGCTGGGGCCGATTGGCATCATCGTCTCCATCGTCGCATTGCTAAAAGGCAAGAAGCGACCAAAAGAGCTACGCCGCGCCTGGATGTCCATCGCCGGCTTGATTACCTCAATTATCGCATTAATCTTGTCCGTTGCTTTCTCGGTTTACTTGTATACGCACATTGGTTGGACGATGACGCCTGACCCTGAAATGTGCATGACCATCGATGACCCAGTGCAAAAGCAAGCCTGCATGGAAGATTCTTTGAATGGCGCTACTTAAAACTAGGTTGCCAGTGATTTCACAGGTTCCGTCAGTAACGTGGCCGGAAGCGATTACAAACGCATAAGCTATTTAACGCACATATTCGATAAAGAGCACGCTATTAGGGCTGCCCCAAGGAGGCCAATCACATGACTGCCCCGAACAACCCAGAGAACCCGTACAACGCAGAGAACCCGGACAACGCAAAGAGCCCATTTAGCAGCGACAGCACCAGCAAGCTGCCCTCCTACGGCGAGGCAACCTCCAAGGCTAACGAGGAGCGCGCTCACGACGCTGCACACGATATCGACTCTGCTAACAGCCACGGCGCCGTAAACGACCACACCGCGCACGACGCATACGCCACGGACGCTAACGCAACCGCCGCTGGCACCGGCTACCCGGCCTACGCCGGTGCCGACAGCCAGCCGGCAAAGAAGAACGCCGTTGCTATCTGGGCGATGGTCATTGGCATCATCGCGCTGCTGTCCCTGCTGCTGATTGTTCCGCCGCTGCTGCTTGGCCCAATCGGCATCATCGTCTCCATCATCGCGCTGGTCGTTGGCGGCAAGCGCCCGAAGGAGCTGCGACGCACCTGGATGTCCATCGTCGGCCTGATTACTTCCATTCTGGCTCTCGGTGGCACCATCGCCGTCATGGCCCTCGGCGTGAAGGTCCTCGGCGACACTGGCGCCGACAAGTGCCTGGAGCTGCAGGACCCTGCCCAGCAGCAGGCCTGCATGGAGGATACCCTGGGCACCGCAGCGCAGCAGTAAGGGAAATACCCACACACTGCACTAAGTAACCCCCACGAGCCCCGACCACAAACGTGGTTGGAAGGCACGTGGGGGTTCTTAATGTCTCGTGGAAGTCGCAGTCGCACCGTCACTTGGCGTCGGTAAGTGCGTTTCCGAGCGGAACTAGGAGAGGGGATTAACCCTGTTTCGATAAATATTGAACGGTGTTCAAGATGCTGGGCTACGATACCTGCATGGCAGAAACCTCGACTGTGCTGATGAGTATCAAGATGCGTGCAAGCCTTGAAGGTAGGCATATCTCGGGTGCAGAACGCATCGTAGAACCGCACCTTGTTCCTCGCGTGAGCTCAGAGCTTGCCACTCGTGCGTTGCGGCACGAGAAGGGCGTGCCGGATTCCATCAACATTGCTACGAAGGCGGTTGCAGCAAGCGACATTGCTCATGTCAGTGCCTTGAAGGTTTGTACACGGGACTGCGAGAACCCGGAGTCTGCACAAACAGCGATGATAGCCGTGCTCGCTAAGGACAACCGAGTTTCCGAGAGCGCAGCCCGCCGAGGTATCGAGCTTCTGTACCGCACCCGCGATATGCGTGGTGCGAGCATCGTCTGTGCTGAAACCGGTGAGCGTCTAGACACTCATGGGCAACGTGGTGTTCGGGTGGGAACATTTGATTGGGCTGATTTCCTTTGTGCCGAGTCGAAGAACCATCGGGCTGATGCCGTTGCTTTAGCGTCCAAGGCTCTTGCTGCGCCGGGCATAGTCGCGGAAGTCTGTATTTCCGATGACCCGAGCTACACCACGGGTTATGTAGCGGTCGAAGGTTCCTATACGGCTTTGCACAACGTCAAGGCTGAAGGCGGGAAGCAAGGTGGACGTGTCTTGTTCTATTCAGGCGCACTTAGTGCGCTTCCGGCGACAGAGCAGTGGCTGCGTGAAAAGCCTGTCCTTGTGGAAGGTTCTTGGCAATGAGCCTGGAAGACTGGGCATTTAGTTCCAATGCTTCGTGGTGTGAGCGTGGTCTGGAAAGAACCGAAAAGGTCATTAGCGGTAGTCAAAGTCCGCGCACCGTGGTCGATGGGCGTGAAACGCTGCTTGCGGGATCGTCTGATTACCTGGGACTCGGGGCGAATCGCGCGCTTGCCGACGCGGCCTACGAAGCTACGCTGCGCGCCGGGGTGGGGTCAGGAGGATCGCGACTGACTACGGGTACGAGTGACTATCACGTCGCGCTCGAGCGTGATCTGGCTGGGTTTGTCGGTGCGCCGGCAGCGCTCGTGTTTGGTTCGGGTTACCACGCCAACATGGGAGTAATCCCTGCGCTTGCTGCAGCTGCGCGAGATTGTGGCGAGAGACTTTCTATTTTCTCTGACGCTGATAATCATGCGAGCATCATCGACGGCATCCGGCTGGCCAAGTCGAGCTACCAAGGGGTCCGGTCATCTGTTTATCCGCACCTCGACGTGAAAACCTTAGAAGAGCAGCTTGCTGCCGATGCATCGGAGCGCCGATTGATTGTCAGTGACAGCGTATTTTCCATGTCCGGCGAGCTTGCGAATCTCCATGCGCTTCAGGAACTTGCTCAGGATTACAACGCCTGGCTGATGATCGATGACGCGCACGGGATCGGCACACTTGGCAGAAATGGACGCGGCGTTTGTGAGCATTTCGATTTACCTTTGCCGGATATCTATATCGGTACCGCTAGCAAAGCCCTAGGTGTGGCGGGCGCTTTCGTCGTGGGCAGTGAGCCACTTATCGAGCTATGCCGCCAACGCTGCCGCAGCTATATCTTCTCAACGTCCATGCCGCCATCGCAGGCAGCCACCATCAGCGCGGCGTTAGCTCTCGTTCCTTCGCATGTGCCACGGCTTGCCCGCGTCGTGCACAACCTTCGGCAGCGTCTGCGGGCGAACGGATGGAAAGTGGCGGACTCGCCCGCACCTATTATCGTCTTGCCAGTAGGCGCTGAGGACGCAGCTATGGAGTGTGCGGCACAGGCGGCTGAAAGGGGAGTAATTGTTTCTCCGATCCGCTATCCGTCGGTACCGCTCGGACAAGCTTTGCTAAGACTTACAGCTCATGCCGACTACTCCGAGGAAGATATTGCGCTCATTGTCGATGCAGTAGGCCCCGCGCCTCAATAACGAGACCGCGACGCTCACCACAAAGTAACCATCACGATGAGCGCCGAAACCACAACGAGCGGCATCTCCCACATTCCGATGCGCTTGGCAGTCCAAGTCTGGCCATGGGCGGCGGTGAAGGGAATCCACCAGGCACGAAGCGAGGCCACGATGAGAGTTAGTTCCATCAGTGCTGCCTGCCAGATGATGTGATTGCCGTTAGCGCTAAAACCTGTGGCGCTAAAGATGTTGAGAAACTCTTTGGTTAGCAGCGCTACGACTATTGCGGCAAAAGCGATGGCGCAGGCGGCGTGGAAGAGGATGGAGAACTGCGTGAAACCTGGCGTCTTGCGCTCACGCACCATGGATTTCACGAGCGGGACGGTGCCCGAAAAGTACAACGCTAGGAACGCAAAGCTGAGCCAGGCCCTGTTATCGATGTCGCTGAAACGGGTTGCATAAGTCGCCATCGTGATGACGGGAACTAGAAGAGCGGAGGCCACCGTCGTGGCAATGCCACTCGCCATTGAACGCGGCCGGCCATGGAAGGTCTCCCAGAGTGCGATGGTCATAAGCGGCGTAAAGAACAGCGCCCAAACAACCAAGGCTGGCTGTAGGAAGAGTGCGGCCAGCATTGCCAGGCCGGCGATTGGCCCATAAACATAAAGCGGCTTGGTGTAGCCGCGACGCCGCTGAGGTGTGCGGGCCTTGGCCACTAGGGACAGCGCAAAGAAACAGAAGTATCCGAAGAACCATGCAATGAGGATTGCGAATACGGTCAGCGCCGCACGCCAGCCTGGACTGGGCGAAGAGCTGAGCGTGGAGCCGAAGGAAGAAGCGGAAGCTGCGTTAGCGAAGTGGTGCAGCGCTGGCACGGTTACTGCCACGGCTGGTGCGATGAGCATCGCCCACGCACCATGTTGGTTGGGACGCCACGGAGTAATGCCGTGCTTTGGGGACACAGGAACCCTTTCGTCATATCAAACTTTTGGATGATAAGGCGAATATAGCACTACTGCGTGTACTGGCGGTCCCTGCCGTGAAGTCAGTCGTCGAAGGTGCGCACGGCGAGAAGTCCTATCACCACGCCGGTAACTGGTGCGATGCCCGCGAGTAATTGGGTGGCGTGGTCTGGCGTCGCAACACTAATGGGGAGGTCTTCAATAATAAAGACAATGAAGGAGGTGAGTGGGAGTCCCAGAAGTAGAGTGATGAGTCGGTTGACTTTTATACCCTTTATGCTTTCTCCTCTTTGCTTTAGTCTTCGGTGTCTGAGTCAAGCCGAGTTGCGTATTGGCCATTCCTTACCTTGGGGCCCAAGCTTCGAGATTTCTAGCGCTAATAGGGGGGCGCTATTTAACTATTGTCACCGCCCATTCTTGCTCAGCTTTCTACTGCTTCTGGTTATTTAACTGCGCCTATTCATAACGGATGCCGCGGCCTGTGGGATGTAGTAGCATTTCCCACAATTGTCTAAAAATGTGACATTGAAACTAGCCTGCGCCAATGAAGGAGCTGGCTAAAACCGTGACTATCTAAGGAGTAGAAAGTGGTGGCAAATCATTCAATCGTTATCGGCGCGGGCATGGTGGGTTTGTCCACCGCCTGGTTCCTGCGTAAAGCCGGACACGAGGTCACGGTCATTGACCGCGACGGTGTGGCAGCCGGCTCCTCGTGGGGCAACGCCGGTTGGTTGAGCCCGGGCAAGACCATCCCGCTGGCAAACCGTGAGCTGTGGCGCTACACCCCTCAGGCATTCCTCGACCCGGACGCAGCACTGCACGTGCCGCTGGTTCCGGACCCCAAGGTCGTGGACTTCGGTGTGCGGTTCATGGCGAACGCGAACCAGCGCGCCTGGGACCGCACCATGAAGGCGCTTACTCCCATCAACCTGAAGGCGCTGGGCGCATACGACGAGCTCGTTGAGGGCGGCGTGGAATCGTGGACCAAGGACAGTCCATTTATCATCGCCTTCAAGAATGAGGCAGAGGCCGCCGGCTTCATCGAAGAGGTCGAAGGCGCCGTACGCCACGGCCAGGAAGTGCCTTTCGAGGAAATTTCCAATCCTCGCGACTTTGTCCCGCACCTGTCTGACTCGGTGAACCTCGTATTCAAGCTGGGCAATCAGCGCTACTTTGAGCCGGGTCCCTTCTGCCACAAGCTTGCCGACGCCCTCCGCTCCCGCGGCGTCGAAATTCGCACCGGCGCTTCCGTGGTGGATGTCCAGTCCACCCGCAAGCCAGTAGTTGAGCTCTCCACGGGTGAGCGCCTGCAGGCGGACAACGTGGTTATCGCAACCGGTGCATGGCTGCCGAAGCTCGCTCGCCGCCTTGGCGTGCGTACCCGCGTACAAGCAGGCCGCGGCTATTCCTTCAGCGTCGACACCGGCGAGAATTCCATCGACTATCCGGTCTACCTGCCAGCCCAGCGTCTTGCCTGCACCCCGTACCAGGGGCGTTTCCGCATCGCCGGAACCATGGAGTTCCGCGACGCGGATGCGCCATTCGACCCCAAGCGCGTGCAGTCCATGATCAAGCACGCGAGTGAGATGTTCACTGGCATTAACTTCGATGACCGCCAGGACGAATGGGTGGGCAGTCGCCCAGTCACCCCTGACGGCCTGCCCCTCATCGGCGCAACCAAGGCGCCGAACGTTTACGTCGCAGGCGGCCACGGCATGTGGGGCGTTGTCCTCGGCCCAGCTTCCGGCCGCGCACTGGCACACCTCATTGAGACAGGGGAGACGCTGCCGGAGATAAGGGATTTTGATCCGTTGCGTTAGCCAATGGGGATAGTGAAGTGCCCCAGGTTTTGTTCCGTTTGAGTAGATGGGAAACCTTCGAACATGCCGAGAAAACTTGATCAAGATGCGAAGGGCCGTGTGGTCCGCCTTGTGGGAGAGCGTGCATAGCGATCTCGGGGCGCGGTGATCCGAACGAACTGCGCCAAGTCACCGTTAATACCGGCACACACCGCTACGACATCCCATCCGACATCAACGAAGAAACCACGAACCTCATCTCCACAATCCTTGAAGACTAAGCCGAAACTCGCGGACTAAAACCAAATTGTGAAAATCAGGTCCGAGGAGCAGATCGCCACGTGGGCGCACGATAACGGCAAGGACGCGACGCTCTACGCCAAGCGCACCGGCCACGTCGTCCTGCACGAGACGGCGCGCACGCTCGAGGCTGCCGATGCCCTCGATACCGGGGACTTCGACACCTTCCGGCGTTTCATGGCCGATAGCCATGCGTCGCTGCGCGATGACCTCGAGGTCACCACGCCGGAGCTCGACTCCGCCGCGGAGGTCGCCGGCACCCTCGGCGCACGCATGACCGGCGGCGGCTTTGGCGGCGCCGTCATCGCGCTCGTCGCGAAGGCTCGCGTCGCCGACACCGTCGCTGCCATCGCAGGCGCCGCGGAGGAGAAGGGCTTTGCGGAACCCACGTTCTTCATCGCGACGCCGGGTGACGGCGCGCGGCGGCTCGTCTAGTTCAGCCGAACACGAAAGGCCGAGGGGTTCTCCCTCGGCCTTTCATTTATGACAGGTCGACGATTACTTCAGCTCTGCAAGCAACATGTCGAGCGTTGCAATAGAACCCTTCTCATGGAGCAATCGCAGCACGCGGGCGTATTCCTTGGTGAATTCGGGGGAGTCGACGAGGTCGCCAAAGACCTCACGGTCGCGCAGGAAGGCGAGGATGTCCTCGTGGTTGTGCGCGGCGGCCTCCTTCAAACGGTCGGCCATGCGGTCGTTGATGGCGATGGGATCACCCTGTTCGTCGATGCCCTCGGCGTAGCGGGCCCAAGAAGCGACGATGGCTGCGGACAAGGTGACGGGGGCGTTGCCGGAAGCGAGGTTTTCGCGGACGACAGGCAGCAGCCACTTCGGAATGCGGTCTGAGGACTCAGCGCATAGGCGTGGGACGGTGTCCTTGACGGCGACGTTGCCGAAGCGAGCGATGAGTTCCTTGCGGTAGGCATCCAGGTCCACTCCCGGTAGCGGCCGCAAGGATGGGGTTCCTTCGCGTTCCATGTAGGCCAGCAGGAAGTCGGCGAAACGCTGATCCGCCATGACATCGTGGACGAGGCGGTGGCCGGCCAGGTAGCCGAAGTAGCACAGGCCCTGGTGAGAGGCGTTGAGCAGGCGCAGCTTCATCAACTCGTACGGAACGACGTCCTCGACGACCTGGACGCCGACGTCCTCGTAGCGCGGGCGGCCATTGACGAAGTTCTCTTCGAGCACCCACTGGGTGAAGTCCTCACACACGACCGGCCACTCGTCGACGTAGCCGTGCTTGTCCGTGATGTCCTTGCGGTCATCATCGGTGGTTTCTGGTGTGATGCGGTCAACCATGGAGTTGGGGAAGGAGACGTTCGCTTCGATCCACTCGGCAAGCTGCGGGTCGATGGCACCTGCGAAGGCAAGGAACATCTTGTGGGCCATTTCGCCGTTGCCTTGGATGTTATCGCAGGACATCACAGTAAACGGCGTGGTCCCTGCCTCGCGACGAGCAAGCAATCCGGCCGTGATAAGACCGTAGAATGTACGCAGGGCATCGGTCTTGCCGGCCTTGAGAACCTCAATGTCGGCGGAGACGTGCGGGCTGGTGAGATCGAACTCGCCCTTGACGTGGTCGAAGTTGTAACCGCCCTCCGTCACAGTGAGCGAGACAATCTTGATCTCAGGAGAAGCGAGAACCTCGACGGCGTGCGCGGGGTCATCGGGAGCGAAGATGTAATCAATGATGGATCCCACGACGCGGGCGTTCTCGGAGCCGTCAGGAGACTTCTCCGTGAGTGTGTAGAGGCAATCCTGGGAGTGTAGTGCGTCACGCATACGGGCATCGGAAGGCATAACGCCCATGCCCACGATGCCGAAGTCGAGTGCCTTGCCCCGGCGCATGAGCTTATCCAGGTAGAGCGCCTGGTGGGCGCGGTGGAAGCCGCCCACACCGAAGTGGATGATGCCCGGGGTGATCGCGGAGCGGTCATACTCCGGAACCGCGACGGAGGTAGTTGCGGCAATCTGGGGTAGAGCGTCGTTGGACAGATGAAGGGCGGACATGGAATTTTCCTTTGCGTGGGATTAGTGAGGTTTAGCGAGATTCGGTGAGCGGCTCAGATAGCGCGGGCGTGGTCTCAGCTTTGCGGGGCACACCGTCGAAGCCTGGCTGCGTGCCGTAGAGCGAGCGGTTCATGAGCATGGCGAGTGCAAACAAGCCGACGAAGATGAGGACGAGACCAGTAGCGCCCACGAGCGGGTAGAAGATGGCGACGAGCGCGGGGCCTGCGGCAACCGCGCCGCCGACGCCTAGGTTGTAGGCCGCCATGGCCGCGCCGGGACGCTCCGGATTGAGCGAGACTGCGATGGGGGACAGCGGGACGAAGCCGGCGAGCGAGACACCGAAGAGCGCGCCGCAGACAAGAGTCAGGGCGAAGCCGAGGCCGTCGGGGAGTCCGAGGTCGACGCTGATCATGGGCACGAAGTACACGAGCAACAGCGTGACACCACAGGAGATGCAGCCGGCCCACTTAACGGTGCGTGCCCAACCGGCTTTATCGCCGACGCGACCGTAGAGGAGGTTGAATGGCAGGTTGACCGCGTAAATGACGGTGGTGAGGATAAGGAACCAACCTAGCGGCCAGTCGAGGCGCTCCGTGAAGTACGCGGGGAAGAAGACGGCCATCGCATATGTAGGGATGGAGTTGATCGTGCGGATGTAGGAGACAAATCGTGCGCGGCGGTCGTGGAGGAGATGTTTGAAGGATGCCGAGAGGGTCTCGGCGACATCGTCTGCATTGGCCACGAGCGGTGCACGACCGATGCGTTCTTTGACGCCGATAAGGGCGCAGGCCGCTCCGATGAGGACCAGGGTGAGCGAGACCCATAGGGTTTGGTAGAAGTCCAGGTTGAATACGGACATCGAGATCGTCGCGGTGAGTGCACCAAGCGTGGGCAGACCTGCGGAAAAGCCGACATAGAACCAGCCCGTGCCCGTACCAAGCTTCTCAGCAGGGGAGACAGCTGTAATCCAGACCAAGAAACCGTAGGCGAAAAGCGGGTAGCCAAAGCCACGCAGGCCGTAGGAGATGAAGATGAGCGCAGTGTTGCTGGTGGTCAGAGCGAGCAACAGGAAGATGAGCTCGAACACGACCCAGATTCCGGCACCGAGCATCATCACCTTGCGCGGGCCCCAGAGATCCGAAAGCGCAGCAGCGAAGAACGCGGCGATGGCAACGGCCACGCCGTAAATGGTGACGAGGGTGCCAGCCGTCGAAACGGTGAAGCCGTGTTCCGAGGATAAGAAAGGTTCCAGGATATTCGTTTCGACGCCGTCGCCAATCATGAAGATGGCGAGACCGATGAAACCCCAGAGCAGTGGACGGGGGATCCCCAGCTTGTCTGCGAGGGATGTCTCTTGGACTTTAGATTCCATAGAGAACTCCATTTCGTGTCAGCACTCCATCCGCCTTCGACGCAGAATGTTCGTTGTGAGGTGTTTGGAGCATGAAAACTTGTGTGAGCTATGTTTCATAAAATAACACCCCTATGTTAGAAGTCAACAAATCCTGTTAAAAAATGTGAAATACTGTGAAACTTTTCATCATTTAGGGGTGGATGGCGGTCATAGTGTGGTAAATCTGTTAAAAAGTCATGTAATGAAACACCGAAAGTGTGAAAACTTCGGTGTGGACCGTGAGAATGCCCGCTGACTGTGTGAAAAGGCCACGCTAGGAAGGACTGATGCGTTGTTGTCGCAATCTGAAATGCGCTGGGGCGTGGAGTCCCGCCGTTCGGAGATCCTGGAGAAAGTCCGCCTCGAGCGTCAGGTGCGCACCGAGGACCTTGCTGAGTTCTTCGGCGTAAGCGTCATGACCATCCACCGGGATCTGGACTTCCTCGCAGGAATTGGCAAGGTGGAGAAGTTCCGCGGCGGCGCTCGCGCCAATGACGGCGGCTTCGGGGAGCGCGATGTCTCCGTGCGCCGTGCAACGAACACCGCAATCAAGCGCGCACTTGCCGGCGAAGTGGGTACCCTTATCCGCCATGGGGACGTTGTCGCGCTTGATGACTCGACGACGGTCGAGGCGTGTCTCGGCGACGTTATCGGGGCCGGTGCTGCGGGCATCATCACGCATTCCCTGCCGTTGATGACCCAAATCAGCAAGTCCGCACCTCATATTGCGCTGACTGGAGTAGGCGGGCGTTACGTTGCCGCCACGGATTCGTTCCTGGGCTCTGCCACGTGCCGCGCCGTGAACAAGCTCTTCGCTTCGGTCTCGGTTGTCTCTACCACGTGCATTACTGCGGGCGCCATCTATCACCCAGATGAAGATGCCGCTATTACCAAGGCGTCGTTTACCAAGCTGGGGGAGCGCCGCGTCCTGGTCGCGGACTCATCCAAGTTCGACAACGTCGGCATGCACTTCGTGGCACATCTCAAAGACTTTGATGACATCATCATCGACTCCAATCTCACCGAAGAACAGCGCGCGATGTTGGAGGACTCCGGTGCTAGCCTGCACCTCGTCGACACCACAGAACCTGAACCTACCCACCCGACTCCGTCAGTTCTCAAGTAGCTTGGTCCACTGGAAACACCACTAGAAAAGGCACCACCATGACATATGTCCTCGGAATCGACTCGTCTACGCAATCGTGTAAAGCTCTGCTCGTCGACGCCCACACCGGTCGCGTAGTGGACGAGGGGCGCAGCACCCATCCTTCCGGAACCCAGGTCGATCCCCAGGCATGGGTAAAAGCCATGGAGCATGCCACTGCCGGGTTGCTTGAGCATGCCGATGCCGTCTCAGTCGCCGGCCAGCAGCACGGCATGGTGGCCTTGGACAAGGCCGGAGACGTGGTGCGCCCCGCGATGCTGTGGAACGACACGTCCTCGGCGCCGCAGGCCGAAGCCCTCGTCAAGGAACTCGGCGGCCCGGCTGAAAGCGCGAGCCTCACCGGCTCCGTCCTAGTTGCTTCGTTTACCGGCACCAAGCTGCGGTGGCTGCGCGACAATGAGCCGGACAACGCCGCGCGCGTCGCCTCCGTCGCCCTGCCGCACGACTACCTGACTTGGCACCTAGGCGGGCGCAAGGAGCTGACCACCGACCACGGCGATGCCTCCGGCACCGGTTACTACTCCACGTGGCAGCGAAAATTCGTCCCCGACCTGGCAGAGCGCTACCTCGGCCACGCCGTAACTCTTCCGCGCATTGCAGCCCCGAATGAGATCGTGGGCACGACCGCGACCGGCGCCGCCATTGCCGCTGGCACCGGCGACAACATGGCCGCCGCGTTGGGGCTCAACCTTCAGCCGGGTGACGTGTGCGTGTCCATCGGTACATCCGGCGTTGCCAGCGCTGTGAGCGACCGCAGCGTCCACGATCCCTCAGGCCTCGTTACCGGCTTTGCCGATGCCACCGGCAACTACCTTCCACTTGCCTGCACCCTCAACGGCGCCAAGATCCTTGACTTTGCCGCCATGCTCCTCGGCGTTGACCACTCGGGCCTTTCGGAACTGGCCCTTGCCGGCGCACCCGGCGCCCACGGCGTGACCCTCTTGCCCTACTTCGATGGCGAGCGCACCCCCAACCGCCCCTCGGCGACAGGCCTGTTTTCTGGCATTCGCACGACCACCACTCGCGAAGACATCGCCCGCGCCGTCGTCGAGGGGCTGCTGTGTTCCATGCTCGATGCCGTCGAGGCCGTCGAAAACGCCATGGAGTCGCGCGCTCGCCGCGTCCTCATGATCGGCGGCGGCGCCCGCAGTGAGGCCATGCGCGTCATTGCCCCGCAGATCTTCGAGGTCAACGTAGCCGTGCCGGACCCCAGCGAATACGTCGCCCTCGGCGCCGCACGCCAAGCCGCCTGGGCGCTGAGCGGCGCCGACACCCCACCGCAGTGGGACATGGCTGGCACCACCACTTACACCGGCGACCACGACGCTGAAACCGTCGCCCGCTACAAGAAGATCCGGGATTTGACCGAGGAGTTCTAGACGAGTTGTTGGGAATTGCTTGATTCGGCTACTTCCGAACTGAGCCGAAGACGTATTTTTCGACTCGAAGCATGTCGATCAAACTGATGCATTTCACACCGAGGAATTCTGCCGCATCCGGGATTTTTACTCTTGTAATTTTTCTTGGGCTAGGTGTCTCATTAGTGAGAATAGTCATTGCATGTTCCCGTGCATGTGCAACGAGCCAGGGGTCTGCATTCGTTCGCCGGGCAAAATCGCGAAGTGCTGATTCTTCGAAAGCAGGGGTCCGTCTCTCGGCCCACTGCATCGCGCTTACGTAGTATGGCGTGGTGGTGGGCTGGACATTGATGATTGAAGCACGAGGAAAAATACGGTGGACCCACCGCGATGCGTCATCGTCTCGGCCGTCGATTTCGTCGAAGGCAGCACGGCACAGATGCAAGCGTTGTGCTTTCTGCAGCGCCTCGAGCGCATCCCAGTAGCCAGGAAATACGTCTCGTGGATAAGTTTTGATTCCGTTGATGATGATGTTCGAGTCAATGAGATAGCGAACCGACATTTACACTCCCTGCGGATGAAGACCGAGAGCATTCTCGAGGGAGTCGACTTTCTTGTAGCCAGTAAAACGCGCAGCATCGCGGTAGGATATTGCGCCGCTTTCGTATGCTTCGGCAATTGCGGAAAGAAAGTTAGTCCCTAACTTTGCTCGAGCGTTGATATGCGGCGGTAGGCCACCAGTGTTCTTGCGGTCCTTGTCATTGTTGTGGTGAATGATTGCGTTCCATTCTCTGATGAGTGCTCCTGCTTGCGCACGCTCGAGCATGCCTGTATCGGTAAGCCGCCACGCCATCATTTCAACGCTGACTCCGAACTTTGCAGCTAGCCCGCGCACAGTATCGAGAGCGACTGCATGGTCAGCTGGCATCAGCTTAATGAGCAGTTCCTGAGGTACAAGGAATTGTGCGGCGAAAGTATTGCACCAGCGCTCTACCGAATTGTGCTCTTCGGAGGAACTTACTCCTTGCTTTCCCAACAACACATGGCCGAATTCGTGAGCAAGGCTAAAAAGATTGGCGGTGGCTGTTTCACGAGTATTGATAAAAATCAGCGCAAATCCTGCCTTGATTAAGGTGAATCCGCTGAACTCGGCAGAATCGAGACGTGCGTTAGTTCTGTTCCCAACATAGGAACTCTTCATTACAAGTACACCGCAGTCCTCAAGTGCGTCAGCGAGAACATTAATATGTGTTCGCGTTCCGACCGGTCTGCCTGGCTCCCATCCAACCGTCGCCCGCATTATGTCTGCGAGTTCTCTCGGAGTGTTGCCGGTCGTGGCAGAGGCTACATCCTTAAAACCAGGGGCTCCAAACTCTGCCACATTGTCGATGTACCAATCGAGGCGTTCCTGACAAAGCGCGATTTGCTCTTCAAGCTCGGGGGAAACGTTTTTGATTCGAGAATTCTTGCGGGTGCGAAAATCGGGGAGATCCGGAGTCGTGTCGACAGGAGCCGGGAGGACCAGATATCCGAAAGGGATACCTGCTTTCTTCGCAAGAGTATCGGCCTGATTCAGCGTCGGCTGAGTCGTTCCATCAAGCCATTCCTCAATCTTTCGAAGATCAGAGACCTCTGCGAGTTCTTTGAGAGACTTTTGGGTGCGCTGGATGGCCCATACGAGGACATCATGAGAGACAGGAACTCGAACGGTTGTCATGTGCGCACCTCCTTGTATGAAGCGGCGGTCGATGTGCCTATTAGCTTAGCTAAAACCGTCGATTCAGCGGTAGACCAACTTTTACGTCGATCGCCGATCCATATACGTGGGTCTCCGCTGTCGGGTGCGAAGGCGGCGGAGCCCGTTGCGTCTACGTGTTGTCATAAGCGTTGACTTCCTTGAGACTCAACCCGAAACCCGAAATCAAGTTCCCGAGGAGATTTCGTCTTCATCGTCGCTTTCAAGTCGCTTGAGGAGGCTGACCAAGTCATCAGTTCTAAGCCGCTGTTCCTGTACAGCACGACCTCGAACGTCGAAATGAATTCCATCCTGTTTGAGGGCTTCATCTGGGGTAAGAGTAGTTTCTTCGTCGAGCCAGCGGAAGCTATTTGAGACCTCCCCGGACGATCGCAACACACGGTAGGCGTTGGGAACAGGGTTCGCTGCAAGGAAGTTGCCTACTGGCTGCGCTGCCGTGCCGATCGCAGCGGCGAGGTCGCCGTAGGACGTCCAACTTCCATAGGGAAGAATGGATAATACAGCGCGCAATCTCCGCCACGTAGGGGAAATGTTGGTATCTCTGTCCTGTGAATCTGGCCCCGGCCACTCTCGGATGATGACATCAGCGAGCATATTGCCTCGTTCCTCGATCTCGTTTGGCCCCCAAGTCTCGTGTTGGGTAATTGATTGGCTGAGGCGTAATCCCGAACGCGACATTTCCTCCCGCTTCCAGCTGAAGGACTTGTTACTGAGTTGGGCGTTGTAACCAGTGAGCGTGAGATTTCCAAGTGTGTGGACAGTAGCGGTATAGCGCTCAGCGTAGTCTTCGTCTTGCTCACGGAGCTGTGATTCCCAATCTGGAGATAGCGTTTGCGGCATGACATGTTCGATCGTGAGACTTGAGGTATCGATCGGTTCACGGGAGTTGAAAGTTTCCTCCAACCATTCCAAAAAGGTTCGACGTTGAGTCGCACGACCGACCTGGTAGTAGGCACTGTGCAGGATTGCCGTGCGGAGTGAGTCATCATCGATGAACTTGCGGTTTGTCGAGAGCCATCGTTGTACTTCAATATCTATTGGTTCCTCGGCTTTGACCGCCCCGACTAAAGACCGGAATGAGCGATTGAGACCAGTTGTTGGGATCGCGCTGAGGAAGCGACGGACAACGTAGGACTCGATGATATGAAGCGCATCGGCGAGTTCATCGTCCGTGGCTTTGCTTTGGTCACGAACTTCCAAGAGCCTCAGCATGATGGGGTGGGTTACGCGCATTCCCCATTGATTGAGCCGCAGGAGGCGTTTACGCACTTTCTCAGACCGTTCTGATTCAGGGCGCAAAATGAGGTCATAAAGGCGTGCACTTGCTACGAGACGATTGAGTTCGCTGAGGATGTCCTCTTCGGTCTGTAGCTGCGAAAGCTCTCGTTGCTGGACGAGGTAGGTGTCGGTGAGTTTAGTTTCTGGGTGAGATCGAGCCGTGTCGATCCAAAAGAGTTGCTCGATCTCTTCATTGCTTAGGGTGTTTTGTAGTGGGCGCCAGTAGTGCTCGTACGCATATTCGCTCTTGTTTGGCAGCCGCATGAAAATGTAGTTTCTAAGTAGGTCACCCTGGGTGAGCTTAAGCCCTGTGTTGTTTAGCGACTGGAATATTCTGTGCACGTTATCGTCTGGTCCAGTACTAATCGAGACTAGCGCCAACCCGTTAATGACAGCGTCGAGAAGGCCACCCAATGTAGTCTGCTCGTGCTTGTCGAGTAGATTCAGCTTTCCACGGAAGAACTTGTACGTCGACTCGATCTGCCCCGCTGAAGGTTCATGAGGTAAGCGTTCGATGACGGTGTTATAGGCATCCCGGTCAGACTGCGTCGGGACCAGCTTGATGTGGTCCTTGCCCTTTTTGTACTGATTGACGAGGTAAGAATTGTGAAGCTCTTCAGGTGAGGCTTCCTCTTCGCTGGTCTCGCCGAGTGAATCTCGAATTGCAGCAAGAAGTAGAGATAGCGTCGTGAGGCGCTGCTGTCCGTCAACAACAAGATATTGCGTCACCGTTCCTGCAACTTGCTGTGGTGGCGGAACAAGGACGACGGAACCGATGAAATGCGTTGTGGGCGTTCCGTCGCTACGAATTTCGGCGAGCTCAAGGAGATCAGACCAGAGTTGCTTGAGCTGTTTGTCACCCCACTGGTAGGGGCGCTGATAAAGAGGAACGAGATATTGTTTGTTTCCTTCAAGTAGCTCGCGGAGCGTTGTTTCACCAGCAGCAACCATTTTGACTTCCTAGGTATTGGGGCTATGTTCTGCGGTAATAATAACAACTTGTTGTTATATGGGCCTTAAATTTAGACCATGGATGTGTATTGCTGCAGCCGAGGTGAGAGTGTCGGAAGCTTTGTGTATGAGGTTTAATCCTCAATCACGAAGGAGAGTGCGCAACAATGACTGTTGTGTCCCCGAAGAAACATGGTCGGTTTTCATCACAGCCTTTGGCTGTGAGTATATATCCAGAGCAAAGGTTCCACCCCGCCAGCAAGAGCCCTCGGGCTTTACCACCAACGTGGCCAGGCGGGGCGGTCGTTCTTAATCCTCTTCTCGAATCCCCTCAACAATCCTCACCGTCTCCACCGCCACACGCGTGATCTTCGCAATGAGCTCCACGATGTACCGCGGATTCCCCACCTCGTCGGCCCAATCGTTGGGGTCGTTGACGATTCCCGATGCCTTGTCCTTCTTTACCTGGTACCGGTCAATAATCCACGCCAGCGCGGACCGCGAGCCGAGCATGTACTCGTCCGCCTCCGCCGGGATATCGCGTATGGTCACGGACTTGTTGTAGACGAGAGTCGTAACGTCGTTGACGTTCTTACCCGTCTCCGAGTCCTTCTTCTTCGCCCACTTCATCTTTTGCACGCGCCACGTCTCGCGGTCGTTCTCGTCCGCCGATGCCTTCACATCCACCGTGACCGGCCACGGCTCCACGTCCTCGTAGTTCACGTGCAGGTCCATCAGCTCTCGGCCGGCGGCAGCCAGCTGGTCGAACCGCGTCTGCGACGTAGGCGTCTCGATATGCGGCAACATCTTCTTCAGGTCCGCGGCGTACTTCTCCCGGTATCCGGGGTCGTGCAGCTGCCCGTAGACGAAGTAGAAGATGTCATCCTTCGTCACATCCGAGCCCAGCGCCTCGCGGTAAATCCCAAGAATCTCGTCCGTGATGTTGTCCACGCGCCGGTACCCATCGAGGATTTCTCCTTCGGTACCAGGCTTCGAGCCTTCCGATGCCCCCATCCCAAAGGCCAGCTCACCCTCCGGCGCCTTGACCGTTTCCCAAGTCCAGCGGGGGAAGAATTGGCCGGCATTCGAGCCCCACATAGCAAGATCCGGGATTAGATCTGTAGCAATTGATGCGAACGGCTTTGCACTACCAGGATTTACGACGTAATACCCGAAGTTGGCATGTAATGGGGTGGGGAACATGCGGGGTAATTGGCTTCGTTCGTGGTTAAGGTAGCTGTCGAAATATACGCGTTGTTTGTTAAATGGTCTGTACAAACCAGTCGTGAATCCATCGCTGTGGATTACTGCGGGCTCGCCTTTTGCAACATGTTGACGGAGACTGCGTGACCATTTAATGAAATGAGGGTCGGAGAGCTCGGGATACTCTGTGAGGAACTGAGCCACAGTTGACTCGTTGGCCTTAGTTATCTTTGTATTCGTGGCCCACTTATTCCAGCTCTCGGTAGCCACCGCAACGTTACTGGTAAGTGTTTCAATCAGACTGCCAAGTTCGTTTTTGCTCGAAGAATATACCCACGAATCGCGGTTGGTCTGCAGCCCAGCACCGAAGGCGTTAAATATTTTGGCGCTAGCGGTTTTCTTTTTGTCGCCGATAGCTGGCCAACTTTCAAAATCTTCGTCTCTCTGGTCAAGCCAGTCACCGTAAATATTGGGGTCAATAATTTGCCACTCGACATTATCGAGCGTGGAGCGATCAACAATCGCAAGTTTTTCGTCTGCACTGAGGAAGTCGCCAATATCGCGGTAGTGGATACAGACATCGTCTGGGATTTCGCGTTTTACGGCGATGATGATGGCTATTGTGGATTGACTACCACCGCCGAAAACTTGCCCGCCTTCTCGTTTCCAGTCTGCTTTGCGCATGTTGCCTTTGAGATTAAAGACGTAAATGTCGCTGAGTTCATCGTCTAGCGAAAGACGCACGCCGTCGGCGGTGTTGCCATCGATCCATCCGCCGTTGGATACAAAAGCCATGACACCGTGGGTACCGAGTCGGTCTATGGACCAGCGGAATGCACGAAGATAGGAGTCGTAGAGGGAGTTCTTGTTTGTGGCGGACGAGTTGGCGACGAAGGTTTCCTCGATGCGCTTGTCGAGCGTCGGGTACTTCAGGTTCGCGTTGTTGTCGTTCGCGCTCGTCTGCCCCACGGAATAGGGCGGGTTACCGATGATGATATTGATAGGAGCGTCGATTTGCCGTTGGATGGCGGCGTTGTTTTCTTTGAAGACCTTGAGGTCGAGGATGTCGCCTTCTTCGTGGATCTGGAAAGTGTCCGCGAGTGCGATGCCGTCGAAGGGGACGTAGTCGGGTTCAGGCTCATTGTTGCGCTGGGCGCGCTCTGCTTGGAGTGCGTTATACGTCGTTTCGATGTTGACTGCGGCGACGTAGTAGGCGAGCAGCATGATCTCGGTGGCGTGGAGCTCGGTCGCGTACTTGCGCGCGAGGTCGTCGGGCTCGATGAGACCGGACTGGAGGAGTCGGACCATGAACGTGCCGGTGCCCGTAAACGGATCGAGAATGTGGACGCCTTCGTCGGTAAGGCCCTTGCCGAAGTGCCAGCGGGAGATTTGGTCCGCGGAGCGCAGGATGAAGTCGACGATCTCAACCGGGGTGTAAACGATGCCGAGGGCCTCGGACTGCTTCTTGAAGGCTTTGCGGAAGAAGCGCTCGTAGAGGTCTTTGATCACTTGCTGCTTGCCGGAAGCGGAGGAGACCTCGGAGGCGCGGATGCGGACCGACTCGTAGAACTTCGTCAGAGACTCGGTCTCCGACTCGAGCTTGGCGTCGGACAATGCGTCGACCATGCGCTGCATGACGCGGGCGACCGGGTTGTGTGCGGCAAAGTCATGCTCGGTGAAGAGAGCGTTGAAGACCGGGGCAGTGATCAGGTGCTGCGAGAGCATGCTGATGGCTTCGTCCTCGGTAATCGAGTCGTTGAGGTTCCCGCGAAGGCCCTCGATGAAAACCTCGAATTCCTTGCGGATCGTGTCATCCGCGGCATTGATGAGCGCCTTGATGCGGGCGATCTGTGCTTCGGCGATCGTGGCGACATCGTCAGCCCAGTCTTCCCAATAAGTACGCGTACCGACCTTGTCGACCAGCTTGACGTACATGGCCTCTTGCCAGGCTTCGAGGGAGAACAGAGTCATCTGCTCCGCGGTGAGTTCTTGCTCGCCGGAAGCTTCGGACTGGCCGGTTGGGGAGGCATCGGAAGCATTGAGTTTTGTCTGCGCGTCCTTGGCCTTCTCTTCGAGGCTCTGCTCCTCGTCTCGCTTTGTCCTCTTCACGCGCTCGATGTCGATGGGAAGCTCGACCTTCTCGTTGAGCGCAATCGAGTTGACCTTCGCGTTGAAGCGGTCATCGTGGGCGCGCAGGGCGTTGAGAATCTGCCAGACCACGCGGAAGCGCGTGTTGTCGTTGAGCGCCTGGGACGGGGATACTCCCGGCGGGATAGCGACGGGCAGGATGATATAGCCGTAGTCCTTGCCCTCGGCTTTGCGCATGACGCGGCCGACGGACTGGACGACGTCGACCATGGAATTGCGCGGGTGGAAGAAGATGACGCTATCGAGGGCAGGGACGTCCACGCCCTCGGACAGACAGCGGGCGTTGGTGAGGATGCGGGTTTCATCTTCGGGGATGGAGGACTCGAGCCAAGAGATTTTATTGCCGCGCTCTAGGGCGTTCATGGTGCCATCGACGTGCTCGACGGCGACCTGGAGATCGATGTTGAGCAGGCTGACGTCGTTGGTGGCGGCGTGGTCCTTGAGCTGCTCTTGGTACTGGCGGATGAGCGTGGGGAAGGTCTCTTGGATGGTCTTGGAGGCCTTGATGTCCTTGGCGAAGGCAACGGTGCGGCGCATCGGTTGTGCATTGGCCTCGAAGCCGGACTTCGTGTCCTGCTCGGCACCCGAACGCTTCGCGAGTCCGTTCCACGCGCCGATCATGGCGGAGGCAGTGGTGAGGTTGATTTCGTTGGTGGGGTTGGCGGCGAGGACGTCGGCAGCGATATCTTCCTCGACGGTCATGACGAGAACCTTGTAGTCGGTGAGTAGACCCTTGTCCACAGCCTCACCGAAGCCGAGGCGGTAGAACTCGGGGCCATAGATGGCCTCGTCATCCATGGAGGCAAGCTCCGCGGAATGTTCCTCGGCTTTGCCCTTTACGTTGTCATCGAACAGGCGGGGAGTAGCGGTCATGTAGAGACGCTTGCTGGCCTTGATGTATTTTTCGTCGTGAATCTTCACGAAGTTGGAGGCGTCCTCCCCGGCGAGGGTGACGCCGGTGGTGCGGTGGGCCTCGTCGCAGATCACGAGATCGAAGTCGTCCATGCCGAGTTCCTGGGCCTCGTGGATGGCCTCGATGGACTGGTAGGTGGAGAAGATGACGTTGAGACCCTGGCGGCGCTTGCCTTGCTCCGTACGACGCTTGATGTCGTGTCCGTCGGTGGAGACGGGGACATCGAGATCATAGGAAGCGATGTCTTCGGCCTTTTTGGAAACCTTGATATCTGAGCACACTGCATATGGCTTGAGCGGCAGGTGCTGCTGGGACTGGGCGGTCCACTCTTTGAGTGTTTGGGAGAGCAGCGAGATGGAGGGAACGAGGAAGAGGACGCGGGCCTTGTTGCCGTTGAGCTCCGCGAAGCGCTCCGCCAGACGCAGGGCGGTAAACGTCTTTCCCGTACCGCACGCCATGATGAGCTTTCCACGGTCGTGTGTTTCAAAGCCTGCGATAGCCTTCGAGATCGCTTCTTGCTGGTGCGGGCGCGGGGAGAAAACCTCGCGCCGGGTGAGGTTAATTTCGATCTCAGAACCCGGGAAGGTCACATCCCAGTCGATAGGGGATTCTGCAATCGCTGCCGTGCCGATACGGTTGGTTGGGATGAGCTGGTGCTTCAGCATCTCCTCAGCATTCTTTGACCATCGCTCCGACGTGGAGATGATGATCCGCTGTGCGAAGGATTCTGTGCCCTTGTCTGTAGTAAACGAGTGTCCGGATGCCTCAAAGAAGGAATCAAGGTGACGCTTCTGGATATAGGTATCCGGCTTGTAGAACTTGCACTGGATGGCAACCCACGCGTCGTCATCGGCGCGCCGGGCAACGAGGTCGATGCCGGTGTCTTGCTTACCGCCGTTGAACTCCCAATCGCTCCAACGGCTGACTTCCGAGAACTGCTCCTGGAGGACGGGATCGGTTCGGAAGTAGTTGACCATTAACTTTTCGAACTTAATGCCGTACGAGCCTTGAGGCTGATTTTCACGGAGCTGGGCTAGGACTTCACCGAAAGCAGACATGGTGTCCATTATGGACTACACATGAGTTCTCCACTTCCAAATGGTGGCGATGTTGTGCAGCCGGGGTGGATGACTTGAGCCATTAGTCCGGGGTGGATGACTTGAGCCATTAGTAGAGCCCTGCATTCCTCATCATGCTCTGTCGTGTTTGAGAGATGAGGTAGCCGCTCAAGGGGCGGCCGGAGTGGATGGCGGCATCGTAAAGATAGTTGTGGAGGGTATCGGCACGCGAGCGGGGGCTGGTGCGTAAATCGAAGTCACGTTGGATCTGGGCGACTACGAATGGCACGGCGTTGATCTCGGAGACCGCGATTAGAAGTGCGGCGACGCTGCGCTCCACTGTGGCGTTGGTCGAGCTAAATTGCTTCGGCTTGTCGTGGGCTAGGGCGCTCAGGAGCCGGCGAGTGGATGTTAGCAGTTCCGGATCGATCTCTGGGTGATCGTTAAACCACTCGGTGATAAGTGCGTCCCATTGCTTTACACCAGCGATAACGTCTGGGGCTAGGGCGCTGAGTTTGGTGTCCTCGGAGGGGAGAGGGGAATCGTCGAGCTGTGCGTCGAAGCGGGAGGTCTCGGGGTCGGGCATGCCAGGGCCGAGGCCGATGGCATCTGGGCCGTAGCCATAGGAACCGAAGTCGGATTGTGCTTGGAGTTCCCTGCGGAAGCGCTTTCCTTCTTCCTTTAGTGCTGAGTCGAGCTGCCTTTGGATGTGGGCGGGGCGTCCTGCGACTTCGCCGGTCCAGGTGACGAACTTGGTGAGGACGCGTGGGAAGCACCGGAGGAACGAGTCACGGGCTATGACTTTGCGGGCTACGAGGGTCAGAGCTATTTCCACACGTAGTGGGGACCAGTGGTAGAGGTCGGCCATGGTGTAATTGGCTGTGATGCTGAGTAGCGTCTCGGTAGCATCGGCCTCCTCCTTCTTAAGCGGAACGGCATCCAGGAAGGCGGCCAATGTTTCTTCAGTTTCGGAATTATCGCCTTCTTCAAGACGAATACGGCGGCCGATGATACCGGGACTGGAGACAGTAGCAGGGACATTATCTAGTAGCGAGAGCACCCAGCGCAGCAGCGGACGGGTGGTAGGCCAGCTTTCACCAGGGCCGTCGTCGACTGTGATCTCATCTAGCCAGATGGCGTTGCTGAGGAAATCGGCCAGGCCCTCCTGGCTCGTAGGGCCGAAGCTCTCCATGGACTCATCCTTGGACATGATCTCCATAACCTGCTGTGCATTGGCCTCGGTGAGGAAACAGTCATAAATCGAGCCATTGCCGCCTGCTAGGTCAATGGAGACATTCACCGTCAGGGGCGCAGAGTGCGGGACGGATAGCTCGAGAGTGTAGTAATGGACATCCCCGTAGTACTGCGTAGCCTCGATGACGTTGACTACGCTGGCTTGCTCAAGGTGAGCAAGCCAGGTCGGTTCCTGCGGTAAGTCATCGCGCCGGGCGAGCTCAGCGCGATGGAGCTTTACGCGCTCTTTATCTTCATCCAGCAGGGCGGCGGCCCAGAGTACCGCGGTCGTCTCTGGGGCGGGGTTATCCCACATGGCTTCAAAGAACTCGGCAGGCTTTTGCGAGAAATCGTCATCCAGGGACAGGATCGCAGAGACCCACTGAAGCAGATCGATGGGGCTTGAACTGTCCAGGAAGGCCGCAAGGGCGGGCGTGAAGGCATTCATGACACCAGAGTCTATCCATGCATCCGCGGCAGCGGGGCTGTGTACTCTCGAGTGTTATGTCGAAATTCGACGTAGTGAGCTGGGAATATTTTTTGATTTGTAGACGGGTATTTTCGGCGTCTCCATTTTCTTAAATCTGCGTTCATCTATGCGGATCCGCGTGTAGGCTCGGCACTGTTATAACCAGTGAAATTGGGTTAATTCGACATCCCAAGGAGATACGTGATGAAAAAGCTCATCAACTCACCGGAGAACGTAGTGGCGGAGTCTGTGGAGGGCTTCGCGCTGGCACACGGAGACATCGTCAAGCGCTTTACTGAGCCGCTGTTTGTGGCGCGTGCGCAGAAGAAGGACCAGGGCAAGGTTGCGATTGTCTCTGGTGGTGGCTCGGGTCATGAGCCGCTCCACGCCGGCTTCGTGGGCCACGGCATGTTGGATGCGGCGGTGCCGGGCGCGATGTTTACGTCGCCGACGCCGGATGCGATCCAGGCGGCGACCGATGAGGTAAATGCTGGCGCTGGTGTGCTTTACATCGTGAAGAACTACACCGGCGATGTTCTTAACTTCGATACTGCCGCTGAGCTGGCTGAGTTTGACGACATCGAGGTCAGCCAGGTCATCGTTGATGATGACGTGGCGGTGGAGGATTCCACCTACACTGCGGGCCGTCGCGGTGTGGCAGGTACGCTGCTCGTGGAGAAGCTGGCAGGTGCAGCCGCTGAGCGCGGTGATGATCTAGCTGCTGTCACGGCAGTGGCGAAGAAGGTCGTGGAGAACACCGCGACCATGGGCGCAGCACTGAGCGCTTGCACCGTGCCGCACGTGGGCAAGCCTTCCTTTGACCTCGCAGATGATGAGGTGGAGCTCGGCGTCGGTATCCACGGCGAGCCGGGCCGCAAGGAGATCCCGTTGGTCTCCGCGGACGATGTCACTGATCATCTCATGGAGCCGATTCTTGCCGACCTGAAGTTGGCAGAAGGCGAGCGAACCATCGTCGTCGTCAATGGCATGGGTGCCACCCCGGCATCGGAGCTCTACGTGGTCTACCGCCGAGTAGCTCAGCGCCTAGAAGAAGCGGGCGTGAGCATTGAACGCTCCCTCGTAGGTAACTTCGTCACCAGCCTCGACATGGCGGGCTGCTCTGTCACGGTCATGCGCGCCGACGATGAAGACATCGAGCTGTTCGACGCACCATGCCATACCGCCGCACTACGCCAAGGAGAATAAAGTGACTTCTGTTGAAACTTTGAACACCGAATGGGCCCTGGCTTGGATGAAAGGTTGTGCCGAACAAGCCCACGAGCACCGGGAGGAGCTTATTGAGCTCGACCGCGTCATCGGCGATAGTGACCATGGTGAAAACGTGGACCGTGGTTTCCGTGCGGTCGTGGAAAAGCTCGAAGCAGATGCCTCGGAAAGCATCGTGGATGTGCTGAAGCTGACGGCCAAGACCTTGATGTCCACCGTCGGCGGCGCATCTGGTCCGCTTTTGGGAACTGCATTCCTGCGCGCTGCTAAGTCAGTCGGCGGTGAAGCGCTTGATGGCGCTGGCGCGGCCGCGCTCATTGAGGCGGCACTCGAGGGCATCACCACCCGTGGTAAGGCCGCCGATGGGGAGAAGACCATGGTTGATGCGTGGGCGCCGGCGGCGCGTGCTGCCCGCGAGCAGGCTGATGCCGGGGCGGGAGTTGCCGACGTTCTGCGCGCGGCAGCCGATGCCGCAGCCGAAGGCGCCGAGGCAACCATTCCACTCGTTGCTACCAAGGGCCGTGCTTCCTACTTGGGTGAGCGCTCTGTTGGCCATAAGGATCCAGGTGCTGCTTCGACCGCGCTGTTTATTGCTGCAGCTGCTGACGCTGCTTCTGCTGTAAAGGAGGGTTAGGGCATGGCAGAACCGAAAGTGGGCTTGGTCCTAGTTTCGCACTCAGCCAAGCTGGCCGAAGGCCTTGCTGAGCTGGCTGGGCAGATGGCCGCTGACGTGCGTATCGCAGCCGCGGGTGGTCTGGAGTCCGGTGAAATCGGAACCTCGTATGACCTCATCGAGTCGGCTATTAATGACCTGCTCGGGGAAGGCCTCGCAGTTGTTGTTCTCACCGACTTGGGCTCGGCAACAATGACCGTTGAGTCGGTGCTGGAGTTCCTTGACGATGAGCCGGTGAAGTTCGTGGACGCACCGCTCGTGGAGGCTGCTATCGCTGCGGCTACTGCGGCGCAGCAAGGTGATGACCTTGACGAAGTTGCTGTTGCTGCCGAGCGCGCCATCGAGGTGTTCGTGCCAAAGAAAGTGGCGGAACGCAAGGCAGACGTCGCAGACGGCGATGCATACTCACGGTCGGCAACCGTGGCTGATGCTGCTGGTCTCCATGCACGCCCTGCAGCGAAGGTGGCTGAGATGGCCGCGGAGGCAAGTGGCGACATTGTCATTGCATTCGATGACGACCGAGCTGATGCCGATTCCGCCATGATGCTGATGTCCTTGGGCGCCGCGCAAGGCGACACCGTGACGATCATCGGTGATTCAGCGGATAAGCCGATTGTCGACAAAATCGCTGATGCTATTGCGGATGGTCTCGATAACTAGGTTGACAGCACCTGGTAGATGACCTTGGCTACGCGGTCGGGCACCATGTTGCGGGCTACGCGGGCTGCCTTGTCTTGGGCGCCGACGCCCCAGTGGAGGCGGCCTTTGTCCCAGCGGTTCTTGGGGTTGGCGGCGCGCCAGATGGCTTGCGCGACGTCGTCTGGCGTGAGGTTTACGCCGAGGCGTGTGACCGTCTTGGACTTGACGTCGGAGATGGGCGTCTTTGCCCATAGGGGGTTGATGTCGAGCACGCGGATCTTGTCGCGTCGCCACTCGAGGTCGAGGGTTTCGGTCATGGACTGGACGTAGGCCTTGGTGGCGGCGTAGACGCCGACGTCGGGAATGCCGTAGCAGCCGGCGATGGAGGCGATGTTGATCAGCTGTGAGCCGGGGGTCTTCTTCAGATAGGGGTAAGCAGCGCGTGCGCCGAGGGTGACGCCTAGTGCGTTGACGTCGATGACGGCGCAGATGCGGTTGGGGTCGCTTTCCGCGATGGTGGCGGAGTCGATGATGCCGGCGTTGTTGTCGAGGATGTCGAGCCTGCCGCCGGTGAGTTTGGTGAACTCGGAAAGGGCAGCGTCCCAGGACTACGGTTTGGTTACGTCAAGCTCGTAGAAGGTGATGCCGTCACCGAGGAACGAATCGTCGGCTGGTGGACGGAGATCGCCCAGTCCAACGATGTAGCCTTCATTGCGGAAAATACGGGCTACGGCGAGACCGAAGCCGCCGCAGCCGCCGGAGATAAAAATCGACTTCATTCCGCAATGCTAACTGTTTCCTAAGTCACAAGAAAGAGTTTTATAGGCCGATGTCTTTGTTTTCTTTTGTGGCTTTGGCTCGCTAGAAGGCGAATACTAGCATCATGATTGTGATGGCCACCAGCATGATGATTGCGGCGGGGTTTCCGCTGAAGTTCTCGACGAGGACTGGCCAGCCGATGGCAGCGGTCATGATGGGGAAGGCGGCGAAGGAGGTCTATTTAGGCCCGGCCTAGGAAAGAAATGACCGACGGAATCGTACTCAGGCATGACTACTTAACTCGTCTAACCGGATAGCGTAGAGGCGTGGAAGTCTTTTCTGATAGGCGAATGATTCGTGACCTTGCGGCGTCGCTTTTGTGCGGAGCGGCGTCTCTCATCGGTAGGGACCTGATGTCTCGGCCGCTCTTTGACTACCTGATTATCGCCTTGGTCGTGCTAGTGCCAATTACTGGCAGGCGGTGGCCGCGCCTAGTGGTCTTCGTTGCATCAGTGGTGCTCTTCGCCAGCCTGTTCCAAGTGGAACTCACCGTAGGCATCATAATCCTTGCGGGGCAGGTCGCCTACATTATTCGCCGCAGGCTGGAAGAGCCCCTACGTCGAATAATGACTATTGGGATGCTTGCTGCGGACTTTATCGGCGTATTTTGGGTGAGCCAAACGGTACAGGAAGCAGCACAGGATATTGCGCGGAGCCTTTTCGTCGTGGGCTGGAGCCTACTGGTCCTTGCGGTATGCATGCTTGTGGGTGAACTGCGTAGGAGAGCAGAGGAAGAACGCACACGGGAGATTTCGCGTGCTCTAGAGAAACAACGCCTGGAATTCGAGAAAAGCTCGACGGAACAACGGGCGTTCATCGCACGTGAGATCCATGACGTCGTCACGCACTCGCTATCGGTCATAGTTGCCCAGGCCGATGGGGCGCTCTACACCAAAGACACGGAAGCGCAAGAAGAAGCTTTGAAGTCTATTTCCCGCGTGGGAAGGACCTCTTTGCGGGAGATGCGGGGAGTCGTGGGCTTGCTGCGCACAGGGGAAAAGCGCGGCACTCAACCGATGGCGGGATTCGGTGATCTTTCAGAACTCATTAACAGCGTTAGAAGCGCTGGCATTGCTGTGGGATATCGCTGCACAGGAACGCCACCTGAAGAGCTTTCCGCCGCGACGTCGCTAAGTCTGTACCGAATTGTCCAAGAGGCTTTGACCAATGCGAACAAACATGGTGGCGGGCAAGCAGACGTACTAGTCGAATGGCTTGAAGGTATCGTCCGCCTTGAGGTGCGCAATGGATATATGGGTGATGCCCGAGGCGAGGGACATGGCATTGCTGGCATGAAGGAACGAGCGGAATTGGTTGGAGGCACCTTCCAACAGCGCAGTGACGCTGGCACATGGATAGTAGAAACAGAGTTGCCCACCGTAGGAGGAAGTAAGCAATGAAAGTCGGATTGGTAGATGACCAGATTCTCTTCCTGCACGGGATTGCCCAGATCATTGGCTCGCAGCCAGACATGGATGTTATCTGGCAAGCAAACGATGGCGAAGATGCGCTGACCCAATGCGCGGCCACGCCTGCTGATGTGGTGCTCATGGATGTACAGATGCCTGTCCGCGATGGAATTAGCGCCACTGCTGAAATCGCATCCACTTTTCCGGAGACGAAGGTCATCATTCTGACAACCTTCGATGACGAAGACTACGTAGTAGCTGGGCTGCGAGCAGGAGCGAGTGGCTTCGTGCTCAAGGACGCAGAGCCAGAGGAGCTACTAAGCGCGTTGCGCACTGTCTATCGCGGAGACGCGGTAATCTCACCCCGCGCCACTAAGCGCCTTGTCCACAGTATGAGGGATGATTCCACGGACACGCTGAGTATTAGCGGCGTAGACCGTCGGGTACTTGAGTCGCTGACTGCCCGTGAACAAGAAATCCTTGAAGCAATCGGGATGGGATGGTCCAACACAGAGATATGTGAGCGGATGTTCATCTCTATGCCGACCGTCAAGACGCACGTTGGACGAGTACTCGCCAAGACGAGTTCTAGGGACCGTGTACACGCAGCCCTTTTCGCCTATCGCACAGGAGTTGTCTCCCGTGCTGACCTGCTTAGCTCCTAATACCCCGGTATGACTCGCAAAATCGTGCCTCGCGGCGATGTGCGGCGTAGGCGCGCCGGGCAACGATTGAGTTATGAGCACAGAATATGTTGTCGAAACTCAGGGTTTGACCAAGGAATATAAGGGATTCAAGGCCGTCGACGGCCTTGATATGGCAATCGGCCACGGTGTCGTTCACGGATTGTTGGGGCCAAATGGTTCGGGCAAGTCCACGACCATGAAAATGCTTTTGGGTCTGGCAAAGCCGACCGAGGGAAGCATCAGCTTGTTCGGTGAGCCTTTCGGGCCTAAGACGCGCAGCCGGGCCTTGGCCCGCACCGGCTCGCTCATCGAGCAGCCTTCGGCCTATTTGCACCTCACCGGGCGAGAGAACCTGCGCATCGCTGCGCGGCTTCTACGCGCTGAAGCAGAAGACGTGGATCGCGCAGTGCACCTCGTGCGGCTGGAAAAGCAGCTGGACAAGCAAGTAGCGAACTATTCCTTGGGCATGAAGCAGCGCCTCGGCATCGCAATGGCTATGATTCGTAACCCGCAGCTTCTGATCCTTGATGAACCAACGAACGGTCTTGACCCTGCCGGTATCGAAGAGATTCGCAATCTCATCGTCAGCCTCGCTGCCGATGAGGGGCGAACGGTATTGGTTTCGAGCCACCTTCTCTCGGAAATCGAAAAGATGGCTAGTGAGCTGACCATTATTAATCGCGGGCAGTTGCTCTTCCAAGGTACAAAGCAGGAGCTTTTCCATTCCCAGCCGCCTGAAGTCTTTATTGAAACTCCGAACCCCAAGGAAGCGGCGCAAGCACTCGCGGGTATCTCAGTGCGCTTTGTAGAAGGTGGCATTCGGGTTCCGAACTTAAGCGAGCGCGACGTCGCGGGGGCTTGCGCGCAGCTCGTCAACCATGGCGTGCCCATCTACCAGGTGCTAAGAACGCACCGCAGTCTCGAAGAGATCTTCATTTCGATTACGGGACGAGGTGGCTTGCAATGATGCTGCAGAATGAATATGCCAAGATGCGGCATACCCGGATGCTGCCGCTTGCCCTTGCTGTCACGCTCGCCATCGTTGCTTTTTCCAGTATGAATCTGGTGGGTGAGCACACCGCCGAACAATTTCAGCAAGATCCGCATAGTCAATGGGGCGGGCATCTCCTTGGCTACATCATGGCGACGGCCTTCCTCACTCCGGTGCAGGTGGCATTGTTAGCCAGCCGCGCAGCCGATGTAGAGCATCTCCACGGCGGCTGGCGGCTCAATTCCATCGCCGGGTACCGCCGCGGTGGTCTGCTCCGCGCGAAGTTCGCAGCTTTAGCCCTTGTCCTAGCCGCAGTAAAGGTAGTTGAATTGCTCGCGGTCTTGACCACTCCATTCCTCTTTGGCGCACAGTCGATTGATTCACTCGGCACATGGGTTCTCACAGCAGCTGGTCTATATGGAACCTCGTGCGCACTGATGGCGATTTTCTTGTGGCAGGCAGCACGCGTGGAATCCCAGCTCGTGGTGCTCAGCACTGGGGTAGTAGGCGGCTTCCTCGGTGTGGCAGGAATGCTTTCCCCAACCGCGGTCACGCTCATTAATCCCTTCGGCTACTACGCAGTCTTATCCCCATTTACCTTCCGCCCCGAAGGCCTAGCGAGCATCGAACCACTGTGGATTCCATGGGCACTTTTCATCGCCGTTGTAACCGTCATCTTCACCGTGCTTTGTCGCACGCTTGATTCCCAGGAGGAATAAGTTCATGTTTGCTATCGACCTGCTGAAATTTCGACGCTCTTACGTATGGGCTGTCACCTTCCTCGTGCCGTGTATAGCAGTCGGCATTGGTGCCGCGAATTATCACGCCAACTTGGCGCTACTTAATGCCGGATGGGCAAGCTATCTTTCCCAAGCAACGCTGTTCTACGGCCTAATCTTTATGACTGTGGGAGTGGCCATCATCGCTGCAGCTGCCTGGCGCCTGGAACACCGCAATCACAATTGGAACACTATTTTGACCTCACCGCGCTCGGCGGGAGAAGTAGTCGCGTCCAAGTTTTTCTCCATCATGGTCCTCATCGCGCTAATGCAGGCGGTGTTTATTGCGCTGGCATTAGGCATTGGACGCGGCTTAGGAATACAGGGAGAGATTTCGCCGCTCAACGTGAGCGCGCTGTTCTTAGCAATCATCCCGGCGTTCGCAGTCGGGGCCTGGCAATCCTTCTTCTCGATGATCTTTCGCAGCTTTGCCACGCCCGTGGCGATTTCACTTGTGGGCGCGATTGCCTCAGTTGGAATTCTCTACAGCGGTATTCGGCTCATCCCGATGCTGCTGCCACCGGCTATGGTTACGTCGACGATTTCGCTCGGCAGTACTGCCTTCAGCGCAGATGACACTCCTGATGTGTACGGTATCGCGTTCAGGATGGCTGTTTCTATCTGTTTCGTCATCGGAGCTTGGATTGCATCTGTTGTCTGGCTGCGAACCCATGATGTTGAGGCTTAGAACTCATCCCTAGGACTCATCCTTGGGACTCTTGCTTGTGCCACAGATGCAAAATGCCCTCGCGTCCCTCCGCAGCTTAGTGCTAACGGGGGGAGGAGAGGGCGGCGTCGGCAAGCGTGTGCGTCTTGTTGCTTGCCTTGGCTAGCTTGGTCTCTTAGTCGAGGTAATCGCGCAGCACCTGAGAGCGCGATGGGTGGCGCAGCTTGGACATGGTCTTGGACTCGATCTGGCGGATGCGCTCGCGGGTGACGCCGTAGACTTGGCCGATTTCGTCTAAAGTGCGCGGCATGCCGTCGGTCAGGCCGAAGCGCAGGCGGACAACGCCGGCCTCACGCTCAGACAGGGTGGTGAGCACGTCCTGGAGCTGGTCCTGCAGCAAGGTGAAGGATACGGCGTCGACAGCGATGACTGCCTCGGAATCCTCGATGAAGTCACCCAGCTGGGAATCGCCCTCATCACCAATGGTCTGGTCCAGGGAAATAGGCTCACGAGCATACTGCTGGATCTCCAGCACCTTTTCCTCGGTGATATCCATTTCCTTCGCCAGTTCCTGCGGGGTGGGCTCGCGGCCCAGATCCTGCAGCAGCTCACGCTGGATGCGGCCCAGCTTGTTGATGACCTCAACCATGTGGACCGGGATACGAATGGTGCGGGCCTGGTCCGCCATAGCGCGGGTAATGGCCTGGCGGATCCACCACGTGGCGTAGGTGGAGAACTTGTAGCCCTTGGTGTAGTCGAACTTCTCAACCGCACGGATAAGGCCCAGGTTGCCTTCCTGGATGAGGTCCAAGAAAGCCATGCCGCGGCCGGTGTAGCGTTTCGCAAGCGAAACGACGAGTCGGAGGTTCGCCTCCAGCAGATGGTTCTTTGCCTTGCGGCCATCACGGGCGATGGAACGCAGGTCGCGCTTTTCCATAGGGGAGAGCTTGGCGGCCTTATCGCCCTCAGCGCGTGCCTTTTCCATCTCATCCATGCGGTACTGCGCGTAGAGGCCAGCCTCAATGCGCTTTGCCAGGGAGACCTCCTGCTCAGCGTTAAGGAGGGCGACCTTACCGATCTGCTTGAGGTAAGCGCGGACGGAGTCAGCAGAAGCGGTCAGCTGTGCATCCTTGCGCGCCTGGCGCAGGGTAGCGGACTCTTCCTCGTCCCAGACAGAGGAAGAATCCTCTTCGTCGTCTTCATCGTCCTCATCCGCATCGAGTTCGTCATCAGAATCGCCGAACTCGTCATCGTCCATGTCCGCGTTATCTGGATCGAAGTCAGCGTCATCCTGGTCCGCGTCATCTACCAGCTCGTCCTCGAGCTCGTCAGAAGCGGTCTCGAGCTGTTCCTGCTTCTCCTCAGGAGCGGCCGCGGCCTTCTGCGCAGACTTGCGGACGGTCTTTTTAGCAGATTTCTTCGCAGTCTTGCGAGTAGTCTTCTTGGCCGTCTTCTTAGCAGTCTTTTTGGCCGTTTTCTTCGCGGTCTTTTTGGCGGTCTTCTTCGCGGCCTTCTTTGCGGTTTTCTTGGCCGTCTTTTTGGCGGTCTTCTTGACAGGGGCAGATGCCTCGGCGGCATCAGTGCCCTCGCCGAGAACCTGGTCTGAAGAATCAGTGGCTGCCACGTACGCCCTTTCGACTTGCTTGTGATTGAAAACAGCAAGGTTAGACAAGGTCCAACCTTTGGGGCCATGCTACGAGCTCGCCACATCAGGGCGGGTTAGGCACGCCGCGTGCTGTTTAGATTAAGGATCGACGGCCCAGTATAGATGATCTTGCCTTTAAGGCGGTTAACTGGGGCCGATTAGCTATGTGATTGCTGTTACGGCTTAAGGCCCTGCTGGGCTGCCATAGCCGCACCCACGATGCCCGCACGATTGCGTAACTGCGCTGGGGCAACGGGAGTAGAAGTGGTGAGTTTATCGCCCCACTTTTCCCACTTGCGGGAAATGCCGCCGCCAATGATGAAAGCGTGGGGATTGAAAAGCTTTTTGTATTCTTCCAATACTCGGTCAAGGCGCTTGACCCATTCCTTGTACTTCAGTCCCTCGCGCTCCTTTACAGCAGAGGACGCCTGGTGCTCAGCCTCGGCATCGCCGACCATCATGTGGCCCAACTCCGTATTAGGGAAGAGCTTGCCGTCCAGCAGGAACGCGGAGCCGATACCAGTGCCGAGGGTCAGGAAGATGACCGAGCCCGTGCGCGCCACCGCGTCGCCGTAGGCAACCTCGGCGAGGCCGGCAGCGTCGGCGTCGTTAAGCACCACGAAAGGCTGATCCAGGTACTGGGCGAAAAGCTCCTGCGCATCCACGCCAATCCAGGACTTGTCGATGTTGGCGGCACTGAGCACCTTCTGATCTTTCACCACGGAAGGCAGAGTGATACCCACCGGGCCCTCCCAGTTCTTTTCCGCCACAATCTGCGCGACGATCGTCGCCACGGCCTCCGGGGTGGACTTTTCCGGGGTAGCAATCTTTAGACGCTCGCCCACGAACTCGCCGTTTGCTAGGTCTACTTCCGCGCCCTTGATGCCGGAACCTCCGATGTCGATGCCAAAAGAGTGCTCGGCCTGGGCTGGGGCGGCGTGCTTTTCGGTGCTGGTTTCAGCTGTAGTGCCAGTCATAGGCATCAAGTCTAGGCAAATGCATAATTGTTGGCATGGCTAGCTTTGATAGGGATGTAATTAGCGTCGAAGAGCTGCGCGATTTTGCCGCGGCTACTGCCCGTGCCGCCGCCGAACGTATTCGCGCGCAAAGAGCGGCGCTTATCGACGCCGACGGTCTTGCCGCGCACACGCAGACGAAGTCGAGTGCGGTGGACCCCGTCACCGAGGTGGATCAAGCAACTGAGCATTTCATCACCGAGCAGATCGTCTCCGCGCGTCCTGGCGACGGCATCTTGGGTGAGGAAGGCGCGGACGTTTTAGGTAGCACCGGCATTACCTGGATTGTCGATCCCATCGATGGCACCGTGAACTTCCTCTATGGCCTCAATGAGTATGCGGTGTCCATCGGCGCCGCCGTGGATGGCGAGATCGTCGCTGGCGCCGTCATCAACGTGGTGCGCGGCGATCTCTACTCGGCGGCCCTGGGGCACGGCGCCACGTTAGAAACGTCCGATGGCACTGTACGAAAGCTTCACTGCCGCACCGAAACCGATCCTGCGCTAGCCCTGGTGGCAACGGGCTTCGGGTACGCAGCGGGGCGTCGCCAAGCGCAGGCGGAATTGCTCACCCGTCTGCTTCCGCAGGTACGTGATATTCGTCGCATGGGCGCGGCCGCGCTCGACCTGTGCCGCGTGGCGGAGGGAAGCGTCGACGCCTACTACGAGCACGGAATTAACGCCTGGGACTGCGCCGCCGGTGCCATCATCGCAGCTGAAGCCGGAGCTGTAGTTAATCGCCCAGGATTGAATAAAGGCGCAAAAGACGGCGAATTAACCTGGGCCTGCGGGGGTAGCCTGGCCTCGGCATTTTCCCAGCTTCTCGAAGAAAATGGTGCCCTAGAGCCACTGCGGGGGTAGGAATCTGACGCGCCTGCGGCGGGGCGAGTATGACATCGCAGCAAATGTGTTTTAGGATGCGCACGATAAATACCTATCCCAACCACATGACTAATAGGGGCGTACACTATGGCCACCGATTATGACGCACCGCGTCGCCGTGTAGAAGACGAGCTGGAAGCCGACTCTCTCGAAGGTCTGAAGGCTGCCGAAACCGACAACAACGGCATGGACGACGATGGAGAAATCGTCGAGGCTTTCCAGCCACCGACAGTGGATCTCACCGGTGAGGAACTCAACGTCACCGTCATCCCGCGTCAGGAAGACGAGTTCACCTGCTCTTCCTGCTTCCTGGTGCAATCCAACAAGCGCTTGTCCCACGAGGAAGATGGTCAGCCGATCTGCCTCGACTGCGCATAGGCGAGAAATCAAATTCCCCTCTGCGGGCGACTTACCCTTTGGAGCAATAGTTCCTTTCGGAGCAATAACTTGGGTAAGCGGCGCAGAAGGGAATTTTTATGTCTTGCTGCCTTTAGGGAGCTTGCGGCTCTTAAGTGTTAGGGCGATCTGCCGGATCTAAGAAGGCATTTAGCACCTGCTGTGGGTTCTTGGTGGCAACGAGCCAGTACGGAGTTGGATCCTCTGGATCATCCAGAACCAGCATCACGTGCTCATCGATCCAGCCATGCGTGACCAGGAAGGCGGCTGGGTCGAACTGCGGTCCAAGGGCGCTGCGGCGCGCCGACTTTGGCACCACCATGGAGCGCTGCACGACATCGTGGGGAAGCTGCGCGTCTTTGACCACGAGCCAGCGGGTGCCATCAGCATCCTTTTCCACGCGCAGGACGGTGCCGGACCAAGAAACCATGACCCAAATTGCGATGGCGCTTAAGACCACGGCCGGGATGATGATCCACCAAATATTGCGGTTCAGGCTGACCGTCGCGGTGGTAATCGCCACGACGAAGGCTGCCATGAACCAGAAATACCACGGCACCCATTGGCGCTCGCTGTAGAGGACCTCCGGCGCGGGGCTGCCTGCTACGTCGGCTGCGGTTTGGGAAGCGGAAGCAGAATTCTTAGACACGGGAAGTAAGTGTAGTCACTTAGGCCCTGCTTTAGCGAAGCCGTTGTGGCGCCACGGTAGGCTAGTGCGGGTGAATGAGACGAACCCATTAATCGATCCTGCAAGCCCATTTGGCCCTGTCAAGGTACGCCGTCTGGATAAGGAGCTGCCGCTGCCGCAACGCGCACACCGTGGCGACGCCGGCGCTGACCTCTGCGCGGCAGAATCGGTCGACATCGCCCCGGGCGAGCGCGTCCTCGTGGGAACCGGCATCGCGGTCGCACTTCCGCTGGGCACCGTTGGCCTTGTCCACCCGCGCTCCGGCCTGGGCGCCAAGCACGGTGTTTCGGTGATCAACACGCCGGGCACCATCGACGCCGACTACCGCGGCGAAATTAAGGTCTGCTTGATTAACCACGACCTGCACGAGACTTTCCACGTGGAGCGCGGCATGCGCATCGCGCAGCTGCTCATCCAGCGCGTGGAGCTGGTCGATTTCGAGGAAGTCGAAGAACTCGACGAGACCGTGCGCGGCACCGGCGGCTATGGCTCCACTGGTGTTTAGGTAGCGCGCGAGAAAAGTTTGGAGAACAATTATGCCTATGTGGCCTTTTTCTAAGAAGAAATCTGACTCCCAAAGCGATGAAGCCCAGGACCTTGAAACCCGTAATAAGGCCGAGGATCTCAGCGCGGCCGATGAAACTTCGGCGGCAGATGATGCTGCGCAAAGTGACGCTTCAGCTGCGCTTAGCGACGCCCCGTCCGGCCCAGAGGGCTTCAAAGCCTACAGCGTCGAGCACGACGCCGTGGGCGGCGAGATGGGTCCTTTTGACGGCGACCAAGTAAATATCCAGGACTTCGACTTCGAGGACTTCTCGGTAGGCCTTTTGGATTTGGGCTCCATGCGCATCCCGCTGCCAAAGGGCACCCAGGTCCAGGTGGAGATGGGCGAGCAGGGCCCGAAGATGCTCCACATCGTTAGCCAACATGGCCGCATGACGCCGGTTGCTTTTGCGGCGCCGCGAAAGCCGGGTCAGTGGGCTGAATCCGCGACGGACATCATTAATGGTCTCACCCGCGATGGCTTTGAGGCCCACGGCGAGGATGGCCCATGGGGCACCGAGATCGTCGGCACCAACCCGAATGGTGAAATCCGCATCATCGGCGTCGACGGCCCGCGCTGGATGTACCGCCTGACCCTTGCCGCACCGGCGGGCAAGCAGGAACAACTCGCAGAGCTTGGCCGTGAGGTCTTCGCCCGTACCTTTATCTATCGCGGCGAGGATCCGATCCTGGCTGGCAACTCTTTGCCGGTGACCTTGCCACAGCAGCTGGCCGAGCAGGTGCAGCAGGCAATGAAGCAGCGTGCCGAGGGCACCAGCGCCGATGGCGCAGACGCCCAGCGCACTGATTCTGCAGCAGCTGAAGCGGAGGCTGAGGCCAAGGCACAGCTGGATGAGTTGAACAAAGAAGAAAGCTAACGTGACGAAACCCGATAGTTCTAACGGCGCATCCGCGTCCAACGCGTCCAACGACGGAACCGCAACTACTGAGCAAGAGCCCACCCTTCTGGAGCAGATGGGCGGGCTTTCCGGTCTGGTATCTGCGACACTGCCCGTGGTGGTTCTCATTCCGGTCAACAACGTGTGGGGCTTGGGTCCTGCCTTGTTGGCCGCGCTTGGTGTTGCCCTCCTTATCGCCGTCTGGCGCATTGCCCGCAAGGAAACCCTGCAGCCTGCTATCTCCGGCCTGGTGGGCGTGGGCATTTGCGCCGCCATCGCGTGGTTCACGGGCGATGCAAAGGGCTACTTCCTCTACGGCATCTGGATGTCGCTGCTGTTTTTCATCGTGGCTGCCATCTCAATCGTGGTGCGCTGGCCGCTGGTCGGCGTCATCTGGAAAGGCATTAACGGCGAGGACATGCGCTGGCGCACCGTGGCGCCAGCCCGCCGCGCCTACGCCATCGCAACTGCCGGCTGGGCAGTGATCTTCCTGGCGCGTTTTATCGTGCAAAACGCCATTTACAACGCCGACAACACCACCGCGCTCGGCGTCGTGCGCATCCTGATGGGCTGGCCTCTTGCGGGCCTGGTTACCTTGTTGACCATCTGGATGGTCCGCCGTGCCAACGCCGCTGTCGAGGAAGCAACTGCTGAGGAGGCTATTCGTGACTAGCCCGGAGGTAACGATTACTAAGGGCGAGACTTTCGATGTCACCGTCGAGCGCATGGCACACGGTGGCGTGGGTATCGCGCATGCTCCCGACGGCCGCATCGTCTTCGTCCACGGCGCATTCCCCGGCGACGCCGTGAGCGTTATCGCACGTAAGGTCAAGAAGTCCTTCATTGAGGCTGACCTCGTGGACGTGAATACCGCTGGCTCCCTGCGCGTGGAGTCCGCCTGCCCGGCGGCTGCACAGGGTGCTGGCTGCTGTGATTTTCACGAGCTGGATCCGAATAAGGAATCAGAGATCAAGACCGAAGTCTTGACTGAGCAGCTGCGCCGCGTGGCCAAGCTGGAAGCAGATGAGCTCGAGCGCCTCAACATTGAGACCCGCGAGCTTGCCCCACAGCGCGGCTGGCGCACGCGCGTGCGGCTCGGCGTGGACCAGGAGGGCCGTGCTGGCTTGCGCAAGCGTGGCTCCACTGAGCTTGTCACCGATGTTGCCTGCACCCAGCTGGTGCCGGGCCTCGTCGACGGAATCGTAGGGGAGAACGCCCGTCGGTTCACCCCGGGTGCTGAAGTCATCGTCGTGATGGACAGCGAGGGAAACCGCCACGTCGTGGAATCCCGCCGTGCCCCGCGCGGGCGCCGCGTCGAAACCGTCCGCGAAGTTATTGAAGGCACCGGCACCGTGGTCGAGCGAGTAGGCGAGCACGCCTTTACCTTCCCGGCTACCGCCTTCTGGCAAGCTCACCGCGCCGCACCCGAGGCCTATACCTCGCTCGTGCGCGAGTGGCTCTCTGCTTCGTCAGCACCGGCGGATTCTTCTGGAGAATCCGCTGTGGCCTGGGACCTCTATGGAGGCGTGGGCCTTTTCGTGCCCGCGCTGCACGACGCCCTGGTAAGCAGCGGAGCGGCCGAGAAACCTGTAGACTTTGCCTCCCCGCAAATTTACTCCGTGGACTACTCGCCGGCAGCAGCTGCCACTAAGCAGGATTGCCTGGCGCCGTACTCCGTGGAGTTCCGCAGCGCCAAGGTGGAATCATCTGCGGCGCAGCTGCCCGCACCGCGCTTCGTGGTCCTTGACCCACCGCGCACCGGTGCTGGAGACGACGTCGTAAGTTCCGTCGCTAGCGCCGCACCGCGCAGCGTCGTCCATGTGGGCTGCGATCCAGCAACCTTCGCTCGCGACATCAAGGCGTGGAAGCAGGCCGGCTATGAACTCAAACGCTTGACCATGCTCAACGCCTTCCCCGGAACGCATCATTTCGAGACAATGGCGTTGCTACAGCCGCATAAATAGCCCTGTCCCCGCCGCCGCGGCTAACACCCAAGCTAATTCGAGGATTGCCGCCCTTAGCGCAGGAACGGGTACGGTAGAAAAGAAAAAGAACTGACAAGAAGGAGAAGAAGGCCGCTCCATGACCATTCTGGATACCATTGCGTCGCCTCGCGATTTGAAGGCTCTCTCCCCAGCACAACTGCGCCAGTTGGCTGATGAAATTCGTCAACGTCTGATTGAGAAGGTCTCCGTCACCGGCGGCCACCTAGGGCCTAACCTGGGCGTCGTGGAGCTGACCGTGGCCATCCACCGCGTGTTTGACTCCCCGCGGGATGCCATCGTTTTCGATACCTCCCACCAGTCCTACGTGCACAAGATGTTAACGGGGCGCACCGATCAGTTCGATACCCTGCGCCAGAAGGACGGCCTTTCCGGTTACACCGACCGCAGCGAGTCTGAGCATGACTGGACCGAGTCCTCCCACGCTTCTGCCGCGCTTTCTACCGTCGATGGTTTGTCCAAGGCCTTCAAGATCAAGGGTGAGAACCACCGCAACGCCGTGGCCGTCGTGGGCGATGGCGCGTTGACCGGTGGCATGTGCTGGGAAGCGCTCAACAACATCTCGGCCGATAAAGAACGCAACGCCGTCATCATCGTCAACGACAACGGCCGTTCCTATTCGCCGACCATCGGCGGTCTATCCGAGAACCTGGGTCGTATCCGTGCCCAGCATGGCTACGATGAGATCATGGAACAGGGCAAGAAGCGCCTGAAGTCCATGGGCTGGGTAGGCGAGCGCACCTTCGATGCGCTGCATGCCATCAAGGACGGCGTGAAGTCCACCGTCATGCCTACCGAGATGTTCCCAGAGCTTGGCATTAAGTATGTTGGCCCCATTAACGGCCACGACATCGACGCCGTGGTGCGCGCGCTTTCCTACGCCCGCGACTACGACGGCCCAATCATCGTCCACACCGTAACGGAAAAGGGCCACGGCTTTGCCCCAGCCGTCAACGAGCCGAAGGATCAGATGCACTCCACCGGTGCCATCGACCCAGTCACCGGCGTGCCAAAGGGCCAGAAGCAGCCGGGTTGGACCGCAGCTTTTTCCGAGGAGCTCATTAAGGCGGCAGAGAACCGCAAGGACATCGTGGCGATTACCGCTGCCATGGCAGGTCCTACCGGCCTCGCGCCTTTTGAGGAGCGCTTCCCAGAGCGCTTCTTCGACGTCGGCATCGCAGAGCAGCACGCCATGGCTTCGGCCTCTGGCTTGGCGCTAGCCGGCATGCACCCGGTGGTTGCTATCTACTCGACCTTCCTGAACCGTGCCGTGGACCAGGTCATCATGGACATCGCGTTGCTGAAGCTGCCGGTGACCATCGTCCTGGACCGCGCTGGTGTCACCGGCTCCGACGGCCCTTCCCACAACGGTGTGTGGGATATGGCCCTGATGAGCATCGTCCCAGGCATGCGCATTGCCGCTCCTCGCGACGGCGCCCGCCTGCGCGAGCTGTTCAACGAGGCCCTCGAGGTCAACGACGGGCCAACCGTCGTGCGTTTCCCCAAGGGCAACCTGCTTGATGACATCGAAGCAGTGGACCAGCTTTCCGACGGCGTGGACATCATCTACTACAACGATGCTGAGGAAGCTGCTTCCGATGTCCCAGACATCCTGCTCGTTGCCATCGGCGCGATGAGCACCCGTTCCCGCAACGCCGCGAAGCTGCTCGAAGAGCGCGGCTACAACGTCACCGTCGCCGACCCGCGCTGGGCGGTTCCGGTACCGCAGTCCCTGGTTGGCCTCGCGGCAGACCACGACCTCGTGGTCACCGTCGAGGACGGCATCATCCGTGGCGGCATTGGCTCCATGATCGCAGAGGCGCTGAATGCCGCTGAGGTGGATACGCCGCTGCGCCGCATGGGCGTGGCCAACTACTTCCCACGCCACGCAAGCCGCGGCGAAGTGCTGGAGGAAAACAGCCTCACCCCGGAGGAAATCGCCGCAGCCGTCGAGGACTGGCTGGGTACCATCACCGAAGGCTAGGGCCTAGCTGCCGGAATAATCGAGCCCTTCTTCCAGAATCGGTTGAAGGAGCTCGATTTGCCATTCTCTGGTTCCTTCATCCCGTAGGAAAGGCGCGATATCGCTTTCGTCTGTGACGAGTCCGCCCACGGAACCCTCGCGTCGTGCCTGCGGCGGGCAGCCAGCGGCCCACACCACCGCACGCAACGTGGCGGGCTTGATGATGATTTCCCACGGCATGCCCAATTCCTCACCGAGCTCTTCGCAATCGGTGCGCAGGTCCTGGAACACTCGCCACAGATGCGGGTGGTCCTTGTTCCACACCGTCTTGGAAGGAACGCGGGAAGGCTCCCGCTTCTTGCTCGGCCACTCGCGCCGATCTATCTCGTGCGCCTGTTGGACTACCGCCAGCCACTGCAGGCCCGCCCCGTGGCGCTTGCGCGGCACGCCCTTGATGCGGGCAAAATCGCGGGGAGAATCGGGCAGCTGGCGTGCGATGTCCACGAGCACGCGGTGCGGCAAGACGCGGTTTGGTGCGGTGTCAGTCTCACGGGCAATCTTCTCCCGCTTGGTCCACAGCAGCTTCGCCACGATGAGCTGTTCCGACTTGTGAAGGGCCTTGAGCCCCTTGAGCCCGCGCCAGGTACGTGGCGCCGGCTCCTTGATGCCGGCATGCTCGGCCACGATTGCCGCGAATTCTTCATAGGCCCAGTCGAGTTTGTCTTGCTCAGCCAAGATATCGCGCAAGGCCTCCGCGAGCTCTAAGAGCAACTCGACGTCGAGGGCCGCATAGGCACGCAAGTCCAGGCTCAAGTTCGGCTCAGACCAGTCAGCATCGCCGTAGCCTTTTTCTAGCTCGACGTCGAAAAGCTCTGCAACCATGGAGCCTAAATTCGCATGCTCAAACCCTGCCATGCGGGCGGCGAGTTCAGTATCAAAAAGAGTGCCTGGATATAGCCCCAACCAGGCCAGGCACGGCAAATCTGAGGGCGCGGCGTGGACTACCCACGCGGAATCATTAAGCACCGGCGCAAGCGCTGCCGTGAGCTGTTTGCGTTTACCCTCCGGTGCAAAGAGGAAGGTTCCGGCGCCTTTGCGGCGCACCTGAACCAAAAATGCGCGGTCATCATATCGATACGAGGACGCACGCTCAGTATCGATAGCGAAAGGGCCCTCGCCAGCTGCCAGCGCACTAGCCGCGGCTTTAAACTCCGCCGCGGTGCGCAAAACCTCTGGAGTGCCTTCCGCTGGTCTGGTCCGCAATTCAGTCATAGTAGCCAGCCTACAAGTCTGGTGTGACACGGAGCGGTAGTTAACGTCCGAGCTCTGTAACGCCCTCCGGTGGCAGGCCGGCGACGTTCGCGAGAACCTGGGCAAAGGCCTCAACGTGCGGGGTTAGGTTCAGATCCGCAGCAGTCCAGGAGGCGCGCATCTCCAACTGGTAGGCGCGCGGCGGGCCGCCGATCTCGCCGTAACGGACAGAGGCGGTCGAGGTAACCGTGCCGCCCAAGTTGGTGTGCGTTGCGCCGTTGGCCTCCATGGCCTCGTTGAGCCACTGCCAAGCGACGTCGGGAAGCAGCGGGTCACCCGCGACCGCATCGTCCATATCTGCCTGGATATAGGCCACCAGACGCATAGCACCTTCCCATGCCTCTTCGGCGCCGGGATCGTGCAGGAGGATAAGGCGGCCGAAGGCATCGCCCTCGGCGTCCGTTGGAACCACGTCGGTGCCTTCCGCGGGGTCGCCAATTTCCAGGCCAACAGCGTGGCTATACGGCGCCAGGCGCTGCGGCGGGCGAATGGTGCCCCAAGTGATTTCGGGGCGCAGCTGTGCCGCGTGCATGGAATCTACAGCGGCATTGAAGACGGTGGGCGTCGTTGCCTCTTCCTGTGCGGAAGTGGCCTTGGCTGCGGCGTGCTCGTGCAGGCTCATTGGGGTGCCTGCCGGGGTGCTCGAAGTTGCGTCGGAATTGCTCACGAGGTTCAAGCTATAGTTTTCGGCTCGGAATAGGGCGAAGGCGCGCCGGAACTCGGTGAGCTGCCCGACAAATGAGGCAGGGCGGTGGCAGGGGAAATGGAAATGGCCGCCTATCCAACTTATGATGGATAGGTATTTCAAAATGAATCCGCTTTTCAAGGAGACGGTCCATTATGGCGAAGGTTAACTTCCAAGAGCTCAACGCAGTACAGCAGTATTCCCAACACGCGGTGTTCAAGGTCATCCCGGGTGCCCTGGGAACCGAGCGCGCGGACATCGTGACCCAGGCGCAGGAGTTCTTCAAGGCTCTCGAAGCTGCAGGGAAGGTAACCGTCCGTGGAATCTATGATCTTTCGGGCATGCGCGATTCTGCCGATTTCATGATCTGGTGGCACGCCGAGCAGTTTGAGGACATCCAGAAGGCATTTGCGGACTTCCGCCGAGAGACCGTTCTCGGCCAGGTCTCTGAGGTGACCTGGGTAGGCAACGCCCTGCACCGTCCGGCAGAGTTCAACAAATCCCACCTGCCTTCTTTCATCATGGGTGAGGAACCAGGGGATTGGATTGCGGTCTACCCGTTCGTGCGTTCCTACGACTGGTACACCATGGATGAGGAAAAGCGCCGCCGCATCCTGATGGAGCACGGCATGCAGGCCCGCGACTACCCAGACGTGCGTGCGAACACCGTGCCATCCTTCGCGCTCGGCGACTACGAGTGGATCCTCGCCTTCGAGGCTCCAGAGCTACACCGCATCGTCGACCTGATGTACCTGATGCGCTACACCGAGGCCCGCCACTACGTGCGCGAGGAGATTCCTTTCCACACCGGCCGTCGTGTCAAGGACGTCGCCGAGCTCATCGCGGTGCTGCCTTAAGAAGGCTGCCTTAGGTTGCTGCCTAAAGCAACCTACTTAGGTATTTGGCAAACGCGGCCTAATCCTCGATGGGTTTTTCCTCGAGGTTGAGGCAGATCGAGTTGATGCAGTAGCGCTGATCCGTCGGGGTGTTATAACCCTCGCCAGTAAATACGTGGCCCAAGTGGGACTCACAGTTGGCGCACAACACCTCGGTGCGGGTCATGCCGTGTGAGGTATCAACTCTTTCGATGACGGCCTCTCCAGCCAATGGGGAAAAGAAGGAAGGCCAGCCACAGTGGGACTCGAACTTTTCCGTAGAGCGGAAAAGTTCGGCTCCGCAGGCCTTGCAGGAGTACACGCCCTCGGTGGTGGTGTTGGTGTACTCACCAACGTGAGGCGCCTCAGTGCCAGCTTGACGCAGCACACGGTATTCCTCGGCGCTTAGCCGGTTGCGCCATTCAGTATCGGCAATGAGCTTGAAATCAGTCATGCCGGGAAGTCTAGACCTTGGTCTCGTCCTGCCGCCACCATCCGGCAACCGATGCGGCGATCAAGACAATCAGCAGGCCCCAGCCAATTGTTGCGCTGAACACGGCCATCCAGTATCCCGCGGTGGGCCAGGGCACCGAAGTCCACTTGACTGGCGCGAGGAATAAAAATGCCACGCACCACGCCGGGACGGTATGGAATACCGAACGTGGCAGAAAAACGGTAAAGACCAGCGGGATAAGCCACATGGAGTAGTACTGCTGGCCCAGCGAGGACAGGAAGAAGATTCCCGCCATAATTGCGCCTGAGGTGGTCAAAGCCCAGAACACCGGCTCCGTATCGCGCCATTTGAGTAGGCCCAGGATGCTAAACGCGCACGCCGCGGCGGCGGCGAGCCAAACGGCGTAGAACGGGGCGTCGCCAACCCCAAAATAAGCCTGCACGCCCGGCCACGAGCTGTTGGCGAAGTCGCGCGTTTGCCCGAGATAAGGCACGAGCTTGTCCAGGTAGCCGCTGGCGCCCGGGGTAAGTGGCCAAGCGACGGCGTTGAAGCTGACCGGCACCGCGACGCTTAAGGCGGCGCTTAGCCACCGTTTCTTTACCAGCGTTAGGAAGAGTAACGGCCCAAACTGGGGTTTGATGAGGATGGCCAAGCCCAACACCAGCCCCGCGATGATGTGGCTGCGGCGGTGCGAATCCAAAATGCCCCAGAGGAATACCGCCATGGCCAAGAAGAGAATTCCGTTGATGTTGGTGAAGGCAAGGGTATTGGTTACTGCCTCCGTGGCAAAAGCCAAGATGATGGAGGCAGGAAATACCGGGCTACGTAGGTTGCGTCCGACGAGTTTGATGAGGACGGCGAGGGCGCCGATGATGGCCAATGCATTGACCACAATGAAGCCGCAGCGCGCCACCGTGAGATCCATCCACCCTAAGGGCGAAAGTAGAAGCGTGGCGCCTGGATTGTAGAGATAGAGCGGATCGACATGCGTGTAGTCCTGCTCGTAGACGGGAATGCCTTGCAGGAAGCGGCGCATGGCCGAATGCACGGTAGTAAAGTCGTCGGTGGTGGTGCCGTTTAACGCGACGATGACAACGCGATGGAACACCAACAACAGTGCAATCGGCCAAGCCGCGGTTTTAAAAACCTTGATGCTTCGCGAGCCATACGAAGATTTTGTGTCCAATGGCAACGCGTCAGCAGTTGGAGAGAGACTCGGAGATTTCACGATGTGCAGTTTACGGGGCACCTACTACGGCGTAGCGCAGAAACACCGTGCCGTCAGCGTCCGGGATTACGCTTTCAAGCGACAGGCTCAACGGCTGTGCATTAGCCGTTTCCTCATCCGGCGCGTGGACCAGCGGCTGGGAAACCGTGGGCGAAAGATGCGGGTCCAGGGTCAAATAGAGCTTGTCCACCATGCCTGCGGCAATGAAAAGGGAATAGATGCCTGGGCCGCCCTCGCAGCTGATGCGGGACCAGCCCTTCGCGCGAAGTGCCTCCACGACGGAAGGGATCGTGCCGTCACCAGTGCCTAGCAACGTGGCGCCGGCTTCCTCTAACCGCTTCGCCGCGGTGGTGCCTAGGTTCTCGTCTGGGGTCAAAATGATGGGCGGAGTTCCAACATTAAAAAGCTTCGACTCCACGTCCAAGTCAAGCGAGTTACTCATCACCGCAATGCGGGCCTTGCCAGGGGAGGAGCCCTCATAATCCTCGGCCTTGACCGTGCCTGAACCCACTACTGCAACGTCGGCCCACTCGCGCAGTGCTGCAAACAACGCGGCGTCGTTATCGTTGCCCATGGCATCCGAGGTGCCATCTATAGTGGCCGAACCAGAAAGGGTAGAGACCTCAATCAGACGGATTCCCGGCTCGTCAGGGCCGACCAACGTGGATACATCAATGCTTTCGCTCATGCCGGCCAGCCTAGTGGAGAAACAGCGCAGGAGATACAACGAGGAGATACAACAAAGCCGGCATCCTTCAATAAAAGATGCCGACTTTAAGAAAGCGGTGGTCCTAGCTGGGATTGAACCAGCGACCTTTCCGGTGTGAACGGAACGCTCTCCCACTGAGCTATAGGACCGCGGTGCGGTGTTGAATCTACACCTAGGGCGGCGGCAACTCCTAATCGGTCTATTGAAGAGAATTCTAAAATGACATTGGTGTAATTCGTTCGGTGAAAAGCGGTATCGAGCAGCGCTGTAAAAACAGCTAATTATCCTGCGGATTTGGAAACTTCGAAAGTGCGCGATAATGTTTCTACTCGCACCACGGCAGACGGTTGTTGCACACAGCAGTTTGTATGATGCAATGCGGATGTAGCGCAGTTGGTAGCGCATCACCTTGCCAAGGTGAGGGTCGCGAGTTCGAGTCTCGTCATCCGCTCCAAGACGTTAATCGGTAGCTATTCTGGTTAGCGTGTTGACAACAAAATATCGGCGCGATTAGCTCAGTGGGAGAGCGCTTCCCTGACACGGAAGAGG
>NZ_KV788627.1:42773-146829 GCF_001807365.1 Corynebacterium sp. HMSC06G04 | reverse complement strand
AAGAGGTCACTGGTTCAATCCCAGTATCGCGCACAAGGCCCAGAAACGGGCCTAGAAAACCGGGCCTGGTTTTCGAATGCGGATGTAGCGCAGTTGGTAGCGCATCACCTTGCCAAGGTGAGGGTCGCGAGTTCGAGTCTCGTCATCCGCTCCAGCACACTTGTGTGTGAGGCGGTATCGCCACGGTGGAATGGCCGAGTGGTGAGGCAACGGTCTGCAAAACCGTGCACACGGGTTCGATTCCCGTTTCCACCTCAACTTTGACACGCTTTGGCGTGTCGAGCGCGATTAGTTCAGTGGGAGAGCGCTTCCCTGACACGGAAGAGGTCACTGGTTCAATCCCAGTATCGCGCACTAGGTGCTTAAAGCACCTAGTGGGCTTCGATCAGAATCCCGAATGCGGATGTAGCGCAGTTGGTAGCGCATCACCTTGCCAAGGTGAGGGTCGCGAGTTCGAGTCTCGTCATCCGCTCAAATAAGAAAGCTTCTGTTCGGGATTCCGGACAGGAGCGTTTTTGTGGGTTAAGGGTCAAAATGTGTGTCTGGCTCGGCGTGTCGCGGGGGTTAGATTTGGCCTTTTTGAATGCCGATTGAGTGGGTGTAGTCGGTGTCGATAGCGTTGTCGTAGAGGGCTGGGCGTCCTGTTTCGTGGTCGGCTTGGTTCTCGGTTTGGGTCAGGGTGGATACTTTGGCGAGTTGGCCCTGGCCCCAGTCGGACTGCCTGGCGATTCGTACTGGATCGTCAGGCAGTTCCGTTTTTAAGTAGAGCCACCAATCCAGCATGCGGCGTTGTCGTTCGCCTGATCTGCCGCGGTGGGTTCTGGCGAGCAGTTTGAGCTGGGCGTTGATGCCGCCTTCTAAGCTGTTGGTGGTGGATTTGATCCGCTCGGGCGCAAGGACTCCTGCTGGCGGGTTGAGGTAGACAAACAGCATCTCGGACCGCCAAAGATGGTTGAGGCTGTTGTAGGCCTTGCGCACGTTGTGGTGGGTCCACACGCGGGTCCATGCACCTGTTTTGGGGTCTTTGATCATGGTTTTCTCGTTCATCCATTCCCGGTAGATCGTTGAAAACTCGTGCAGTTGCACACCCCACGCGGCGGCTTCATCCAGTGTGGTGATCCGGGTCAGTTTCAGCGCAAGTCGGTAGATGGTGCGCCCGGCATCGGTGCGTGGGTTGGTGGTGGTGTAGCGGCGGACCACGCGTTGGGCGTGGACGAGGCAGCGTTGAATTTTCGTAGTCGGCCAGCACTTTTTGATTGCGCTGTATGCGCCTTGGCCGCCGTCGATGACGGCGATGAGTGGGGCTTCGATGCGTTCAAGCAGCAGTTGGTAGTCGCGGGTGGTTTCGTGTTTGCACCAGTGCCAGGCGATCACGTGGTCGATGGTCGCCGCGACGATCAGGCAGCCACCGGCGGTGTAGGTGCCATCGAGAAATACCTGGTCGTAGATCCGCTTGTGGTGGCCGGCGGTGGGGTCAGGCACATCAACGAGCCAGCACCACTTGAAGCGCCGCTTCATGGTGGCGCGGCTAACACCGTTTCGTTTGGCTAGGTCGTCGAGTGATATTGCGGTGGTGCAATGCTCGATGAACTGGGTGAACACTGCCGCGTTGGTGATGTCGTTTCGACGTTTGACGCTGGAGGCGCCGCATTGTTTGCAGCGCCATCTGGTGGTGCCTTTGCTGGTGGTGCCGTTGCGTTTCATTTCACCGCCGCAGTGGCAGCGTGGTTGGTTCTTCGACATTGCGACACCACACCACGCCGCGCATAGCACATCACGGCTGCCACACCGAGGATTTCCCGTCGGGGGCTAGATATATGCTTCCGGAGCATATACTTTCCGGAAACCTACAGGTCAATCCGTGAAAATCCGCGATTCCGGACACACTTTTTGACCCTTAACCCGTTTTTGTCGTGCACTTTGAAAGTTTCAAGAGCACTTATGGCTCTTTAGCCCTTTTGGCATTACCTTGATGCGGATGAGCTGTATTCCAGTGGCGAAGAATACTGCTCCTGCAGAGCCTATTGCTGCGTTGCTTGGAGCGCTCATGCATACTGGCACCATGAAACTGTTTCTTGCGTCCTACCTTCATCCGCAGCTGCGGGAATTCTTACACGGCAAAATCTTGTACATCGATGACGCTGCAGTGGGGATGGAAGAAGTGCCGTTTGCACAGAAGGAGCGGGAAGAAGTGGCTTCTATTGCATCCGACTTTGTTTCACTGACCGTTGCGAATACCACGCTTGAAGAGTTTGAGACTCAAGTAAAGAAGGCGGATTGTGTCTACGTCGCAAGCGGTAATGCTTACCGCGTACTGTATGAGTTAAAGAAGTCTGGTGCCTTCGAACTGCTTTCTGAAGCGGTTCGCGGCGGTTTGCCATATGCTGGCAGCTCGGCGGGTGCGGTCCTTGCCGGGCCATCGGTCGAACCGATTTCCGTTATGGATGATCCAGGTGCTGTTCCCGAATTGCATGATCGTACGGCTCTATCACTTACTCCCTATGTTGTAGTTCCTCACGCACAGGGAACTACTGGCCCATACGCAATTTCGGTTATTAGTGAAACGGTTCAAAAGTACGGAAAAGACTGGAACCTGGTGCTTTTGCGTGATGGGCAGGCGCTGCTGATTAATGATGATTGCGTTGAATTGATCTAGAAGGTCCTATCTCGTACAGGCAGCCATACCCACCGGGCGTGGCGTCGATTGGCGGGTGCGTCAATTTCCGCCTGGAGGCGTTAACCATTTACCGAAAATAGTGTGCATTAACACATTTCCTATGACACTGGGAACTAAGCCGAATGGGGCAGCGACTAATAAGGCAACCGCTGCTCGTTCAGTTGGTTGGTATCCTGATTTGCTTTAAGCAAGGCTTAGGTTATTGGCCATTGTTTCGGGTGCGGTTATAGCATGTATTTACCCATTCGCAAGCCATGCAATTCGAGGAGAAAACTATGCACTTTCGTCGCTCCACCAGTCTGTTTGCGCTCTGTGCTGCCGCGTCCATGCTCGCCATGTCCGCGCCTGCAGCCTTGGCACACGACTCCGTGATCGGCGGCAATGTGGTCAGTGATTCTCCGCTGCAGGAGTTTCCGGAGGAGATCACTCTGGAGTTTTCCGCAGTACCCAGGGACGACTTCAACACCTTCGCTGTCACCGACACCAAGACGGGCGAGGTGCTTTTCGACGCCGAGCCCGAAATCAAACAGCGTGAGCTCACCATCGAGGTTCCGGACGATGTAAAGCCGGGACCTGGCGAGTACCAGGTGGGCTTCCAGATCACCTCCTCGGACGGGCATGCAACCCGTGGTTCCGTTCCGTTTAGCGTTGCCGGCTCTGCCGACGGCGCAGCGGGCGATGCCGCAGACGGCGATGACGCGAATGACGATGCTGCTAAACAAGATGAAACCAACTCCGAGGGCCTGCCGCCCGCCGCACTGTGGGCGCTGGGCATCGTCGGTGTTCTGGCTATCGTCGCCGTGGTCATCATGGCCGGTGCAAAGATGCGACGCGCAAATGACCTGGACTCTTAAAACCCACCCCTTTTAAGACGCAGGCAAGGCACAAATAAAAGGAGTGCCTTCGCGCCTTAAAGCTTGGACAAGAAAGACATCTAATGATGAAGATGCGTAATATTGTTGTTTCTGCCGTTGCCGTCAGCGCACTCTGGCTGGCTGGCTGCTCCAACAGCGAGCAGGATTCCGGTGCCGAAAAGGAAGCTGCAACCAGCGCGGCTCCGGCAAGCGCAAGCGCCTCCGATATGCAGGCAGGCGATGTCACCATCGAGGACGGCGTGGTTCGCGCCATGGCTGAGGATGCGGAGATGACTGCTATCTTCGGCACCATCCATAACGATTCCGACAATGACATCACCGTCACTGGCTTTAGCTCCTCCATCGACGCCGAGATGAACCAGGTGCACGAGGTTGTTGACGGTGTAATGCAGGAAAAGAAGGGCGGCCTGAAGATTCCGGCTGGTGGCACCGCAGAACTCAAGCCAGGCGGCGAGCACTTCATGCTGATGGGCGTGAAGGAACCAGTCATGGCGGGCGAGACGGTCAAGGTCACCCTCTTGCTTGAGGACGGTTCCAAGGTCGAGGCCGGTGAGGTGCCGGTGCGCGAAATCGGCGCCGGCGATGAGAACTACGGCGACATGTCTGGCATGGATCACGGTTCGATGGAGCACGGCGACATGTCGGGCATGGATCACGGTTCGATGGATCATGGCTCTATGGACCATGGCTCTATGGATCACGGTTCGATGGAGCACGGCGAGCACTCGCACCACTAAAGGCTAAAGCCGACGCGCGGGTGGATTACTCACGCGCCAGCATTGGAATGAGTAGTAGGGAAAAGAACATGGATGAGTCCTTAAAATCTGCATCTTCCTCCGCGCGTGAGACCACGGAGTTTTTGAGTCGACGCGGCCTGCTGGTTGGCGGCGCCGTCGCGGCCAGCGCGGTGGCGGTGGCCAGCTGCGCTTCACCTTCTCGCGACGATTCTGACTCTGGGTCTGGTGCGGCAGCTGCTGCTGGGCAGCCAGCGCAGGATGAAGCAGCCGAGATCATGGGCGATAATATCGTCGCATTCGATGGCGAGCACCAGGCCGGAATCGAGACCCCGCCGCAGGCACACGTGGCGCTCGTGGGCTTTGACTTAAAAGATTCCACCACCAAGCGAGGCGCCAAGGCACTGATGCGGTTGTGGACTGAGGACGCACGCCGACTGTGCACCGCAGAAAACCCCTTGGGCAGCCTGGAGCCGGAGCTGGCGCAAACCCCGGCTAGCCTTACCGTGACTTGCGGTTGGGGAGAAGGCTTCTTTGCCCGGACGGGCGTCGCCAAGCCGGAGTGGCTCCGGGATGTGCGCGCGTACAAGCGCGATAAGTTGCGCCCGGAATGGGGCCAAAGCGATGTGGTGCTGCAGATTTGCAGCGATGATCCGCTAACGGCGGCGCACGTGATGCGGCACATGACCCGTGCGGGTGCGAGCTACGTGGACACCAAGTGGGTACAGCAGGGCTTTGGTCATGCCAACGGCGCCGCGAAGAAGGGGGAGACCGCGCGCAATCTCTTCGGGCAAAAGGATGGCACTGTCAATCCGCACACTCCAGAGGAATTCCGGGAGCAGGTCTGGATCGATAAAGGAAAATTCGCCGGCGGCAGCGCCATGGTGGTGCGCCGAATCCACATGAATCTGGACGCGTGGGAAGAGCTTGACCGCGCTTCCAGGGAAAACTCCACTGGCCGCAAGCTGGACTCCGGTGCGCCGATGCACGGCACCGAGGAATTCGATGCCGTGGACCTCAACGCGCGCGATAAGTTCGGATTGAAGGCAATTGACCCGGCATCCCACGTGGCGCGCGCCCATCCGCCGAAGGACCATCCGGAGCAGAAGATTCTGCGCCGGCCGTTCAACTACAACCTCCCACCGAGCGCGGAAAACCCAGGTGAGCTGTCTAATGCAGGGCAGATTTTCATCTGTTATCAAAAGGATCCGAGTAAGCAATTTGAGCCCATTCAAGCCCGCCTTGATGAGCAAGATTTGCTCAATACGTGGATTACCCACATCGGCTCAGCCATGTACTTTGTACCGGCCGGTACCACCTCTAACTCCTACTGGGGCGAGTCGCTTCTTGAGGGTTAAGCGGGGTAGAATCTTTCGCTGTAACTCTACGATTAGCTTTGGTCGGCCAGGTATGTCGATCGAAGCGTGAGCGCATAAGGAGCGCAAGTCTAAATGGCGGAAATGATTCCAGCTGTACCGGTGAACTACGAGCCTTTTAAGGTGCCAGCAGGCACTGCCGTAGGCGCAGCAATGCGGGAGCTCGAGCTTCCAAACAAGGGCCCAGAGGCAGTCGTCGTCGTACGCGGCGCCGATGGAGCTCTCTACGATCTCTCGCATACGCCGACTGCCGACGCCGAATTCACCCCAGTTGCAGCAAGCGAGGAGGACGGCCGCGCTGTCATCCGTCACTCCACTGCACACGTGATGGCACAGGCAGTTCAGGCTGAGTTCCCGGGTACCAAGCTGGGTATCGGTCCGGCCATTGAAAACGGCTTCTACTTCGACTTCCAGACCGCCGAGCCTTTCACGCCGGAGGATCTGAAGAAGATCGAAAAGCGCATGAAGAAGATCATCAAGACTGGTCAGCGCTTTGAACGCCGCGTGTATTCCTCCAACGAGGAAGCAGAGGCAGCGCTTGCTGAAGAGCCATTCAAGCTGGAGCTCATCCAGGACAAGGGCAACGTTGACCCAGACTCCGATGAGGCAGCAGAGGTTGGCGCAGGCGATCTGACGCACTACGACAACATCAACCCGCGCACCGGCGAGGTGGAGTGGTTCGATCTCTGCCGTGGTCCGCACCTGCCAACCACCAAGTACATTCCGGCGTTTACCTTGACCCGTTCCTCGGCTGCTTATTGGCGCGGTGACCAGTCCAAGGCTGGTCTGCAGCGCATCTACGGCACCGCTTTCGAGTCCAAGGAGGCCCTCGAGGCCTACCAGCACATGATTGCGGAGGCAGAAAAGCGTGACCACCGCCGTCTGGGCCAGGAGCTTGACCTGTTCTCCTTCCCGGACGAGATTGGCTCCGGCTTCCCAGTCTTCCACCCGAACGGCGCCATCGTGCGTATGGAGATGGAAGAGCACTCCCGCCGCCGTCACATTGAGGATGGATACTCCTTCGTATCCACCCCGCACCTGACAAAGGGTGACTTGTTCAAGAAGTCTGGCCACCTGGACTTCTACGCGGACGGCATGTTCCCGGCCATGGCTTTGGACGGCGAGTATGACGAGGACGGTAACTGCACCAAGCAGCCGCAGGATTACTACGCGAAGCCGATGAACTGCCCGATGCACAACCTCATCTTTGCTTCCCGTGGCCGTTCTTACCGCGAGCTGCCGCTGCGCCTGTTCGAGTTCGGTACTGTCTACCGCTACGAGAAGTCCGGTGTTATCCACGGCCTGACCCGCGCTCGCGGCTTTACCCAGGATGACTCCCACATCTACTGCACCCCGGAGCAGCTGGAAGAAGAGTTGACCAAGGTTTTGGACTTCATCATTTCCTTGTTGAAGGACTACGGCCTGGATGACTTCTACCTGGAGCTTTCCACCAAGGATCCGAACAAGTATGTCGGTACCGATGAGATCTGGGAGCGTTCTACTTCCATCCTGCAATCGGTGGCTGAAAAGTCCGGCCTGGACCTGGTTCCGGATCCTGCAGGTGCTGCTTTCTACGGCCCGAAGATCTCCGTGCAGGCACGCGATGCCATCGGCCGTACCTGGCAGATGTCTACCGTGCAGCTGGACTTCAACCTGCCGGAGCGCTTCGAGCTCGAGTACACCGCATCCGACGGCACCAAGCAGCGCCCGATCATGATTCACCGCGCGCTGTTCGGCTCCATCGAGCGCTTCTTCGGCGTGCTGCTGGAGCACTACGCCGGCGCATTCCCAGCATGGCTGGCTCCGCACCAGGTAGTTGGCATCCCGGTTGCAGACGAGTTCTCCCCGCACTTGGAGGAGATCGCTGCGAAGCTGCGCAAGCGCGGCATCCGTGCCGACGTGGATACCTCTGACGACCGCATGCAGAAGAAGATCCGCAATCACACCACCGGCAAGGTGCCTTTCATGCTGCTCGCCGGCGAGCGCGACGTCAACGCAAATGCCGTCTCTTTCCGCTTCCTCGACGGTTCGCAGGTCAACGGCGTGCCGGTGGATGAGGCTATCGAGCTCATCGCCGCATGGGTTGCTGAGCGCATCAACGAGCAGCCGAACGAAGAGTTGATCAGTGCACGACGCTAATGAGCAATACGTCGATTCCGGGGCAGGGGAACCAGACCGCCTTGAGCGGCTGTGGGCTCCCTACCGGATGGCGTATATCTCGAAGCGTTCGAAGGACCCCTTTGTTGAGGCTCCCAAGGGCAGCGATGAGGACGGGCTGATTATTGCCCGCGGTGAGTATGTCTACGCCTTGCTGAACCTTTTTCCCTATAACTCGGGACATTTAATGGTGGTGCCTTATCGCAAGGAATCCCAGCTGGAGAACTTGACTCTAGAGGAATCCCACGAGCTGATGGCCTTCGCACAGAAGGCGGTACGTGTTTTAAAGCGCGTGTCCAAACCGGAAGCAATCAACGTGGGCTTCAACCTGGGCAAGGCGTCTGGCGGTTCCGTGGGAGATCACTTACATTTGCATGTGGTTCCCCGGTGGGCCGGTGACAGCAACTTTATGACTGTCTTGGAGGGCACTAAAGTGTTGCCTCAGTTATTACAAGAGACTCGCGCCCTTTTGGCCCAAGGCTGGCGGGAGATCGATGAGGAGGATTCCAATGCTTAGCGTTCACGGGCGAAAGCCAGCGGCAGTCGTCGTGGAACCCGTGGCAAAGCTGTTTCTGAAGATGGGGCTGACCCCCAACGTGGTCACCATCGTCGGCACTCTTGTCACCATTGCTATCGCAGTCGTCTGCATTCCTCTGGATCACCTGTTCGCGGCAGCAGTGCTCTCTGGTCTCTTTGCGGCCTTTGACATGCTCGACGGCACGATGGCCCGCATGACCACGGGCGGGTCCAAGTTTGGCGCGACTCTCGACGCCTCCTGTGATCGCATCACCGACGGCGCCCTGTTTTCTGCCATCTTGTACTGGCTGGTTTACGTCGATAACGCTCGCCCCATCCACGTGGTGGCCTGCCTCATCGTGCTGGTTTCTTCGCAGGTCATTTCCTATATCAAGGCCCGCGGCGAGGCTTCTGGCTTCAAGATGGTCGGCGGTCTGATCGAGCGCCCAGAGCGCCTCATCATCGGCCTGGCCGGTATTGGCTTGGAGGGCTTGGGTGTTCCCGACGCCATCGAGATCGCCCTGTGGATCCTTGTATTCGGTTCCATCTTTACCGTCATTCAGCGCATGGTCCAGGCTGCCCGCCAGGACACGAAGGCCCGTTTCACCCCAGACCTTTAAGGATTAATGCCTATGGCCCTTCTTCCTGGATTAGACCGTGAGCAGCTGTCTGCCGCCGGCTACTTAGCCGGTTGGCGGCTGGTGCGTTTGTTGCCGGAGAAGTGGGCCAAGCGCCTTTTTGACTGGGGCGCAGACCGCGCCAGCGATGATGGCCGCGGCATGGAGCAACTGCGCCAAAACTTAGCGCGCGTGGTGGGCCCAGAAAACGTCACGCGCGAGTTGGTGCGCAATTCGATGCGTTCCTATATGCGTTACTGGCGGGAGGCATTCTGCCTGCCGTCGATCCATCAGGACCCGGATCTGCACGCCAAGCTGCTTTCCGGTTTGCAGGGCTTAGAGAACTTCGATGAGTCCATGGCCCGCGGCAAAGGCGTCATTTTGGCGCTTCCGCACACTGGCAACTGGGACATGGCCGGGGTGTTTCTGGTGGGCCACTATGGCCAATTCACAACGGTTGCAGAAAGGCTCAAGCCGGAGGTGCTTTTCGACGCCTTCGTGGACTTCCGCGAGTCCCTAGGCTTTGAGGTTATCGCTCTGACAGGAGAGAAGACCTCACCTTTTGGTCGCCTCAAGGAAGTCTTGGAAGCAGGTGGCGTGGTCTGCCTGGTGGCCGAGCGCGACCTGACTCGCACTGGCGTCACGGTCGACTTCATGGGCGAGGAAGCCAACATGGCTGCCGGCCCGGCCCGCTTGGCCATGGAAACCGGGGCGGCATTGCACGTGGTCCACTCCTGGTTTGAGGATGAAGGCTGGGGCCTTTCCGTCAGCCCGCAGGTAGAAGTCACCAATGTGCAGGAGACCACCCAACGCCTGGCCGATGGCTTCGCCGCGAACATCAAGGCCCACCCGGCGGACTGGCATATGCTGCAGCCGCAGTGGAATGTAGACGTTGAACGCCGCGCGGCCGATCGCGCCGCACGCCGCGCAACCAAGGACAAGCGTACGTCCCAAGAAAAGCTCGAAGATAACGGTAAAAAGTAGGGAAGTAGGCAGTAGTGCGTATCGGAATCGTATGCCCGTATTCCTTTGATGAGCCAGGCGGCGTGCAGGCCCACATCCTGGATTTGGCCACCGTCTTTATCGAGCAAGGCCATCACGTGGAGGTCCTTGGCCCAGCAGCCCCGGAGACACAGCTGCCGAGCTTCGTCATGAAAGGCGGGCGCGCCATTCCGATTACCTACAACGGGTCCGTGGCCCGCTTGTCCGTAGGCCCGCAGGTAAAGCGCAACGTCAAGAAGTTCATTGAACGCGGCAATTTCGACGTGCTGCACATCCATGAGCCGAACTCGCCAAGCTACTCTATGGTTGCGCTGGCACAAGCCAAAGGCCCCATCGTCGCGACCTACCACGCCTCGGCTTCTAGCTCGCTCGTGCTGAAGCTGGCCAAGCCTTTCCTCACACCAATCCTGGAGAAGGTGCGCGGCGGCATTGCCGTCTCAGAGATGGCCCGCCGCTGGCAGGTGGAACAACTCGGCGGCGACCCAATTCTTATTCCGAATGGCGTGGATACCTCCGTGTACGCGGCAGCACGCAAGCGGGTCGCCGCGCAACAAGAGCAACTCGGACAGCCAGGGCAGTCCGGGCAGAAGGTGCCCGAGATTGTGTTCTTGGGACGTCTCGACGAGCCACGCAAAGGCCTGGATATTTTGCTGGAGGCCCTCACGATGGTGGACACGGACGTCAAGGTCACCGTCATGGGCGGCGGCCGCCCGCGTGAGGTCGAGGGCGTGGACTTCGTTGGCCGCGTAAGCGATGTGGAAAAGGCGGAGATCCTCGGCCGCGCTGATATCTATGTCGCTCCTAACACCGGCGGCGAAAGCTTCGGCATCGTCCTGGTAGAGGCGATGGCTGCAGGTTGCGCGGTGGTAGCTTCCGATCTTGAAGCCTTTGCCGCCGTTTGCGACGCCGATTCTGAAACCCCAGCCGGTGCGTTGTTCCGCAACGAGGATGCCCGCGACCTCGCGCGGGTGCTCAACCTTGTCCTGCAAGACAAAGATAAGCGCAATGCTTTAGTTGAAGCCGGTACCGAGCGTGCTCGCACCTACGATTGGGACCATGTGGCCGCTGCCGTGATGAAGGTTTATGAGACTGTGCAGGACGGAACTAAGGTCCGCACCAAGTAGAAGCGGGCGTTGCCGCCCTTTACCCACAGCAGATTTAAGAGCAGGAAAAGACTATGGCAGTAGAACTGGTTATCGTGATCGTCGCGCTCGTGCTCATCTTGATGTGGGCCTATTTCACCGCGCAGCGGTTGAACTCCCTGCACATCCGCACGGATGCGGCTTTGGCGCAGCTGGAGGCCACCCTTGACCGCCGCGCCGCCGTCGTGGCAGCGCTAGCTCCGGAGCTGGAGGAGGTTGCCTCCCGCGCGGAGTCGAGCGAGCTTACCCAGGGCCATTTTGAGACGCGTTCGGCCCACGAGCGGGAGCTGTCTATCGCGGTCAACGAGCGCTTTGCCGAGCGTCCCGCATTGCTTGCCGACGCCGAGGGGCGCATCCACCTTGCTCATCGCTTCTACAACGAAGCGGTCAGCGATACCCGCTCGCTACGCCTACGCCCCCTCGTGCGCATGTTCCGCTTGGGCGGCACGGCACCGCTGCCGGAGTTCTTCGAGCTCAGCCAGCTGCGGATTACTGAGTAGTTCCTGCTACTGAGCTGCTTGCTTGGTAGAGCTAGTGTTTTCGCGCTTGAGCTCCAAGCGCAGCCAAGACAAAGCAAGGCTTGTCAACACGAGGATGAGCACGTTGCGCGCCAGCAACAAGAAGGCAGGGAAGAGGCCGTCGCGGCCCGCGTAGAGCACCGCGTCATAGTTGAACGGGTAGACCAGTGTGCCCAGTGCCGCCGCAGCAAGCGTGCACAGTGCGAGGTTGCGCAGCACTTTGCCTACTTTTTCGTCGATATGTTGATGTGCAACCGATGAGGCACGCGGCCAGGCATGCTTGAGCGCTATCGCCAAGATCGGGCCGAGCCAGATGATGTACTGGGTGGAAAAGACCTTGTTGCTGATAAAAAGCAGGCAGATCATCGTGATGAAAAAGGCCAGCGTGCTGCGCGCACCCCAGTTGCCGTTGCGGAAGCGCATGAGTGCGAAGCCGATAGCGAAAAACAGCATCGCCAAGGTCAAAACGTTGCTAAGAACTAAGAGCGCGCTAACCCAAGGGCCGGTGATTTCAAAACTCTTGGAGGCAGCGTAGCCGATGGACCAAGTGTCCGGGAAAAGATGCGAGGCAAATACCGGAAGTGTTGCAGGTATCGATTCCACCTGTAGTCCCCGTACTCCCTGGTAGCGCAGCGGGGAAATGAGGCGCTCGACGTCATTGAAGGTGATGACGAGCAGGCAGATGCCCACGATGGAAGCGAAGAACGCGCTAAGGCGCTGCCAAGTCGCACGGGCATTGAAGCGGCCAACCAGGCCTGCGGCGAGCACGCCCGGCCACAGCTTCATCGTGGTGGCAAGGCCAAGCAACGCCGCTGCAAGCCGCGAGTTGCGGCCAAGAAGCATTCCTGCGGCAGCAACTGCCAGAGCCGGAAAAATATCGAGGCGCCAGACAAAGACCTGACCCACTGCGGTTCCAAAGATAACCCAAAACCATGCGGCGACGAAGGCCTGCGGCTTGCGGCGCCAGCCGTGAAGCAAGACCATGAGGAAAGCGGCGTCGACAAGCAGGCACAGCCCTGTAAAAATACCGGTAAAGCTGGTCTGATTCGGGCCGCTCAACCAGCCGACGAGAATTGAAGGCCACGTGCCAGGGTGCGGGTACTCGGTCATATCCGAGGAGTTTGTCCCAAAACGCTCGGAGAAGTAATAGGAAATATCTCCTAGCGGGACGTTGTTCCATTGCAGCAGTCCGATGAGGATAAGCCGGAAACAAATCCAGCCAGTCCAAACTGCTGGAACGGAACGAAAAATTTTCACCTAAGTAATGCTATTAGATGTTCGACTCGATAGTGGATTCGACATCGACGGGTGGCCCGAGCATCAGCAGAACGCCAAAGACCAGCGCAATGATTACGACGAACACGCTCAGAGTGCGCACTGGGAAGCGCACTACCTGGGCCAAAAGCTGCTCGGCAAGGCCGTGCGGCTGCTCAGAATCGCTAAAGCGCCAATGCGGCAGGAACTTATCGTGCTTGTCCGCCCATAGCGCAAACGGGAGTGCGGCAAAAGGTATGACCGAAACGATAAGCCCCAACATGCCCAGGCCAAAGGACCACTTGTTATTGATCCACACCATGACGCCCACGACGATGAAGCAGAGGAAACCAAAACCGTGGATACCGCCCGCGATAGGAGTTAGAGCCTCCGTCACGCCGGAGTACTTCAGGACCATAGAGAAAATAAGAAATGCCCACGTGAACATCTCCAGGTAGGCAACGACGCGGTGCAGGCGAGCAGGGCGTAAAAAAGACATGCGGCATATCCTACGCGCTAGCCCGGCGCACAGGTAAAGTTGACAGGGTTGCATGTGAAGAGCGCACGTTAAGGTTGCGCGTTGAGCAAAGAGGGGAGTCCCGCGTAGGTAATGGCTAAGGTGTGCGAGGTTATTGATCTAGCGCCGCTGAACGAAAAGGCTCAGGGTGATGTCTTTTCCGTGCCCATGGTTCCGTCCCAGATTGCGCGCACCTTTGGCGGGCAGGTGGTGGCCCAGGCGCTCGCTGCAGCCCAGCACACCGTTGAAGGAAAGCTCGTGCATTCCTTGCATGGCTACTTCGTGGGCCCAGGTGATGCCGCCGCGCCTGCGCGTGCCGAGGTAGAGCGCGTGCGGGACGGCCGTTCCTTTGCTACCCGTCAGGTGCGCATCTTTCAAGACGATCGCCTGATTTTCATGCTCAACGCGGGTTTCCACATCGCCGATGACTTTGGTCCTGAGCACCAGGACGCCATGCCGGAGGTTATGGGCCCGGAGGAGGCGGCCGCCGCCGGCGGTGGTGCTCCTTATTCCACCCGCATCATCCTGCGCGAGTGGGAAGACTGGGATATCCGTTTGGTCCCGCAGGAAAGCCGTGACCCTGAACTTGCCGAAGCCACAGGCGCTGGGTTCCGCTACGTGTGGTTCCGCAATACCTCGCAAGAATTTGCGGCGTCAGAAAGCAGCCAGGATGCCCACCGTGCGGCACTTGCCTATATGTCTGACATGACCTTAATCCGTGCTTCTCTGCTGCCACACCAAGGCGAGCAAGTACAGCTTGCCAGCCTGGATCACTCGATCTGGTTCCTGCGTCCAGTGCGTGTTAATGAGTGGTTGCTGTATGTGCAGGAATCACCATCCGCGCAGAATGCGACCGGTCTGGCCACCGGAAAGATCTTTAACCAAGGCGGGGATTTGGTTGCCGTGGTGGTCCAGGAAGGGCTTACCCGAACCGTGCGCGAGGGCATGCAGGTAGGCTCGCACAACGGCAATTGGCAAAACGTCTAGAAAAATATTCACTCAAACGCCGGAAAACGGTGGGGGCTGTTTTCAGCTACTCTACGCCCGTCCGTATAATTGCAGGCAGTTTCATAGAGCCACAATGAAAGGGATGAAATGTCCGGACACTCCAAATGGGCTACTACCAAGCACAAGAAGGCTGCTAACGATGCCAAGCGTGGCAAGGAATTTGCCAAGCTGATTAAGAACATCGAGGTCGCGGCCCGCACCGGTGGTGGCGATCCGGCTGCTAACCCGACTCTCGATGACATGATTAAGAAGGCCAAGAAGGCCTCCGTGCCGAACGACAACATCGAGCGCGCCCGCAAGCGCGGCTCCGGCGAAGAGGCCGGCGGTGCCGACTGGGAGACCATCATGTACGAGGGCTACGGCCCGAACGGTGTGGCAATGCTCATCGAGTGCCTTACCGATAACCGCAACCGTGCAGCCACCGATGTTCGCACCGCAATGTCCAAGAACGGCGGCAACCTCGGCGAGTCCGGTTCCGTTGCCTACATGTTCTCCCGCACCGGCATTGTTTTGGTCAACAAGGGCGAGCTGACCGAGGATGACGTCCTGATGGCAGTTCTGGAAGCAGGCGCTGAAGAGGTTAACGACCTGGGCGAGAAGTTCGAAGTTGTCTGCCAGCCGGGCGATATCCCGGCAGTTAAGGAAGCCCTGGTTGAGGCTGGCATCGAGGTCGACGACAATGAGACCGACTTCCGCGCATCCGTTGAGGTTCCGCTGGGTGCCGCTGATGCTCGTAAGATCTTCCGCCTCATCGACGCGCTGGAAGAATCCGATGACGTGCAGAACGTCTACACCAACATGGATCTTTCTGAAGAGGTTCTGGCCGAGCTCGAGCAGGACTAGCATTTAGCCAGGCTCTGCCACTTCGCACCGCGCCTTATTCTCCGCCTCGCGTAGGCGATAAGGAGAAAAGGCGCGGTTGCTCGTTTTAACCCCGCTCCATTTTTAGAACATGTGTGTGTATGATGTGGGAGGATCTTTTTCCTGAACTTCGCTCGGATTCCAAATCCAACTACCCACAGAAAGGCTTGCCGTGAACCTTGAAGGCTTGCGCGTCATGGGCATTGACCCAGGTCTAACCCGCTGTGGCCTTTCGGTGGTCCAGGCTGGGCGCGGTCGCGCGGTGATTCCCGTGGCAGTCGGCGTGGCGCGTACGCCGAGCGATAAAGAGCTAACCGAGCGTCTGCTGCGTCTTTCGGTGGCAGTTAAAGAGTGGATGGATGATTACCGTCCCGATGTGGTCGCTATCGAGCGCGTCTTCGAACGCGGCGAGGTCTCCACCGTCATGCAGACCGCCCATGTGGTTGGGGTAGTGGTGCTTGCTGCTGCTGAGCGCAACATCCCAGTGCACATGTACACCCCGTCTGAGGTAAAGAAAGCCATCTCCGGCAATGGCCGCGCCGATAAGAAGCAGATGACGGTAATGATTACCCGTATCCTTGGCTTGAGTGAAGCACCCAAGCCTGCCGACGCCGCCGATGCCCTAGCGCTTGCCGTATGCCACTGTTGGCGCGCACCCGCTTTGGCCCGCGTGGGGGAGAGCACCGGCTCTTGGCCTAAGACCAGCGGCGTGAAGGGCCGGGCCAATAAGCCGCGGACATCGTCTGGTACGTAGCCGGGGTGCCGGCCAGCATGACGCTATCCAGACTCGCACTGCTTTACTTACTGTTTCATCGCTTTAGATTTCATCCCGTCAAATAAAGGAGCCCCACCCACATGATTGCCTCGCTACGCGGAACCGTGTTGACCATCGGCCTTGACCACGCTGTCATCGAATGTGCGGGCGTGGGGTATAAGTTTCTCGCCACCCCAGTAACTCTCGGAACCCTGCGTCGCGGGGAGGAAGCTACCGTGCTTACCTCCATGGTGGTCAAGGAAGATTCCATGACTTTGTATGGTTTCGGCAACGATGAAGACCGCGAGATGTTCCACGTGCTGCAGTCCGTCTCCGGCCTGGGGCCAAAGCTGGCAGTAGCGGCGCTGTCCGTGATGGGAGCGGGGCAGTTGGCAGCGGCAATCTCTAGCGGTGATGCAAAGACACTGCAGTCTATTCCTGGAGTGGGCAAGCGCATGGCAGAACGCCTAGCGCTAGAGCTGAAGGACAAGGTCAGCGTCTTTGCCCCGCAAGCAGGAGCCGGCGAAGTTACAACGGGTACTTCCGCTGTGGTCAATGCGCCGGTGGTCGAGCAGGTCGTGGAAGCGCTCGTTGGTCTAGGCTTTAGCGATAAGGCGGCGCGGCCCGTCGTGGAATCTATTGTGGAGGCAGATCCGGCAGCAGAGACTTCTACCGTCCTGCGCGGTGCACTGGCACAATTGGGACGCAAGAAGTAACTTTCGCAGTTCATATTCGCTTTGAGCCTTAACCCCCGCCCGACTATCTAAATTAAGTGAGAATGCATGTCCGATGTAGAACGCACTGAGTTTCAGCTCCCTGAGGGGCTCGCTGACCCGAGCGCGCCGCAGCGCAACCTCGACATTGACGCGAGCGAGCAGGTGGGCGAGCACGACATTGAGCGTTCCTTGCGTCCGAAGTCCATTGAGGAATTCATCGGCCAGCCCAAAGTGCGCGAACAGCTCTCACTGGTGTTGAAGGGTGCTAAGAATCGTGGGGTAACTCCAGACCACGTGTTGCTCTCGGGCCCGCCTGGCCTGGGTAAGACCACCATGGCGATGATCATTGCGCAGGAACTCGGCACGTCATTGCGCATGACCTCCGGCCCAGCGCTAGAGCGTGCCGGTGACCTGGCTGCCATGCTGTCTAACCTGATGGAAGGTGACGTCCTATTCATTGATGAGATCCACCGTATTGCACGTCCGGCAGAAGAAATGCTGTACATGGCAATGGAGGATTTCCGCATCGATGTCATCGTGGGCAAGGGCCCTGGTGCTACTTCCATCCCGTTGGAGATTCCGCCTTTTACCTTGGTGGGCGCTACCACCCGCGCCGGCATGCTGACCGGCCCGCTGCGTGACCGCTTTGGTTTCACTGCGCAGATGGAGTACTACGACACTGCTGACCTGACACGAGTAATCACCCGTGCAGCAAAGATTTTGGACGTTTCCATCGATGAAGATGCTGCCGTAGAAATCGGTTCTCGCTCGCGCGGTACGCCGCGTATTGCGAACCGCCTGCTGCGCCGCGTGCGTGACTTTGCAGAGGTCAACGGTGACGGCCACATTGACCTCGCCGCAGCACAGGGCGCGCTGGCCGTCTTCGACGTCGATGAAAAGGGCCTGGACCGCCTCGACCGCGCGGTGCTGGAAGCACTCATCAAGGGCCACGGCGGCGGCCCGGTTGGTGTCAACACCCTCGCAGTAGCGGTGGGTGAGGAGCCTTCCACAGTGGAGGAGGTCTGCGAGCCGTACCTCGTGCGCGCCGGCATGGTTGCCCGCACTGGCCGGGGCCGCGTGGCTACCGCAGCCGCCTGGCGCCATATTGGATTGGAACCGCCCGAGGGTACGTTGGGCGAGGCGCTGTTTTAGAAGCCGCGTCGCGGCGTTTTGGCAGCCGCTAGATGTGGATTTCTGGCACACTGTCCTGTTATGAAATACGCTTTTCTACTCGTTATTGCCCTCCTTATTATCCTGCCTAGCTTCATGACTATGCGGAAGCAGAAGGAGCACCAGAACAAGCTGCGCAATCTCCAGGAGAACCTCGCCCCTGGGCAGGAAGTTATTACTGCGGGCGGCATGCACGGCACTGTGGTTGCCACCACCGAACGCGATGTGCAGCTACAGATTGCCCAAGGCGTTGTCGCAACCTTCGACAAGATGGCCATCGTGCGCACCGTTGAAGCCGAGCAGCCTGGCGAGGCCCGCGACGTCGACAATGCACGCGTTGCGGATGGGACCGCTGAGCCTGTTGAGTCAGTTGAGTCTGCTGAGGATTCGCAGCGTTAGCTGCTGGTGTAGCACTGGTCACACTCAGTGCTACAGCTGAGATCCCGTTGAGTTAATGGCCCGTCCATGACGTATCATGAGGGATCGTGCTCGTGCGCCAGTAAAACATTGGCCGCACGAATTATTCACTTTTAATTTGTTAAACCCTGTTTCTAGTTGCACAGGAGAACTTCTTGTCCGCAAAAAATCGTGGCGCATTGCGCAACAAAAACAGGCAGTGGCCCAAGCGCGCCATGGCCTTGTTTGCGCTAATCGTCGTTGCTATTTACGCCCTTATTTTCCTAACCGGCCCGCGCGAGGCTTCGACGAAGCTCGGCATCGACTTGCAGGGCGGTACCCGCGTGACCCTCGTGCCGCAGGGAGAGGAACCGACGCCGGATCAGCTCAAGCAGGCACGCGACATCCTTGAACAGCGCGTCAACGGTATGGGCGTTTCTGGCTCCGAGGTGGTTATTAACGGATCCACCCTCGTTATCACCGTCCCTGGCGAGGACGCCTCCCAGGCACAGGCAGTGGGCCAGACCTCCCAGCTTCTGTTCCGCCCTGTTGCGCAGCAGCCGATGCCGGATATGTCCAAGCTGGAAGACACCTTGCAGGATATGGCTAACCGCTGGGTGGAATACCGCGTTATCACCCCTGAGCAGGCCAATGAATCCCTGAAGAAGGTCAACGATGCAATCCAGCAGGGCGCAGAGCAGGCTGGCAACAAGGATGCTAAGAAATCCGAGGCACCGAAGGTCACCGCTAAGCCAAAGGAAGAGCCTTCCAACTCGCTTGAAAAGGCAGACTTCCGCGATGAGATGACTAAGATGCTGCTCAAGGACCGCCAGTCTGAAGACGCCACGACTATCTCCGCGGCTTCCGCACTGATGCGTTGCGACGCCGATACCGATCCGCTCGCCGGCACCGACGATTCAGCCAAGCAGTTCGTGGCTTGTGACTTTGCTGATAAGACGCCGTACATTCTGGCGCCGTCCCCGCTTCTCGAGGGCATTAAGGATCCAAACGGCACTCGCCTGACCGGTAACGAGATCGACACCAACAAGCCGATCAATGGTGGGCTGAACCCACAGACTGGCCAGATGGAAATCAGCTTCGCGTTCAAGGACGGCGATGGCCCGAACGGCTCCGAGACGTGGTCCAAGCTGACCCAGGAGAACCTGCAGAAGCAGGTTGCCATCACCCTTGACTCCGCGGTTATCTCCGCACCTGTCATCCAGGGCGCAACCCCGGTTGGTTCTGCTACCTCCATCACCGGTGACTTCTCCCAGGAAGAAGCAAGTAGCCTGGCTAATAACCTGAAGTACGGCGCACTGCCGCTTTCCTTTACCGGTTCCAACGGCGAGCCTGGCGGCACCGTCGAGACTGTTCCGCCATCACTGGGCAAGGCAGCTTTGAAGGCGGGCCTTATCGCCGGCATCGTCGGCTTCCTCCTCGTGGCTGCATACTCCCTGTACTACTTCCGCGCACTTGCTGGCGTTTCCCTTATCACCCTGGTTGCCTCCGGCATCCTGACCTACGGCGCCCTGGTTCTGCTGGGCCGCTGGATTGGTTACTCCCTGGATCTTTCCGGCGTCGCTGGTCTGGTCATCGGTGTGGGTGCCACGGCTGACTCCTTCGTGGTCTACTACGAGCGCATCAAGGATGAGCTGCTCGAGGGCCGCTCCTTCCGTTCCGCCGCCACCAAGGCCTGGGAGCGATCGCGTGCCACCATCGTCACAGGTAACGCCGTGACGCTCATCGGCGCCGTCATCGTCTACTTCCTTTCCATCGGTGAGGTTAAGGGCTTCGCCTTCACCATGGGCCTTACCACTGCCTTCGACTTGGTTGTTTCCTTCCTCGTTATGGCGCCGCTTATGCAGCTCATCGGCGGCAAGCCTGCGGCTGCGAAGCCCGCAATGAATGGTCTCGGCGGCATCTACGCGCTCGTCGAGGAGCGCCGCGCCCGCGGCTACTACGCAAAGACCCCGGCGGCAGGAAAATCCGATGCGTCCCGCCTGTCCGAGGAGGAGAAGTAAGCATGACCTCTAGCGTTAAGTCCCACAAAATTTCCAAGCTGGACCGCCTCTACGAGGACGAGGGCGGATTCGATTTCATTGGCCGTTCCAAGACCTGGTACGCCATCACCGCAGCCCTCGTGGTTGCCGCCGTCTTGGCCATCGCCATTCGCGGCTTCAGCCTTTCCCTCGACTTCGAGGGCGGCACCAAGCTCAACATGCCTGCAGGCGACCTCGTGGCCGAGCAGGTAGGAGACACCTTCGAGGAAGCAACCGGCATCGAGCCGGAGGTGGTGCAGATCGTCGGTGCTGGCGATTCCCGCACCTTGGAGATCACCACCGAACGCCTATCCCAGGAGCAGGTCGACACCGCTCGCCAGGCCATCTTTGAAAAGTACGAGCCGAAGGACGAGTCCGGCGAGGCCACTCCGGATGCGATTGGCTCCTCCACGGTCTCTGAGTCCTGGGGTTCTTCCATCACCGAGCGCATGTTGCTGGCCATGCTCGTATTCTTGGTCGCCGCCACCATCTACGTGGCAGTGCGCTTGCAGCGCGACATGGCTTTCGCCGCCATTTTGGCGCTGATTCTCGACGGCGTGATCATCGCCGGCATTTACGCCTTGTTCGGCTTGGAGGTTTCCCCGGCCGTCATCATCGGTCTGCTGACCGTTCTGACCTTCTCCATCTATGACTCTGTCATCGTCTTCGACAAGGTCAACGAGAACACCGAAGGCTTCGAGGGGCAGCGCAAGCGCACCTACGGCGAGCTGGCCAACTTGGCTACGAACCAGACCGTCATGCGTTCGATTTCCACCTCGATCATCTCCGTGCTGCCAATCATCGCGCTGTTTGTTATCGCGGTCTGGCTCATGGGCATCGGCACCCTGCGCGATCTCGCGCTTATCCAGCTGATCGGCGTTATCGAGGGCATTTTCTCCTCGCTCTTCCTTGCTACTCCATTGCTGGTTACCTTGGCTAACCGCCGCAAGGCAGTAAAGAAGCACAATGCGGCCGTTAAGGCCTTCCGAGCCGAGCACGGCGAGGATGCCACCGAAGAAGACACAACAGAGGCGGCCAAGGGTTCGCGAACCGTGGCTTCGCCGCAGCGTGCGGCAACAGGCGAGAAGGCGGCGTCGCCAAGCACTGGCGAGAATGGCACCCCGCGTAACCTGGATACGCCGGGCAGCGCTGGCGCAAGCTGGCGCCCGGGCCGTTAAGCACAACGGGGTGAAAAGGAGCGAGTACTACCGTGGTAAACACACCACAGAACGAGCGTCATTGGAGCAAGCGAGCTGCGATGGCGCTCCTCGCCGTTGTCGGGCTAAGCGCAACGGCGTGTTCGAATGGGGCAGGCGAGGATTCCGCTGGGCAAGCCAAGGATTCTGGCTCTCACTCCACGGACTTTTTCGGTTACATGGTCAATACCCGCCTGGCCACCACCAATGCGGGAACGTCCTTTGGCAACGCTGCGAATGCGGCCCAGCTGTCGAGCCGCCTATACCCAGGCATCTACATGCCGGGCCCATCGGGGCAGATGATTCCAAACTCGGACTTGGTGCAGACCGAGGAGATACCGGCCAGCCCGGAGAACCCATATAAGCAGGTCAATTTCACCTTGTCGGAGCAGGCAACCTTCTCCGACGGCGTTCCGGTGACCTGCGATGACTACCTGTTGGCATATACCGCTGGCGTCATGCCAGCCGAGTTTGGTTCGCACATGCCGCTTACTAGCGAGATCGCGCATTTTGATTGCGCACCCAACGCGAAGAAGTTCACCATCACCTTCAACAAGGACCAAGGCGATAGGTGGCGTTACCTCTTTGGCCCGGGCACCGTCATGCCGGCGCATGCCGTGGCTAAGAAGGCCGGGATGAACCTAGAAGAGCTCAACGCGGCGCTGTCCACGCAGGATCCTGCGTCCTTACAACAGGTCGCCGAGACCTGGCGCTACGGTTTCTCCACGACAGCCGAGGACTTTGATCCCGCGCTGCAGGTTTCCTTTGGCCCCTTCGTCGTGGATAAGGTCGGGGAGTCCGGCGAGGTCATCCTGCGCGCCAATGAGGAATACTTTGGTGATCAGCCCTCTACTGACAGGGTTGTGGTGTGGCCAAATACCGCAGATGCCAAGGCGCTGCGGGAGTCTGGTAACCTGCGCGTCGTCGACGCAGGCTCCGCTAAGCCGAAGTGGCTGCCGGCCGCCGACGAGGAAAGCCCCTATGAGGTTGAGCCCACCGTCGGCGGGTTGACCGATGCGTTGACGCTGTCGCAGGCTGGCGTTTTTCAGGAGCCGTGGGCGCGTCAAGCCTTCGCGGCCTGCATCGACCAGTCCCGCCTGGCCAAGGTCAGTTCGGACATCTCCGGCGTGGACGTGCCGCCGGTCTACACGCGCACCCTGCGTCACTCCGACCCGGTAGGCACACACCTTAGCGATATCGCGGATGCGCACAAGAAGCCGGACATGACCAAGGCCTCGGAGCTTTCGGGCAATACCATCAAGATTGGCTACTTAGGCCCCGATGAGCGCTATGCCGCGATGGTGGAGGAAATTAAGGCCATGTGCGAGCCGGCCGGCATTACCATCGAGGACCAGTCCGCCGAGTACATGTCCCAGCATTACCTCGAGATGGATCCGGTTACATGGACGCCTATCATCGACGTCTTCTTGGGTCCTGTCGATCCAATGAGCGAATACACCACGCCCGATGCCGATATCTCGAATCTGAAGGAGATTCGAGGCGCGGAGGAAAAGCTTTGGGAGGATGTGCCTTCTATTCCGGTGGCAGCGCAGCCGCGCGTGTTCATCGTGGATCGCAACGTCAAGGGAGTAGTGCCTTACACTGGCAGCGCGGGCATTGGCTGGAACATGGACCGCTGGGCCGTGAGCGCTTACGCGAGCTAGTGCGCAGACCTTTCCACTTAACACTGATTTTTAATAAGGATTTTTTGACCGTGAGTGAAGTTTATTCAGATGCTGCACGTGCGCTGGCGGAAAAAGTCCGCCTAGTGAAGGACTTCCCGGAGGAGGGCATCCTCTTTGAGGATCTCACGCCCGTGCTAGCCGACGCCGATGCTTTCCAAGCCGTCGTCGATGGCCTTGCGCAGGCTTGTAAGGACCTCGGCGCCGACATGATCGGCGGCCTGGATGCCCGCGGATTCCTGCTGGGGTCAGCCGTGGCCTATAAGCTGGGCCTGGGAATTCTGGCCATCCGCAAGAAGGGCAAGCTCCCGCCACCAGTACTGACCCAGGAATACACCCTAGAGTACGGCTCCGCGGCGCTGGAGATTCCGGCCGATGGCGTGGACATCAAGGGCAAACGTGTCGTGCTTGTCGACGACGTGCTGGCAACCGGTGGCACCCTCTACGGCGCGAAGTTGCTTTTGGAGTCCGCGGGTGCGGAAGTTGCCGGAAACGTCGTGGTGCTAGAGGTCAATGGCTTAGCCGGCCGCGAGCGATTGGCAGATGTTCCGCTGGTAGTGCTCAATCAGGCGGGCGCGACCGGCTAGAATGATGTGGCTAAGGCCGTACTAGGGCCATACTAGGGCCATACTAGGCCAAACACATCACCCCCATGACCTATGAGGAGGGCGACGCCGTGACCACTGAGAAGTCGACAAAGCGCCCTAATGGCGGCATGCGCAGCATGTCCGCCCGTTTAGCGCGGTCTTTGACCGGCGGAAGGGTAAGGATCAACCCGGTTTTGGACCCACTTATGTCCATTCACCGGCAGTTTCACCCCAAGGCCGATGCAGAAGTGCTCAACAACGCTTATGACACTGCTGAGCGCCTCCACGAGGGGGTGTTCCGTAAGTCGGGGGAGCCGTACATTACGCATCCGCTGGCGGTGGCCACGATTGCCGCGGAGATCGGCATGGACACCACCACCATCGTTGCGGCGCTGCTGCATGACACGGTGGAAGATACCGACTACTCGTTGGATGACCTCACGCGCGACTTCGGCCCGGAGGTTGCCCGGCTTGTCGACGGCGTGACGAAGCTGGACAAGGTCGCCTTGGGCGCCGCCGCGGAGGCGGAGACGATCCGCAAGATGATCGTGGCCATGGCTACTGACCCGCGCGTGCTGGTTATCAAGGTCGCCGACCGCCTGCACAATATGCGCACCATGCGCTTTTTGCCGCCAGAGAAGCAGGCAAAGAAGGCGCGCCAGACCCTAGACGTCATCGCGCCGCTGGCGCACCGCCTCGGCATGGCGAACGTGAAGTGGGAGCTGGAAGACCTTTCCTTTGCCATCTTGTACCCGAAGAAGTACGACGAGATTGTACGCATGGTGGCAGATCGCGCGCCTTCGCGCGATCGCGCCCTTAAGGAGATCCAGAAGCAGGTTGGTGCGGCGCTGCGTGAAAACGGCATTCAGGCCGAGGTCATGGGCCGCCCGAAGCACTATTGGTCCATTTATCAGAAGATGATGGTCCGTGGCCGCGACTTTGCGGAGATCTTCGACCTCCTGGGTATCCGCATCTTGGTCGATGACGTCAACTCGTGCTACGCCGCCATCGGCGTGGTCCACGCGCTCTACCAAGCGCTGCCGGGCCGGTTTAAGGACTATATTTCCTCCCCGCGCTTCGGCGTCTACCAGTCGCTGCACACCACGGTGATTGCAGAAGGCGGCTCCACCCTGGAAGTTCAGGTGCGTACGCACGAGATGCATTACAACGCCGAGTTCGGTGTGGCCGCGCACTGGCGTTACAAGGAGAAAAAGGGCAAGAACGGCGCCGGCGATGCCGAAGTCGACCAGATGGCGTGGATGCGCCAGCTGCTGGATTGGCAGAAGGAAGCTGCAGACCCGAACGAGTTCTTAGACTCGCTGCGCTATGACCTGACCACCAAGCAGATCTTTGCTTTCACGCCCAAGGGCGATGTGGTGACTCTGCCAGCGGGGTCCACGCCGGTGGACTTTGCCTATGCCGTCCACACTGAGGTGGGGCACCGCTGCATCGGTGCGAAGGTCAACGGCAAGCTGGTGGCGTTGGAATCCCAGCTAAAGTCCGGTGACAAGGTAGAGATCTTTACCTCGAAGGATCAGAATGCCGGTCCTTCGCGTGATTGGCAGGAGTTCCTAGTATCGCCGCGCGCGAAGGCGAAGGTGCGCCAGTGGTTTGCCAAGGAGCGCCGCGAAGAGCACCTAGAGGCCGGCCGCGACGCTTTGGCCGCGGAAATCCAGCGCGGAGGCTTGCCGATGCACCGCCTGTTCACCGCATCCTCGATGCGCCAAGTGGCAGAGCAGTTGCACTTTGACGACGTCGATTCGCTCTACACGGCAATCGGCGCGGGCCACGTCTCGGCCCAGCACGTGGCTAACCAGTTGATGTCGCTCTTCGGCGACCAAGACGATGCCGCTGAGGCACTGGCGTCACGTACTTCGCTCACGGAGTTGGAGAACTCCCGTACTCAACGCACCACCGATTCCGAGAAGGGAACCGGCATCCTAGTGGAGGGTAGCCCCGACGTCATGGCTAAGCTGGCGCGCTGCTGCCAGCCCGTGCCTGGTGACGCCATCTTCGGATTCGTCACCCGTGGCGGCGGCGTTTCGGTTCACCGTGCAGATTGCACCAATGCCGAAAAGCTCAAGCAGGAACCAGAGCGCATGATGAAGGTGGAGTGGTCCTCCGGCAAGGGCGCCGCCGGCGAGTTTGCTGCGAGCGTCCAGCTCGAGGCCATCGACCGCCAGGGCCTGCTGGCTGAGCTGACCGGCGTGTTCAGTGAGCAGAAGCTCAACGTGTTGTCCATGAGCTCCAATCGCGGTGATGACCACATCGCCACGATGCGCTTTACCTTCTCCATCTCGGATACCAAGCAGCTGGGCCAGCTTATGACCACGCTGCGCAACACCGAGGGCGTCTTCGACGTCTACCGCGTAACGGCCTAGAAGGTAAAGCCCAGACCGTGACGGCGGGACGCCGTCACCCTCACCCAACCTAGGGTGAGGGTTTCTTAATGCCATATAGCTGGCGGTTTGTGGGCAGGTGAACTTTCCGGGCATGCCCGGTAAAACGCCAGGTAAAAGCATTTATGTGGGCTGCGAAGGTGCCTTAAAGCGACTATAAACAAGACGTTCGTACCTCTCTCATGAAACAGGAGAACTCGTGAAACTTCGTCGCTTTGGCCAGCTGCTCGCTGCCTCTACCGTTACTGCCGTCGCTCTCAGCGGAGCCCCTGCCTTCGCGCAGGACAACACCGTGACTATCTCCGTCAGCAACATCACTGACATCCACGGTCATTTGGAAAATGGCCTGCCCAAGGACAAGACCGTAAAGCCCGGCGATGAGATGGGCGCGGCTCTGCTGCAGTCGCTGATTAAGAAGGTCAACGAAGGCCAAGAATATGCGCTGACTTCCTCTGGCGATAACGTGGGCGGTTCTGCATATATCTCCGCCATCTCTGAGGATGAGTACACCATGGACGTTCTCAACGCGATGGGCCTCGATGCTACCGCAGTGGGCAACCACGAGTTTGATAAGGGCGTCGATGACTTGCGGGACCGTATCCAGCCGCACTCCGAATTCCCGATCCTGGGCGCAAACGTCCTGCAGAATGGCAAGCCGATTCTCGATGCTTCCATCGTCCAGGAAATCGGCGGCGTCAAGGTGGGTTTTGTTGGCACCGTTACCCAGAACACCGAGTTCAAGGTTGCCCCGGCAATGATTCCAGGCGTGACCTTCACCGACCCAGTTGAGGCCACCAATAAAGAGGCAAAGCACCTGAAGGAATCCGGCGAGGCTGACGTCGTCATCGCGCTCTTCCACGAGGACGCCCAGCAGTTCGCCGACGGATTCAGCACCGACGTTGATGCGCTCTTCGGCGGCGATACCCACGTGAAGACCCAGGGCGAGGTCGCCCGCGAGGGCGCCCTGCCGCTGCAGTGGGCGCAGGGCCACGAGTACGGCAAGCTGCTCAACGACCTGGATATCACCTTCGACACCAAGGCGAAGAAGGTCACCGACATCAAAATGAAGCAGTACGACGCGACGGACGCGGCTTCGCTTAGCGAGGATGCCGAAATCGCCGCGATCGTCGATGAAGCTGCGGCCAAGGCGGAGGAGCTCGGTGCTGACGTCGTGGGCACCATGCCAGAGGCGCTCTTCCGTGGCTCCGATGAGGGCAAGGGTTCGGGCTCCAACCGCGGCGTGGAATCCACCCTGAACAACTTCATCGCGCAGGCACAGCGCAAATCTGTGGCGAAGGCCGTGGGCAAGGAGATCGACCTGGGCGTCATGAACGCCGGTGGTGTGCGCGCGGACCTGCCTGCAGGCGAGGTCACCTACAAGGATGTCTTCACGGTGCAGCCATTCGGCAACGCCGTGGCTTACTGCAAGGTTTCCGGCGCTGACCTCATCAAGGCTCTGGAGAACCAGTGGCAGGAAGGCGCATCTCGTCCGCGCCTGGCCATGGGCCTTTCCGATAACGTGCAAGTGGTTTATGACCAGACCGGTGAGCACGGTAGCCGCATTAAGTCCGTGACCATCGACGGTGAGCAGGTCGACCCGAGCAAGGACTACACCATCGCGCTGTCCACCTTCCTCATCGGCGGCGGCGACGGCTACTTCGCTGAGGGCGCCATCAAGGATGTTGTGGACTTGGGCTACATGGACACTCAGGCCATGATTGATTACATCAAGGCTGGCAAGCCAGCCGCTCGTGAGGGTCAGGGCCAGATTGGCGCTCACATCACCGGCGAGGTTAAGCCGGGCAATGAGATCACCGTGGAGCTGTCCTCCCTCAACTACACCTCTGAGGGCGAGCCGATGGCAAAGACCGCCACGGTCAAGCTGGGGGATGAGACCGCCACTGCGGATATCGACAACGCGAAGCAGGACGGTGACGACCAGTTCGGTGAGCGCGGCCGCGCGACGCTGAAGCTTAACGTGCCGGCGGACTTCACTTGCGATACCCCGCTCGAAATCACCACCGACGCTGGCACTGAGGCAACGCTGCCGCTTGACGACGCCACCTGCAGCGACGAGCCGGGCAAGGGCGATACTACCGACAGCTCCTCGCTGAGCTCCCTGTCCTCCCTGGACTCCGGTTCTTCCAAGGGCCTGGGCATTGCCGCGGGCGTCATCGCTGCCATCGTGGGCATCATCGGTGTGGTGGGCATGAACATGCACATGCTGCCGGCGCCGGTGCGTGCTTTCATTGAGAACCTGCGCAAGCAGTTCAACATATAAGCACTGCAGTCTAAAGCAAGGCACCGTGGAATCTTCTCCACGGTGCCTTTGTCTATCCAAGCTCCGTGAAGGAAAAGCGTGGTAGTAGAGTAGTTTGACGTGGATATTGTGGATTTGATCGGGCGTGAGTCGGTATATCAATTAGGCATTGAGCCACACCGAATCCCCGTGGTCTTACTTGCCACCATCGGTATCTACTTGGCCTTTATGATTCTGGTCAAGCTCTTTGGCACCCGCGTGCTGACGTCGATGACTGCCTCCGATGCGGTCATCATCATTATGTTCGGTGCCGTGGCCGGCCGTGTCATCGTGGGTAATCCACCTACCCTTGCCGCCGGCGTCATCGGCCTTCTAACGCTCATGGTTTTAGAGGCTGCCTTCGGCACCATCCGCCGCTACATCGGCTGGTCCCGCTACCTAGACCGCCGTCCCGTGCTGTTGGTCTATAACGGCGAGCTGCTCGAAGACAACATGCACTTTGCCCACATCACCGTCAGCGACGTAAATTCCGCAACCCGCAAAGCCGGACTCGGCCGCCGCGGCGACATTCAGATGATGATCCTCGAACCCACCGGCCAAATTTCCGTCATCAAAATCGGCCAACTCGTTGACCCGGACCTCTTCCGCGACATCCTCGGCGCTGAGCTCATCGAGGGCATGGACGACAAACCAGGGGAGAAGTAGCTGTGCATTGGGCTGTTCGTAATGCCAAGCTACCTGGAAAGCTCTGATAAAAGCTCCGGACTTCTGACAACTTAATCTTTTTCGAATATTCTTTCTTCTGATGAGCGACACTAATGAGGAAGAACCCCCTAACACGCAGATGGCGGAGCCAATGACACCGAAGAGTCAGGATCGATCGCTGAAGACTCGAGACAGGCTTATAGGGTGGTCTGTTTCCTTGCCTGGCGCACTTTGCATATTGCTCGTCATTGTTATCATCGGAGTTGCTGCAGCATTCCTTCTGACTTGGTGGCTTACGGGTGACGAGTGGAAAGATGTAATTTTAAAGCTCGTGAATTACCGTGGGGCGATTCCGAACGCAATTGTTGCTGTTGTAGGTCTCGTAATCGCCTGGCGTTCGTTCAAGCAAAAACAAAGTTCAGATAGGCGCGATGCCTACTACAACAGAATCGAGTGGGCAATGAATCTAACTCTTGATAGCGACGAAAGAAAACGTCGAGCAGGATGGCAGTTGTTGCCAACGCTCGTGACAATGTCTGATCGCTCCGATGAAGACGAGACGTTTGTCCAAGCAATATCGGAATACATCAAGGAGAATTATGAGAATGGTGTAGAGCGTGAGCACTCGACGACGGAATCTAGTGAGGAAGCGTAAACGCCTCAATCTTTACCCAGGAAAAAGGGTGGATTACGCTGTATCAGCGATGTAAGGTTAAGGGCACCGAAAGAGGAGGGACGTGCCATGACGATTGCAGATAGGTCTGCTCAGAATTCTCAGGCGATTTCTGACGAAGAGTTTGAAGCGCTGGAAGAGGCACATTTCTTCATGAAGGCATACATGCAGCGTTTGAATGAGCCACGTAACCTTCCCTGGTGGGAGAAAGTCTTGGGCGTGTTCGGTATTCGACGAATTGTGCGCTAGCAGAGCTTTATTGAGGAGCACTCAAATAGGAATTCCCTCGATGCCGTTGTTTGCATCGAGGGTTTAGTTTTGCGCGTGATGCGTTCTCTGGCATCGGTGCTTAGCTGAAACCGTCCGGTGCATCACTGAAACCACAGCAGGTCAGGCATAAGAAAACCGCCCACCAAATGGTGAGCGGTTGTTCTAGATCTTCGGATCGAGTTTAGAAGATCTTGAAGTACTTGTTGACGAAGCCGAACAGTGCGCCGAGGGCGGTGATGACTGCGGTGGCAACGCCGATCCACTCCTTGACGTCCTTTGCCGTGAAATCGTCGGAGGAAGAGGAAGAGGAACCTTCCTTTTCAGGGGTCTTGGTCTCCGTAGGGGTTTGAGTAGTAGTAGGAGCAGCCGTTGTGGTAGTGGAAGTAGCTGCGGCTGGGGTTGCAGCCATAGCAGCGCCAGCGCCGCCGAAGGAGATGGTAGCGGCTGCAGCAGCTGCAACCAGTGCCTTGCGGGAGAAGAACTTCATGTGTTCAATCCTTAAGAGTTTGGGAATTTCAAAGACCCCACGAATGTTAGTTCCGGCCCTGAAGATATGCAACCGAAAAAGCGAAAAAGTTCATCCTGTGAAGTATCTGTAGGTATGTTGTGTGCAGGAGAAATAGGAAAAATGCACTAGATGATAGAGCCTATTTTGTGAAAAGGCCTGCGCACGCATAAGAAAATCTCAGCTACCTCTGAAAAAGGTGCATGTAAGACGAAGCCCCCTGGGCATACCCATCAGGGGTGCCCAGGGGGAGACGAAAGGACATCTATTTGTCGGCGCTTAGGCTTCGACAGACGCCTTCTTGATCTTGATTTCCTCGGCCGGCTTGCCGTCGGAGGCACCGCCTTCGACGCCGATCTCGGCGATCTTGTCCATGGTCTTCTGGCCTTTATCTGTCAGGTCGCCGAAGTAGGTGTACTCAGGCGTGAGCATGGAGTCGGCGTAGTTGACGAAGAACTGGGAGCCGTTGGTGTCCACGCCGGAGTTGGCTAGGGCGATGGAGCCTTTCGGGTAGGTCACCGGGGTCTTGGTGTCAGCTTCATCAGTCTCGTCGGTTGGGTACTCGTTGGCGAAGCTAAAGCCAGGGCCGCCGGAGCCGGTGCCGGTTGGGTCACCGCACTGCAGGACGCTCAAGCCGCCGGAGGTCATGCGGTGGCAGATGGTGTCGTCGTAGTAGCCCTGATCCGCCAGGTCCGAAATTGCGTTGACGGCACACGGAGCTTTAGCACGGTCGAGCTCCATTTCGATGTCGCCCTTGTTGGTAGCAAAGTTAACCTTCACCGTTCCCTTGGTGGAGACATCCTTGCCGTCCGGAACCTTCGCCCCGTTGGCATCCCGGCCGTCCTTTTCGTAGGTGCACTGCACGCTCGCAGGCAGTGCCTCAGCACGCTTGCCGGACAGTGGCTTGGCATCCGGGGTGTCCTGAGCAGTGGTCTCTGCGGCGCTGGATTCTTCGGCCACGACCTTCTCATCGGAATTATCGCGGGTGGCGAAGAAGTAGATGCCGCCGACCAAGGCGAGGATAACTACGAGCGAGGCCGCGACAACGCCCAGAGGGCGGGTCTTTTCCTTGCGGTCACGGGCCTTAAGCTCACGGTCGAGCTGGTTTAGCGCTTCTTCGCCACGCTGTTTGTTGTTGGGCATTTAATGGTCCTTTGGCGATGGATTTCGAGTTAAACGCTAGCTTCTAAGCCAGTGGGCTCGAGCTATACCTGACAGAGTCTAGCCCGTCTGGCCCAACGGATCGTATTTGCCCATCGTGGCACGCCAGGCAATCCTTCAGTAGGGTGGGGCGCCATGGCTCACGTTAAATTCAATGGAAACGAAACCGAAATCGCCGGAAACCTACCTGAGGTAGGGCAGAAGCTGCCAGAGTTCACGCTCGTCGGCACCGATCTTTCCGAGGTAACCAACCAGGACTTCGAGGGCAAGCGCCTGGTTATCTCCTTGTTCCCGTCCGTAGACACCGGCGTGTGTGCAGCGCAGCTGCGTTCCTTCAACGAGAAGGCTGCCGGCCTAGACAACACCGTTGTGTTGTCCGTGTCCCGTGACCTGCCATTCGCGCAGGAGCGCTTCTGTGCAGCAGAGGGCATTGAGAACGTCGTTAGCGCTTCTGACTTCCGCTCTGACTTCGGCGAGAAGCTGGGCATTACCCTGCAGGGCTCCCCGCTGAAGGGCCTGCTGGCTCGCTCCGTTGTTGTCACCGATGAAGAGCACAAGGTCATCTACACCGAGCTCGTCGATGAAGTCACCACCGAGCCGAACTACGACGCTGTGATCGAGGCATTGAGCAAGTAAATCAGCGAGTAAAAGCTCACTAAATCTCATCTAGCGCCTGGCCCCACTGCATTGGGGGCGGGCGCTAGACTGCGTTTTATGACTTTGAGCGTTTTAGGTTTCGCAGCTGGGCCCTACAAGACCAATACCTATGTGGTGGCCAATGGCTCCCGCGCTTTCGTGGTTGACCCAGGCATGCACGCGATGCAACGTGTTCTCGACTTGGGTAAAGAGCATGGCCTTAACTTCGAAGCTATCGTCTTGACCCATGGCCACCTCGACCACACCCGCGAGGCAGGTGACCTTGCCAAGCAGCTCAACCTTCCGGTGTACATCCACCCCAAGGACGCGTTCATGCTTGTTGACGGTTCCGGGGTCTCACCGGAATCGCAGCTGCTTTTCGACGCCGCGAATATGCTCGCCATCGACGATCTTCGCGAGCTCCACGGCGGCAAGACCTTGGAACTCATCGGCTACGAGTTCCGCATCGAGCATGCCCCGGGTCATTCGCCGGGCTCCGTCCTTATTATTGCCGAGGAATTCGTGCTTGCCGGCGACGTCCTCTTTAAAGGCTCTATCGGGCGCACCGACCTCGAGCACTCTGACCCAAGCGCGATGCAGCTCTCGCTTGCCGGGCCTGTCTGGAGGCTCGATGACAAGCTCGCTGTCCTGCCCGGACACGGCGCAACCACCACGATGGGCGCCGAAAGGGCAACTAATCCATTCTTGGCCACGCTACGGGATGTACTCTGATACGCGTGAGTGATAAGAAGCAGTTTAAGGCCCTGTCCGCTCCCAAAGGAGTCCCGGACTACATTCCGCCGCAATCGGCGACCTTCTACAAGGTGCGTGAGAACCTGGTCCATCAGGCTCATCTCTCCGGCTTCCAGCACATCGAGCTTCCGATCTTCGAAGACACCACGCTTTTCGCGCGTGGTGTTGGTGAATCCACCGATGTGGTCTCCAAGGAGATGTACACCTTCGCAGACCGCGGCGACCGATCGGTAACCCTGCGCCCAGAAGGCACCGCAGGCGTTATGCGTTCTGTCATTGAGCACAACCTTGACCGCGGCCAGCTGCCGGTCAAGCTCAACTACTTCGGACCTTTCTTCCGTTACGAGCGCCCGCAGGCTGGCCGCTACCGCCAGCTTCAGCAGGTCGGTGTCGAGGCCATCGGCGTTGACGATCCCGCGCTCGACGCCGAGGTCATCGCCCTGGCAGATCGCTCCTTCCGTTCCCTCGGGCTGAGCCAATTCCGTCTCGAGCTGACCAGCTTGGGTGACCAGAACTGTCGCCCGGCTTACCGCGAGAAGCTGCAGGAGTTCTTGTTCAAGCTCGACTTAGATGAGGAAACCCGCAAGCGTGCGGAGATCAACCCGCTGCGTGTCCTCGATGACAAGCGTTCTGAGGTCCAGGAGCAGCTTGCCGACGCCCCGCTGATGCTCGATCACCTAAACGACGAGTGCCGTGAGCATTTCGAGACGGTCACCGGCCTGCTCGATGACATGGGCATCGAGTACACCATCAATCCGCGCATGGTCCGCGGCTTGGATTACTACACCAAGACCTGTTTCGAGTTCGTGCACCCGTTGCTCGGCGCGCAGTCCGGCATCGGTGGAGGCGGCCGCTACGACGGCCTGATGTCTCAGCTGGGAGGCCAGGAGCTTTCCGGCATCGGCTACGGCCTCGGCGTCGACCGCACCATCTTGGCTCTGGAGGCTGAGGGCATCCAGCTCGACGGCGTCGACCAGCGCGTTGAGGTCTTTGGCGTGGCACTGGGCGCCGATGCTAAGCGCCGTATGGCAGGCATCGTCAACGACCTGCGCAACGCCGGCATCTCCGCTGACATGTCCTTCGGCGACCGCGGCCTCAAGGGGGCGATGAAGGGCGCGGACCGTGCCGGCGCTCGCTTCGCGCTTGTCCTGGGCGAGCAGGAGCTCGAAAACGGCGTTGTCGCCGTCAAGGACCTTGCCGCGCATGAGCAAAGCGACGTCGCCATTGACGCGCTCGTTGAGCACCTGCGCAGCCAGCTGAATTAAGCCAACGACGTTAAAGGGCATCTCGCTGAGATGCCAAAGGCGCCTTCCTTCCCACATATCGGTTGGGGAGTGAAGGCGCCTTTTGTTTTGCTACTATGCGTTCGCCATGCCGCTTTTGATGCCTGCCAAGTAGATGCGCAGCATACGTTTTGGATATCGGGCACGTAGTTCTCCACGTGCACCTTCCTGGGGCGCACCAGCGTTAAGATTCCCACCACGAAGTCGAGGTGCCCCACGCCTGGGCCAATTACGTCGTGCTGCTTTCCGAGCTCGATGAACCTTTCGCCGTTTTCCTGCAACGCGTCGCGCTTCAATTGCAAATCCTCCGGCAGGGTATCTAAGTCCTCCGGCACGAAGGAAGGGATGAGGCTGGTCAAACCCATTTCCGTGAGCTTGAGAGCATAGTCCAGGACGAAGTTTTCCGCGTCCGAAGGATCGGATTCGAAGCCTTTAATCAAGCGATTTTGGAAGACCAGAAAATCGTCGCTCATGTGTTCCGCGCACGCGTGAATCAACCCTTCACGGTCCGGGAAGTTGCGGTAGAGCGTGGCGACGCCCACGCCTGCTTCCTAGGCAATCTTTTCAAGGGAGACCGAGTTGCCATGGCGTTTAAACATGGCGCATGCCGCCTCGATGATGGCTATTCGGCGGCGTAATGCATCGGCTCGCATGGAGGTAGATATCGCTTTCTAGGTTAGGGTCTGTGCGTTAGCGATAAGACTACCTTTTGCCACGCAAGCCTTTTTGCATTAGCACTCCACCTGCGTGACGGCGAAGCCTAGGGTCTTTGCGAGGCCACCAATGGAGGTCTCCTTGTACTTCGCCAGCATGTCGCGGCCGGTATCGGCCATCGTCTGCACGGCGGCGTCGAGAGAAACGTGGTGCGTGCCTTGGCCCATGCGCGCCAGGCGCGCGGCGTTGATGGACTTGACCGCGCCGATGGCGTTGCGCTCGATGCACGGAATCTGCACGAGGCCGCCGACTGGGTCGCAGGTAAGGCCGAGGTTGTGTTCCAGCGCAATCTCGGCTGCATTTTCGATCTGCGCCGGCGTTGCGCCTAGCAGTTCAGCCATGCCGGCCGCCGCCATTGACGACGCCGAGCCTACCTCGCCTTGACAGCCCACCTCGGCGCCCGAAATCGAGGCGTTGTGCTTGATGATCATGCCGATGGCACCCGCGGTAAGCAAGTAGCGGCGGGCGGAATCGCGGGTGAAGTTCGGCTTGAAGTCACGGGCATAGTGCAACACCGCTGGGATGATGCCGCAGGCGCCGTTCGTTGGGGCCGTGATGACGCGGCCACCGGCGGCATTTTGCTCGTTGACGGCGAGCGCAAACAGGTTGACCCACTCCATAGCGGAAAAACCGCAGGTCTTATCGTCGTGGCCCTCCATTAGCTGCTTGTACATGCCCGGCGCGCGGCGTGGGACCTGCAGGCCGCCCGGCAAGATGCCGGAGGTAGAGATGCCGTCGGTGACGCACTCGCGCATGATGTCCCACACCAAATCCAGGTGCGCGTAGACGTATTCGAGGCCGCCGTCTTCTTTATGGAGCGCTTCCTGGTTGGCGGCGACAATCTCCCAGATCTTCAAATCGTGCTTTTCGCACAGCGCCAGCAATTGCTCGCCCGTGGTGAATGGGTAAGGAACATCGTCGGTGGATTCGGCCGCTGCCATGCCGGCAGGTACCTCGGCGGAGGCTGCGACCTCGGCGTCGAGTTCCGCGCGGGAGAGAATGAATCCGCCGCCGACGGAGAAGTACTCGGCGTGCTCGGCCAGTAGGTTGCCCTCTGCATCCCAGGCATCGAAGATGAGGCAATTCGGGTGCTCGGGGACCGGCTCGTTGTTGAACTCGATGGAATATTCCATCGCGCCCAGCGGGCCGTCGGTCATGCCTTTGCTCGGAATGGGCTGATCGGAACGCGGTTCAGCATCAACCGGGACGGTCAGCGGATCCCAGCCGGCCAAGCCCAGAATCACCGCGCGGTCGGTGCCGTGGCCGCGGCCAGTCAGCGAAAGCGAGCCCCGCAGCTCGGTGTGCACCTTGGCTGGATGCTCCGGCAGCGTTTTCAGGAACGCAAGGGCCGCGCGCATTGGGCCGACGGTGTGCGAGGAAGATGGGCCAATGCCGATGGAGAAAATGTCGGTGACGCTGATTGCCATGCTGGGCGGTGCCTCCTTTGTGAGTTTGCTTTGTGAGTTTGGAAATTAAATTGGGGGTAGGTGGGGGGAGTATTTCTAGGGGGCAGGCTGTGGCTAAACCCGTGTTAATTGCGATCTTGCTGCGGCCGAAATTCTCTGTGACGAGGACTTTTTCCGGAAGGCCTCGCATACAGTTTCTCCATGTTACCGCTTTGGCAGTAGTTCACTACGTGGAGGCAGCGTTGTTAACCCCTCGGGGTGGGTGTGACCAAGGTCAAGCGATTTTTGGGGATAAGCCGATAGAAATTATTGAATTTTATTGTGTGACCTTTGCACACAATGAATACTGATTAGTATCTCGGTTCACAATAGTTAAGCAATTCAGCGTGCCTAACAACTGTGGCTGGATAAAAGTTCTTTCATCTGCTCTGTCTGATTCCTCGGGAGATTATCGTGAGTATCAAGACCGGACCCGAACCGCGGTCCGACATCGAATTTGTTGAAGTCGACGGCCAGGCACAGCCCATCGACGTAAAGCCGGAAAAGGTCATCGGCAACGTTGAGAAGATCGTCATTTTGATTGCCGCTATCGCTGCGGCTGCCGGTTGGGGAGTGCTCGCTCTCCACCGCGGTGAGACCATCAACTCCGTGTGGTTGGTCCTGGCCGCCGTTGGCTCCTACATTATCGGATATACCCTGTACGCTCGCCTTATTGAGTACAAGGTGGTAAAGCCGCGCAATAGTCGTGCGACTCCTGCCGAGTACGCCAATGACGGTAAGGACTTCCTGCCTACCGATCGCCGCGTGCTCTTTGGCCATCACTTCGCCGCTATTGCCGGCGCGGGCCCGCTGGTCGGCCCGGTCATGGCGGCGCAGATGGGCTATCTCCCGGGCACACTATGGATCGTCCTCGGCGTCGTCTTTGCGGGCGCGGTACAGGATTACCTGGTGTTGTGGGTTTCCACGCGGCGCAAGGGCCGCTCGCTGGGCCAAATGATCAACGATGAGATGGGTAAAATTGGAGGCATCGCGGGCATCATCGCCACCGTCGCCATCATGATCATCATCATCGCAGTGCTGGCGCTCATCGTGGTCAACGCTTTGGCGGATTCGCCGTGGGGCGTCTTCTCCATCACGATGACCATCCCCATCGCTTTGTTCATGGGCCTCTACCTGCGCTACATCCGCCCTGGCAAGGTCTCTGAGGTCTCCGTCATTGGCGTCATCCTGCTGCTTGCCGCCATCATCGGCGGCGGTTGGGTCTCCGATACTGAGCTCGGTGCCAGCATGTTTACCTGGTCCAAGGAGACCTTAGCCTTTGCCATCATTGGCTATGGCATCGTGGCAGCTATCCTGCCGGTCTGGCTGCTGCTTGCCCCGCGTGACTACCTGTCTACCTTCATGAAGATTGGCGTCATCGCGCTGCTTGCCATCGCCATCGTGATTGAGCGCCCGTCCGTGCACATGCCGGCAGTGACCAGCTTCGCCACGGACGGAAATGGCCCAGTCTTCTCCGGCAACCTCTTTCCGTTCCTGTTTATCACCATTGCGTGCGGCGCACTTTCTGGCTTCCACGCGCTGATCTCCTCGGGTACCACGCCAAAGCTCATTGAGAAGGAATCCCACATGCGTGCCATCGGTTACGGCGGCATGATCATGGAGTCCTTCGTCGCGGTCATGGCGCTTATCTCCGCGGTCATCATTGACCGCCACATGTACTTCGCCATGAACTCTCCAGCGCCGAAGACACAGGGCACTGCGGAAGGTGCGGCCGACTTCGTAGGCACCCTCAACCTGCCCGGCGCTGGCATCACCGCCGAGCAGCTAACCGCCGCAGCCCAGGCAGTGGGCGAGGAGTCCATCGTTTCCCGTACCGGCGGTGCGCCAACGCTGGCTTATGGCATGTCCGAAATCATGACGCAGATGCTGGGCAATCCAGCCATGCAGGCTTTCTGGTACCACTTTGCCATCATGTTCGAGGCGCTGTTTATCCTCACCACGGTGGACGCTGGCACCCGCGTGGCACGCTTTATGATGTCCGACTCCTTGGGCGGCATCCCGGGCCTGGGCAAGTTCCGCGACCAAAGCTGGAAGCTCGGCACCTACCTTTCTACTTTCATCGTCTGTGTGCTGTGGGGCGCCATTCTCATCATGGGCGTTACCGATCCGCTAGGCGGCATCAACGTGCTCTTCCCGCTCTTCGGCATCGCGAACCAGCTGTTAGCTGCGATGGCGCTCGCACTCGTCGTGGTCGTGGTGGTCAAGAAGGGTCTTTATAAGTGGGTCTGGATTCCGCTTATCCCGCTGGCCTGGGACCTCATCGTGACCATGACCGCGTCCTGGCAGAAGATCTTCAGCTCCGATCCGACCATCGGCTATTGGGCTAACCACGCGCGTTTCAAAGACGCCGCGGCTCAGGGGCTTAGCGAGTTCGGGTCTGCAAAGTCCGTCGAAGAAATTGACGCAGTGGTGCGTAATACCTTCATCCAAGGCTGTCTATCTATCCTCTTCGCCGTGCTTGTCCTAGCCGTTATTGGTGCGGCAGTGATGTCGTGTATCAAGGCGGTCAAGCAGCGCGTAGCCGGTATCGAGCCAGTGGATTCGGAGACCGAGGACATCCCGTCCACGCTGTTCCTGCCTCGTGGAATGATGCCGACCAAGTGGGAGAAGGAAGTAGCCGCGCAGTACAACATGAGCTTCGAAGAAACTGGAGGGCATTAGTGATTAGCGCGCTCAAGAAAATCACCTGGTACGTCGGCGAGCTCATGGGCGATCACGCCTACGCGAAGTACTGCGCTCACCTTAAAGCGCATCATCCCGACGCCGTGATTCCAACCGAGCGCGAATATTGGCGTGCCCGCTACGCCGAGCAGGATGCCAACCCCGGTGCGCGGTGCTGCTAGATGACGCTGTGGCTAGGCGGTGCCGTCGTGGCCTTTCAGCAGCGCGCTAAACGGCGTGAACTCTTCTTCCACGTCCAATCCGGTGGGACGTGGGGAAGGCTCTGCCACGTTCGGGGCGGCTAGTCCTGCGACGCGGTCGGTGGGAGCCACGATGAGATCGGCAAGCTCCTTGGCCGCGCGCTCGATGCGCTGGGCGTTGCGTGTACCTTCTACGGTGCCGAAGTCTTCGGTGGCTTGGAAGACGCCGGTGGGGATCACTGTGGCATGCAGGTAGTTAAACAGCGGACGCAACGCATAGTCGAGCACCAACGCGTGCCGCGAAGACCCGCCCGTGGCCGCAATCGCTGTGGGCAGGTGCTCCAAGGCGTGCGGATCGAGTGTGTCGAAGAAGAGCTTGAAAAGGCCCGAGTAGCTGCCCTGGAAAATCGGGGTCACCGCAATCAGTGCGCTCGCCGTCGATAGTGCGCGCTTTGCCTCATCTAGGCGGGGAGTGGTGGAGCCCCAGTTCGTCATGGCCTCGGAGAGCTCGGTGGCAAGCTCACGGAGTTCAATCATGGTGGTCTCCACGCCTTCGCCTCGGGCGCCGACCTGGGAGCACACGGCCTGGGAGAGGGCGTCGGCAAGCGCGCGCGTTGATGACGGCGTGGATAGCCCTGCGGTAACAACGACCAGTGAACGCATCTAGTTCTCCTCTCCGGGGTTGACCTTGAAATGGGGTGCGGCGGGGTTGGCCTTCAGACTTGCGTGGGTAGGCGGATTTGAAGGCACATGCTCCGGGCGGCGGGCCTCCATGCGGCGGCGCAGCTCCGGAACCACCTGGGTGCCCAAGATTTCAATCTGTTTCAGCACCACCTCCTGCGGCAGGCCCGCGTGATCGATGAGGAAAAGCTGGCGCTGGTAATCGCCCACCCAATCGGCAAACTGCATGGTGCGCTCGATGACCTGCTCCACCGTGCCTACAGTCAGCGGCGTCTGCGCGGTGAACTCCTCCAGGGAAGGGCCGTGGCCGTACACCGGTGCGTTATCGAAGTAGGGGCGGAAGAACTTCTTCGCCTCGGCTTCGGTCTCGCCGATGAAGACCTGGCCGCCCAAGCCCACGATGGCCTGATCCGCGCGGCTGTGACCGTAGGACTCGAAGCGGCGGCGGTAAATGCCCACCATCTTCGCGGTGTGCTCCTTGTTCCAGAAGATGTTGTTGTGGAAGAAGCCATCGCCGTAGAAGGCGGCCTGCTCGGCAATCTGCACCGAGCGGATGGAGCCGTGCCAGACAAAAGGCGGCACGCCGTCAAGGGGCGCCGGGGTAGACGTATACCCTTGTAGAGGCGTGCGGTACTTGCCTGTCCAATTAACCACCGGCTCGCGCCACAGCCGGCGCAGCAAGTGATAGTTCTCCACCGCCAGTGGGATGCCTTCGCGGATATCCTTGCCAAACCACGGATAAACCGGGCCCGTGTTGCCGCGGCCCATCATGAGATCTACGCGGCCGCCGGAAAGGTGCTGCAGGAAGGCATAGTCCTCGGCGATCTTTACCGGGTCATTGGTGGTGATAAGCGTCGTGGAGGTGGATAGCTGCAGGTTCTTTGTCTGTGCGGCGATATATGCCAGGTGGGTAGTCGGTGAGGAGGGCACGAAGGGTGGGTTGTGGTGCTCGCCGGTCGCAAAGACGTCGAGGCCAACCTCCTCGGCCTTCAGCGCAATCTCGGTCATATTGCGGATGCGCTCGGCCTCGCTGGGGCTGATGCCGTTGGTTGGGTCCGCGGTGACATCGCCGATGCTAAAGATTCCGAATTGCATGCTGCTCCCTTGAGTGTGGCTTAGAACTTTAGTGTATATGACATGTCAACAACAGGGGTGCGTGGGAAATTCCCACGCACCCCTGTCATTTTTAGGCGGGACCTAGACTTTAGGCGCTATAAGTGTTTAGCCGTTATAAGCATTGCGCTCGAGGTAGTCGCACCGCGCCATCTCGCCTGATTGGTAGCCGGCCAAGAAGGCTTTGGAGCGCATTTCGGAAGAACCGTGTGTCCACTGATCGGGGCGGACCTGGCCGCCGGAGCGCTGCTGGATGTTGTCATCGCCAACAGCGGCAGCGGCGGTCACTGCGTTCTCGAGCTGCTGCTTCGAAATCTCTTGCAGGCCCATGTTCGTATTGTCATCGGCATAGTTTGCCCAGATGCCTGCGTAGCAGTCTGCCTGCAGCTCAATCTTGACGGCGTTGGAATCCTCGCCCGGCTGGTTGTAATTGGAAAGACCCAGCGTTCCCTCGAGGTTTTGAATGTGGTGACCAAACTCGTGGGCCACGATATACATTTGAGTCAGGGGTGCGTTCTCGGCGCCGAATTGGGTGAGTTGATCGAAAAAGGCGGTATCGAAATAGGCCGTCTGATCACTCGGGCAGTAGAACGGGCCGGTGGCGGCCGATGCTTGGCCGCAGCCGGACGTGGTGGCGCCGTGGAAGATGACCATTCCGGGTTCGGTGTATTCCAGCCCGGCCTGCTTTGGCAGTTGGTCCGCCCAAACGCGGTCGATGGACTGGGCGGCGTACATGATGCGGCAGTCGTCGTACTTGTTGCCGTCCTCAGCGGTCTGGCAGTGGGCAAGCTCTCCGGTGGGGTTGCCGTTTGCGTCTGTGCTGTTTTCTTCCTGCGCTATTTGGTCCTGGTCATTCTCGGTGCCGAAGTACTGATCAAGATCGGATGGGTTTCCGCCCATGATCAGGAACAAACCGATGAGGACGAGAGTGCCCAGGCCGCCCCCTGCCGCAATGGTGCCGCCGCGGCGCCCGCCGCCACCAGAGCGGGCGCGGGTGTTGTTGAATTCTGCATCCGAACGAAATGTCATGCCATTGATAATGCCATATGTCCAGCGCATTGTGCCGCCAGAAAATATAGATACTTTCTGTAGCTGCCTCATCGAAACGAAATACTAGGCGGGGTTGTAGACTTGGGCGCGTTCAAGTTTTGCCATTCTCCGGCGCGTGCTGTCTACGCGTGGCGGGAGAGGGTAAAAAATCGAAATAGAAGGGACTGAACGCTAGTGCTGCGCACTCATTTGGCTGGCGAGCTCCGCAAGGACATCGCAGGCGAGACTGTTACTCTCACCGGTTGGGTTTCCCGCCGTCGCGACCACGGTGGAGTTATCTTCATTGACCTGCGTGATCGATCCGGCATCGCCCAGGTTGTTTTCCGCGAATCCGAAGTAGCAGAGCACGCACACGACCTGCGCTCTGAGTACTGCGTGAAGGTAACCGGCGTCGTCGAGCCGCGTCCAGAAGGATCCGAGAACCCGAACCTGCCTTCCGGCGAGATCGAGGTCAACGTCACCGAGCTCGAGGTCCTCAACAAGTCCGCAGCACTGCCTTTCCAGATCGATGACCCATCCACCTCTGGAGAGGTCGGCGAGGAAGCGCGCCTGAAGTACCGCTACCTGGATCTGCGCCGTAAGACCCAGGGCGACGCGCTGCGTCTGCGCTCTGCGGCAAACCGTGCAGCCCGCAAGGTGCTCGACGCACACGATTTCACCGAGATCGAGACCCCAACCCTGACCCGCTCCACCCCAGAAGGCGCCCGTGACTTCCTGGTCCCAGCACGCCTGAAGCCAGGCTCCTGGTACGCCCTGCCACAGTCGCCGCAGCTGTTCAAGCAGCTGCTCATGGTTGCCGGCATGGAGCGCTACTACCAGATCGCGCGCTGCTACCGCGACGAGGATTTCCGCGCTGACCGCCAGCCGGAGTTCACCCAGCTCGACGTCGAGATGTCCTTCGTGGACCAGGACGACGTCATCGCACTAGCCGAGGAGATCGTCTCCGAGCTGTGGAAGCTCATCGGCTACGAAATCACCACGCCGATCCCGCGTATGACCTACGCTGATGCGATGAAGTACTACGGCTCCGATAAGCCGGACCTGCGCTTTGACATCAAGATCGTCGAGTGCACCGAGTTCTTCAAGGACACCACCTTCCGCGTATTCCAGAACGAGTACGTCGGTGCCGTCGTCATGGAAGGTGGCGCATCCCAGCCGCGCCGCCAGTTCGATGCTTGGCAGGAATGGGCAAAGCAGCGCGGCGCTAAGGGCCTTGCCTACATCACCATTGCTGAGGATGGCACCCTGGGCGGCCCGGTGGCCAAGAACATCACCGACGCCGAGCGCGAGGGCATCGCCGCTCACGTGGGCGCAAAGCCTGGCGACGCCATCTTTTTTGCCGCAGGCGACACTAAGTCCTCCCGCGCTCTGCTCGGCGCAGCCCGTGGCGAGATCGCCCGCAAGCTCGACCTCATCAAGGAAGGCGACTGGGCCTTTACCTGGGTCGTCGACGCACCACTGTTCGAGCCGGCTGCCGACGCCACCGCATCCGGTGACGTTGCCCTGGGCCACTCCAAGTGGACGGCCGTGCACCACGCCTTTACCTCCCCGAAGCCGGAGTACCTCGACACCTTCGACCAGAACCCGGGCGAGGCTACCGCTTACGCTTATGACATCGTCTGCAACGGCAACGAGATCGGCGGCGGTTCCATCCGTATCCACCAGCAGGATGTGCAAAAGCGTGTCTTCGACGTCATGGGAATCGGCGAGGAAGAAGCACAGGAGAAGTTCGGCTTCCTGCTCGACGCATTCCAGTACGGCGCACCGCCACACGGCGGCATCGCATTCGGCTGGGACCGCATCGTGTCCCTGCTCGGCGGCTTTGACTCCATCCGCGACGTCATTGCTTTCCCTAAGTCCGGCGGCGGCGTCGATCCGCTGACCGACGCCCCGGCACCGATCCCTGCCGCACAGCGCAAGGAGACCGGCGTCGACTTCAAGCCGGAAAAGAAGTCAGAAGAAAAGGCTGCAGCGAAGTAAGCGCTAAAGCTTGCTTTTAAAGCGGGGCAGGGCCGAAGCTGCGGGAAAGTGTTTCACCACACCGCATGAGGCGGTGCCCCGCTTTTGCTGCGAGCGCGGCTGACATAGAGCTCAGCGATCAAGTAAAGGAAGATGTAGTGACCACGGAGAATACGGGCGTTACTGACACGGCCTATACCCAAGACGAGGTCGTCGAGATGGCCGCCGAGTTGCTTTCGCGCCGTTACGGCGGGGTTGCCGAGTTTACCCAGGTAACTGACCTAGGCGGTTCGGGCAACGCCACCGTCTTGCGCGCGCGGATGACTCCGACGGCATTTTTGCCGCACCGCTCCGTGGTCATCAAATACAACCCTTCTACCGGGCATGCGATTGATGACGCCGCGCTTCTCCGCGAGGTCGTGGCGTACCAGTTCACCACCGCTTTGGGCGAGGACGTGCGCCCGGGCCCGGTGCTTTTTGCCCATGATTTGGATCGTCGCATTTTGGTGCTTTCCGACGTTGGTGAGGGCGACACCTTGGCCGATGTTCTCACCCAAGCACAGGGCGAGGACCGCAAGGAGATCCTGCGTTCTCTGGGACGTTCTTTGGGCCAGATGCATGCGGGTACCGCAGACCGCGAGCGGGACTACGAGACGCTGCTTAACCGCATACTGCGCCAGCACCCGGAATACGCCGAGCATCAGTCGCTGCGCGATGAATCCCTGCAGCGCTCGATTTTGATTGGCGCAGACATCCTGGCCGATGCTGGCCTGCCAGCGCCCGCAGACTTTGTGGAGCTTGCGCAACAGGCGGCAAGCGCGCTGTCCATCGGTCGCGAGCGCGCATTTACGCCTTTTGATTTGTCACCCGATAACGTCATCGTTTCCCAAAACCTAGCCTTTTTGGATTATGAGTGGGCGGGTTATCGCAACGTCGGCTTCGACGTCGCCTGTGTCATCGCCGGCTTCCCGCAGTTCCTTTTCGCGCGCCCGATTTCGGATGAAGAGGCCGAGATTTTCATCTCCGCCTGGCAGCGCCGCGTGGTGCAGGTGTGGCCGCGTCTCGGGGACGATATCGAGCTCCACGAGCTCATCGTCGCCTCGCTCATCGGCTGGGCTTTGTCCAGCGTGACCACGATGTACGCCGGCGGTATCGAGGGCGTTGTGGCTCTTTCGGAAGGCTCCGCTGGCATCGAGCACGACGCACGCCATTCCTTGCTGCGTCCTGCAGACCAGGGTCCATTTAGCGAAGAGGAAATTCTCATCCGCCGCGACTTGTACGAGACCTTCGAGGCGTTGGCGCGGTATTCCGCCAAGTGCGATTCCGCCGCATGCGAACCGGTTGCGCAGTTTGGACAGACCGTAGCCAGCCGCCTGCGTGAGGGCTAGGCCATGAGCCAAGATTTTCTGTTTGGCCCAGCACCCGGCGGGACAGAGGCATCCGCGCCACTGCCTGGCCAAGAAATCTTTGCCACCCATTCCGGCTCGCCATTGGCGGCCCGGATGCGCCCGCAAAGCCTCGATGAGGTTGTGGGTCAAGGCCACCTACTTGAAGAAGGGAAGCCCCTGCGCCGGCTCATCGAAGGCTCCGGCGAGGCTTCTGTCATCTTGTATGGCCCTCCCGGTACTGGCAAGACCACCATCGCCTCGCTGATCGCAAAATCGATTGGCCAAAACTTCGTGGGCTTATCCGCCTTGGATTCGGGAGTCAAGCAGGTGCGCGAGGTCATCACCCGGGCGCGCCAAGAACTCATCCATGGCCGGCGCACGGTGCTGTTTATCGACGAGGTGCATCGCTTTTCCAAGACCCAGCAGGACGCGTTGCTCGCGGCAGTGGAAAATCGCACCGTGTTGCTCGTCGCTGCGACCACAGAAAACCCCTCCTTTTCCGTGGTGGCGCCGTTGCTCTCGCGCTCGTTGTTGCTGCAGTTGCAGCCGCTAGACGACGCCTCCCTGAAAGCACTCGCCGAACGCGCCCTCACCAGCGAACGTGGCCTGGGTGGGCGCATTAGCGCAAACAACGAAGCGCTCGACCAGCTCGTGCTGCTCGCCGGCGGCGACGCCCGTCGCACGCTGACCTACCTGGAAGCCGCGGCCGAGGCCGTGGCCGACGGTGGAGAATTGACCGCCCAAGTCATCCGTGACAACGTCAACCGCGCCGTCGTGCGCTATGACCGCGACGGCGACCAGCACTACGACGTCGTCTCTGCGTTCATTAAGTCGATCCGCGGCTCGGATGTTGATGCCGCGCTGCACTACCTGGCGCGCATGATTGAGGCTGGCGAGGACCCGCGCTTTATCGCACGCCGTCTTATCGTGCATGCCTCCGAAGACATCGGCATGGCCGACCCTTCCGCGCTGCAAACCGCCGTGGCAGCAGCCGAAGCCGCGCAATTGATCGGCATGCCGGAAGCACGAATTCCGCTGGCCCAAGCCACCATCCACCTGGCCACCGCACCGAAGTCGAACGCGGTGATCCAAGCAATCAGCGCCGCGCAAGCCGACGTGCAAGCTGGGCGCATCGGTCACGTTCCGGCCCACCTGCGCGACGGCCACTACGAAGGAGCGAAAAAGCTCGGCAATGCCGTGGGGTATGTTTACCCGCATGATGACCCGCGCGGCGTCGTTAAGCAGCAGTACCTACCAGATGAATTGGAAGGCGCGCTGTACTACGAACCCACCGAACATGGTGCCGAAAAGCGCATCCATGACTACCTGGGGCGGCTGCGCAACATCATCCGCGGCAAGCGGCGCTAAAGTTTTCTCCCCCGATACCCGTGCTAGGAAGCGATACGGGTAAAGTTGAGCGCTGTTACGTACCGCTTAAACAGTGAAGGACTTTTAGCTCGTGAAGACTCATGAGATCCGGGAACGCTTTACCCAGCACTTCGTGAAAACCGGACACGAGGCGGTTCCCAGCGCGTCGCTCATTTTGGACGACCCGAACCTGCTCTTCGTCAACGCCGGCATGGTTCCGTTCAAGCCGTACTTCCTCGGCCAGCAGAACCCGCCGTTTCCCAACGGCCTGGCAACCTCGATCCAGAAATGCGTGCGCACCCTGGACATCGAAGAGGTAGGCATTACCACCCGCCACAACACCTTCTTCCAGATGGCCGGCAACTTCTCCTTCGGCCAGTACTTCAAGGAAGGCGCAATCAAAAACGCTTGGGGCCTTCTCACCGGCTCCGTCGAAGACGGCGGCTTCGGCCTCGACCCGGAGAGTCTGTGGGTTACCGTTTACTTGGACGACGATGAGGCTGCCGATATCTGGCACAACGAGATTGGCGTGCCGAAGGAGCGCATCCAGCGCCTGGGCATGGAGGATAACTACTGGTCCATGGGCATTCCTGGCCCGTGCGGTCCATGCTCCGAGATTTACTACGATCGCGGCCCGGAATACGGCGCCGAGGGCGGCCCAGTGGCCGACGACAACCGTTACATGGAGATCTGGAACCTGGTCTTCATGCAGAACGAGCGCGGTGAGGGCATCGGCAAGGGCAACTTCGAAATCCTGGGACCGCTGCCGAAGAAGAACATCGATACCGGCATGGGCATCGAGCGCGTGGCCTGCATCCTGCAGGGCGTAGACAACGTCTACGAAACCGACCTTTTGCGCCCGGTTATCGACGCCGCGGAGGAGCTTTCTGGTTCCAAATACGGCGAGGGCGCAAGCGATCAGGACAACATCCGTTTCCGCGTCATCGCGGATCACTCCCGTACCGGCATGATGCTCATCTTGGACGGCGTTACCCCGGGCAACGAAGGCCGCGGCTACATCCTGCGCCGCCTGCTGCGTCGCATCATCCGTTCCGCACGCCTGCTGGGGACTACCGCGCCGAGCATGGAGCGCTTCATGAACACCATCATGGACACCATGACTCCGTCCTACCCGGAAATTGCGGAGCACCGCGAGCGCATCCTGCGCGTTGCCATCGCGGAGGAGAAGGCCTTCCTCAAGACCTTGGAGTCGGGCACTAAGCTTTTCGACGAAGCCGTTGCAGAGCTCAAGTCCACCTCGCGTGCTGCAACCGCCAAGGTGCTCTCCGGCGAGAAGGCTTTCGAGCTGCACGATACCTATGGCTTCCCAATTGACCTCACCCTAGAGATGGCCCAGGAGGCCGGCCTCGAGGTCGACATGGATGGCTTCAACGACGCGATGGGAGAGCAGCGCCGCCGCGCCAAGGCCGATAACCAGGCCAAGAAGCACGGCCACGCTGACCTTTCTCTCTACCGTGAATGGGTCGATAACAACCCGACCGTCTTCACCGGTTACGAGACGCTTACTTCCGACGCCAAGATCATTGGTCTGGTTCGCGATGGCGAGAAGGTCAACGAGGTCCACGAGGGCGAGCAGGTGGAGGTCATCCTCGACCAGTCGCCGCTGTACGCCGAGGCCGGTGGACAGACCGCAGACCGCGGCCGCCTGTACGCGGGCGAGAGCCTGCTTGAGGTGGGCGACGTCCAGAAGATCGGCAAGAAGCTGTGGGTCCACAAGGCCGCCGTTACTGCCGGCGGCATCGACCTGGGTGCTTCCGTGACCGCTGAGGTTGACCAGAAGTGGCGTCACGGCGCAGTCCAGGCGCACTCGGCCACCCACCTCATCCACGCGGCGCTGCGTAAAGTGCTGGGCCCAACCGCAGTTCAGGCAGGTTCCTTGAACCGCCCGGGCTACCTGCGTTTCGACTTCAACTACACCGAACAGCTGACCCCGGCCCAGCTGGAAGAGATCGCTCTCATCACCAACCAGGCTGTCGACGCCCACTTTGCCGTCAACACCATCGAGACCTCCCTGGAGAAGGCGAAGCAGATGGGCGCCATGGCGCTGTTCGGTGAGAACTACGGCTCTGAGGTTCGCGTCGTCGAGATGGGCGGCCCCTTCTCGATCGAGCTGTGCGGCGGCACCCACGTCACCAACACGGCGGAGATCGGCCCGGTTTCCGTGCTGGGCGAGTCCTCCGTGGGCTCTGGTGCGCGCCGCATCGAGGCCTACTCTGGCCTGGACGCGTTCCGCTACTACTCAAAGGAAACCGCACTCGTGGAGGGCGTTTCCCGCGAGCTGAAGATCCAGTCCGAGGACCTTCCAGAGCGCATCGCACAGCTGACCGAGCGCCTCAAGGCTGCTGAGAAGCAGATCGAGGACCTGCACAAGGCCCAGCTGATGTCCCAGACCGCTGAGATGGTCAACTCCGCCGTCGAGGTCAACGGCTTTAGCGTCGTGGCAACCCGCCTGCCGAACAACGTCAGCGGCGGCGACCTGCGCACCGTGGCCATCGACCTGAAGAACCGCCTCGGCGACAAGCCGGGCGTGGTTGTCCTCGCCTCCGAGAATGAGGGCGGCAAGCTGCCGTTTATCGCCGGCGTCACCAAGGCTGCCATCGAGCGCGGCATCAAGGCTGGCGACTTGGTCAAGCTGCTCGCTGGCTACATCGACGGCAAGGGCGGCGGCAAGCCAGACATGGCGCAAGGCTCCGGCTCTAACGCCGAAGGCCTTTCGGCCGCGTTCAACGCCCTGCGCGACGAACTCGAAAAGGCCTAATTCTTTCGCCGCGAATTCTCCCCGTATCTTTAAGCCAAAAGGTGCGGGGATTTTTGCGCGATAGGGGTAAACATTAGGCCTTTAAACAGCCAATAAGCTAAAACTTATGCCCCTGCGAACCATAGCCGCAAATAGTATGACTAGAATCTAAATGTCATCGTTACCGTTTTGCGACTTTTTGCGTCGCATCCAACCGCGAAGGGACATTCATAGAGCATGGCCGTACAACCCGATACTCCCGGGGTGGACGACCCGGGAAATGGGCGTCGACTAGCGCTAGATGTAGGCACCGTACGCATCGGTGTCGCGGTCTCTGACAACAACGCCAAGTTGGCGCTTCCTGTCGAGACCGTCGCTCGCGAAACCGGTTTCAAAGACCGCGATAAAGGCGATATCGACCGCATTTTGGAGCTCATTCACGAGTATCAAGCGGTAGAGGTAGTAGTAGGCCTGCCCCGCGATCTGCAGGGCAACGGCTCGAAAAGTGTCAAACACGCCAAGGAAATCGCGTTTCGCATCCGCCGCAGGCTGGGAAAAGATGTAACGATAGGGCGACCACCTGTCCGCATGGCTGACGAGCGGCTGACCACAGTCGCCGCCACGACAGCGCTGCGGGCGTCGGGGGTATCCGAGAAAAAGGGCCGCAAAGTCATCGACCAAGCAGCCGCAGTAGAAATCTTGCAATCCTGGTTGGACGCACGTAACAACGCGCTTCAAGCAGATGCAACCACCCACGAGCCTTCAACAGCAGGAGACTAGTTACGTGAGCCGAAACCAAGAACGAATCGGGCGCTCCATGGAGCCGAAGCACGTCAAGCGCCGCCAGCGCGGCCTTGCCGTGGTGGTGGCCTCCGTGGTGCTTATCATCGGCGCCCTGGGATACATCGGCTTCCGCTTGCTTGGAGGAGGCAGCAGCATGGACTATGAGGGAACCGGCAACGGCACCGTGCAGCTGGTCGAGGTCCCAGAAGGCTCGTCGATGAGCCAGCTCGGCCCGGAGCTCGTGGAAAAGAACGTGGTCAAGACCGCGGATGCTTTCTCCTCGGCGGCCAACTCCAACCCTCGCGCTGGCAGCATTCAGCCGGGCTTCTACCGCCTGCAGGAGGAGATGAATGCAAAGGCGGCGGTTTCTGCGCTGCTCGATGACAAAAACAAGGTCGATCCTTTGGACGTGCAGGGCGGAGCCACGCTTTCCGACGTTAAGGTTGTCGGCGGCGATGTTCGCTACGGCGTCTACTCGCTGATCGCGCAAGTCTCTGAGCAAGAGGGCGGCTCCGTGACCAAGGAAGAACTGGAGAAGGTCGCGGCGACCGTCGATCCGGCCGAGCTTGGCGCGCCCGAATGGGCGCTGGAGAAGATTCGCTCCCGTGGCGAGGACCCGAAGCGCCTTGAGGGTCTTATTGCTCCGGGCCAGTATGTGGTCGATCCGAACATGGACGCGCAGGCCATCTTGAAGGACTTGATTACTCGTTCTACCGAGCGCTACAACGAGACCGGCATCGTCGACCGCGCGCAGGCTATGGGCAAGACCCCATACGAGCTGCTGGTTGCAGCATCCTTGGTCGAGCGCGAGTCCCCGGCCGGCGAGTTCGGCAAGGTGGCCCGCGTCATCCTGAACCGCCTGGACGAGCCGATGCGTTTGGAGCTGGACTCCACCGTTAACTACGGCCTGCCGGACGTGGAGCTGGCGACTTCCGACGAAGCTCGCGCCGAGGTAACCCCGTGGAATACTTACGCCAAGGAGGGCCTGCCGGATACCCCGATTGCTTCTCCTTCCGTTGAGGCAATCGACGCCATGGAGCACCCGGAGGAGGGCAACTGGCTGTTCTTCGCCACAATCGACGCTGATGGCACCACCGTGTTCACCGATAACTACGACGAGCACTTGGCCAACGTCGATAAGGCCATCAACTCCGGCATTCTCGAGTCCCAGCGCGGCGGCGTGCAGGGTGGCGAGGATTCTGAAGCAAAGCCAGCCGAGTAATGCCACGCGCGGCGGTTCTAGGTCAACCCATCGACCATTCCTTGTCCCCGGTGCTGCATAACGCCGGTTATGCAGCCCTGGGGCTAGAGGACTGGGACTACACCCGCTTTGAGGTCACGGCGGCGTCGCTGCCGCGCTTTCTCGAGGAAGCGCCTGCTGATTTCCGCGGTTTCTCCGTGACCATGCCGGGCAAGTTCGCCGCCCTTTCTTGCGCCACGGAGCGCACTGAACGTGCCGAACTCATTGGCTCTGCGAATACCCTTGTACGCACCGAGCAGGGCTGGCGCGCCGACAACACCGACACCGAGGGCGTCGCCGGTGCGTTGGCGGTCCTAATGGGGGAAAAGACCGCCCGTCGCGCGCTTCTCATCGGCTCCGGCGGCACCGCCCGCCCCGCGCTTTGGGCCCTGGCGCAGCGCGGCATTACCGACGTCACCGTGCTGAACCGCTCTGACCGGCGCGCCGAGCTCGCCCCGCTTGCCGACGCCCTCGGCCTCAAGCTTTATCGCGCCACCTTCGACGCTGACCTCGCCGCCCTCGCGCGCGAGGCAGACCTCATCGTCTCCACGGTTCCCTCCGCGGCCCTCGACGGTCACCTCTTTGACCTAGCCCACGCGCCAGTCCTCGACGTCATCTACGATCCCTGGCCCACGCCGCTCGTCTCGCATGCGGCCGCAAACGGCTACGCCACGGTGGGCGGCCACGTCATGCTCGCGCATCAAGCCTTCAGCCAGTTTGAGCAATTTACCGGCCATCCCGCGCCGCAAGCCGCCATGCGCGCTGCCCTCGATGCAGCCTTGAGCTAGGCTGTGGCCCCATGGGGGGAAATCTTTATATCCACGCCTGCATCGCCGCGTGGATAATCATGCTGTGTATATTCGACATCCGCTATAAACGCCTGCCCAATTGGCTTACCCTGCCCGCCTGCCTTATCGCACTGTGCATCTTTTCGCCCGCGGGACTCATCTGGCCCGGCCTTTATCTCGCCCTTGCGCTCTGGCGCGGCGGCGTCGGCGGCGGCGACATTAAACTCGCCTTCCCGCTGGGCATGTGGACCGTCCACGAAGTAGGGGTGATGGGGCAGTTGCTGGCGATGATGGGGGCGTCGCTTAGCACTGCGTTATGGGGCCTTGCCCGCCGCGACGCTGCACCCCCGCACGGGCCCGGAATGCTGCTGGCTGCGGCGGCGTGTGTGATTGCGCTCTAAGTTCGACCCTAGTGCTAGCCCGCGTGTGCGCGGCGTGCGATAATAACCCGCATGCTTCGTTGGACTACCGCAGGTGAATCCCACGGCCAGGCGCTCATCGCCATGCTTGAGCACATGCCGTCCGGGGTACCAGTATTGCAGGATGACATCGCTGCCCAGCTCTCACGCCGCCGCTTAGGCTACGGCCGGGGCGCCCGCATGAAGTTCGAAGCCGACGAATTAACTCTCCTTTCTGGCATCCGCCACGGTAAGACTCTGGGCAGCCCGATTGCGATCATGATCGGCAACACCGAGTGGCCCAAGTGGACCACCATCATGTCACCACACGCGCTGGACATGTCCGACGAGGAGACCGCCAAGGCCATGGCTTCCGGCCGTGGCGCCCCGCTGACCCGCCCGCGGCCGGGCCACGCGGATTTTGCAGGCATGGTCAAATACGGCCACGACGAGGCGCGCCCGATCCTGGAGCGATCTTCAGCTCGTGAGACCGCCGCGCGCGTGGCCGCCGCCACCATCGCGCGCAACTTTTTGCGCGAGACCCTCGGCGTGGAGGTTATCTCCCACGTCATCTCCATCGGCGCCTCGGAGCCTTATGCGGGCCCCACACCGACGCACGCGGATCTCGACGCCATCGATGCTTCACCCGTGCGCGCCTTCGGCGAGGATGCGCAAGCGTCGATGATTTCGGAAATTGAGGCCGCCAAAAAGCAGGGAGATACCTTAGGCGGCATCGTCGAGGTCGTTGTCGAAGGCCTGCCCATTGGCCTGGGCTCGCACATCTCCGGCGAGGACCGCCTCGATGCCCAGCTCGCCGCTGCGCTCATGGGCATTCAGGCCATCAAGGGCGTAGAAGTAGGCGACGGCTTCGAGGAGGCCCGCCGCCGCGGCTCCGAGGCCCACGACGAAATGGTGCGGGAAGGCGCGGGCGTTACTCGCCTGAGCAACCGCGCCGGCGGTCTCGAAGGCGGCATGACCAACGGCGAGACCCTGCGTCTGCGCGCTGCCATGAAGCCGATCTCCACCGTCCCGCGCGCCCTACGCACCGTGGATATGGCAACCGGCAAGGCGGCCACCGGCATCCACCAGCGTTCCGATGTGTGCGCGGTGCCCGCCGCGGGCGTGGTCGCCGAAGCCATGGTCGCCCTCGTTCTCGCGCGCGCGGTGCTAGAAAAATTTGGCGGCGATAGCGTCATGGAGACCAAGCGCAATATCGCCGCCTACAATGAGTATGTTTCCCAGCGTCTTGCTTTTGAACAGGAGTAAGTAATGACCACACCGGTTTCCGTGACTGGTAGCCCGCGTCCCCGCATTGTTCTCATCGGGCCACCTGGGGCGGGTAAGTCTTCCATCGGGCGCCGTTTAGCTCATTCCCTCAACTGCGAACTCGTCGACTCCGACCAGATGATTGAACAACGCGAGGGCGCGGCCTGTGGAGAGGTCTTTTCCTCGCTGGGTGAGCCGGCCTTCCGCGAGCTGGAGGCGGAAGTGGTAAAGCAAGCGCTGTGTTCGCGCGGCGTCGTCAGCCTGGGCGGCGGGGCCGTGCTCGATGAAGGCACCCGCGACCTCCTGGACCGCCACACCGTCATTTTCCTTGACGTTTCCCCGGAGGAAGGGGTAACCCGCACGCTTGGCGACGCCAACCGCCCCGTCCTCGCCGCCGCCGACCCCCTGGCGCACTACGCTGAGCTGCTGGAGTTGCGCAGGCCGTACTACGAGCAGGTCGCCAACTTGAAGGTCCGCACCGATACGCGCAGCCCACAGCAGGTAGTCGGCGCCATCTTGGGCTTTATCGACACGCTTTAAGAAAAGAGTATTCATGACCACGATTCCAGTTTCAGGCCCTAGCCCTTATGAGGTCACCGTCGGCGCGGGTTTGACCGCAGCCATCGCAAACCGGCTCAGCACAACCGGCGCGGGCCAAGTGGGGATCGTGTTCCAGCCTGCCGTCGCGGCCGTCGCTCGTCAGCTTGCCGCGGAGGCTGCCGCGCGTAACATCGTGGTTACCCTGCTGCCCATTCCCGATGCCGAGGCCGCCAAGCGCCTCGACGTCGTGGGTGGTCTGTGGGACAGCCTTGGCGAGGCAAACTTCAGCCGCCGCGACGCCATCGTGGGACTCGGAGGGGGAGCGGCCACCGACCTCGCGGGGTTCCTTGCCGCGACGTGGATGCGCGGCATTAAGGTCATCCAGGTGCCCACCACGTTGCTGGCGATGGTAGACGCCGCCGTCGGCGGCAAAACAGGCATTAACACCGCTGCCGGCAAGAACTTGGTCGGGGCATTCCACGAGCCCGATTCCGTCTTCGTGGACTTGGACCGCCTGCACACCCTGCCAGAGGATGAAATTGTCGCCGGGTCGGCGGAGATCGTCAAGACCGGTTTCATCCACGATCCAGTCATCATCTCGCGTTACCTCGCAGATCCCGCCGCCTGCCTCGACCCGCTTAGCGGTCTGCCCGAGCTTATCGAGCGCTCCATCGCGGTCAAGGCCCGCGTGGTGGGCGAGGACCTCAAAGAGGCCGGCCTGCGCGAGACCCTCAACTATGGACACACGTTCGGCCACGCCATCGAGCTGCGCGAGGACTACACCTGGCGTCACGGCCGCGCTGTGGCCGTGGGCATGATGTTCGTCGCCAACCTAGCCCACGCCCGCGGGCTTATCGACGCCGCCGTTTTGGACACCCACACCCAGATCCTGCGCTCGCTCGGCCTGCCCACCACCTACGAAGCAGGTCACTTCGACGAGCTTTACCAGGCCATGACGAGGGATAAGAAAAACCGCGGGGGTGCTATTCGTTTCGTAGCCCTCACCGGCATCGGCGAGACCACCCGCATCGAAGATGCCACCGAGGCCGAATTGCGCGCGGCCTATGCATCCATTTCCCACTAGTTCGGAGCAGACATGAAGATTTTGGTTCTCAACGGCCCCAACCTAAACCGCCTGGGCAAGCGGCAGCCGGAAGTGTATGGAACGACGAGTCTCGCGGACGTCGAAAAGCGCATGCGTGCGGCCGCAGGTGAGGCAGAGCTGGAGTTCTACCAGTCCAATCACGAAGGCGAGCTCATCGATAAGGTCCACGAGGCTGCCGACGCCGACTGGCCCGTCATCATCAACCCTGGCGGCTTTACGCATACTTCAGTCGCGCTGCGCGACGCCCTTGCTGAGGTGGCCGACGGCGCCGGCTTCGTCGAGGTGCATATCTCCAACGTGCACGCGCGCGAACAGTTCCGCCAGCATTCTTATTTAAGCCCGATCGCGCGCGGGGTTATCGCCGGATTGGGTATCTACGGCTACGAGGCCGCACTCGGTTATTTTCTCAGCGATTAGCCCCAAACCCGCGGGTGGTGGGCGTTATCATGGGTTGACCGTCAAGAAGAAAAGGATTAACGCATGACACTCGCTGATACCCGCTTTAGTGACCGCCGCCGCAAGCTCGCTGCAGAGGTAGCCGGCATGCGCATCGACGCCGTCTTGGTAACCCACCTGGTGCATGTGCGCTATCTTTCAGGCTTCTCCGGCTCCAACGGTGGCCTGCTGCTGCGCAAGGACCTCTCGGCGCTGATGGCAACCGATGGCCGCTATACCACCCAGATTGCAGAAGAAGTCCCAGACCTCGAAGCAGTCTTGGGCCGCCCGGTGGGTCCGGCGTTGCTCAGGCGCCTCGAGGGACCACTGCGCGTGGCCTTTGAGGCCGATTATGTCTCCGTATCTGAGTTCAAGGCCTTGGAAGAGGCAGCTCCTGAGGGAGTGGAGCTGGTTCCGATGAGCGGAGTCATCGAAGACATTCGCCTGGTGAAGGACCCACAGGAGCTGGAGCGCCTCGAACACATCGCGGCGCTGGCCAACGAAGCGCTGGAGGGCTTGGTTGCTGCCGGCGAGGTAGCGGTGGGGCGCACTGAGCGCCAGATCGCGGCGGACCTGGAATACCGCATGCGCAAGATGGGTTCTGAGCGCGTGAGCTTTGATACCATCGTCGCCTCCGGCCCGAATTCCGCAAAGCCGCACCACGGCGCCGACGATCGCGTACTGGTCTCCGGCGACCTCGTCACCATCGACTTCGGCGCGCACCTGCGTGGCTTTAACTCCGATTGCACCCGTACCTTCGCGGTCGGGGAGCCGAACGAGTTCTCCCGCGAGATTTACGATATCGTCCTGCGCGCCCAAGAGGCTGGTGTCAAGGCGGCGGTGCCAGGGGCCAAGCTTGTCGACGTCGACGCCGCCTGCCGCGACATCATCACCGAGGCCGGCTACGGCGAGTACTTCGTGCACTCCACCGGCCACGGCATCGGCCTCGACGTGCACGAGGGCCCGGCTGCTGCGCAAACGGGTAAGGGCGAACTTGCCGAGGGCATGACCCTTACCATCGAGCCGGGCATCTACGTGCCGGGCAAGGGCGGAGTGCGCATCGAGGATACGCTTATCATCACCTCCGGCGCGCCGAAGATCATCACTGCATTTCCGAAGGACTTGCAGGTTCTATAATTTGGCCCTGTTATGCTGGCAAACCTGCATAAGGTATGCTGGAACACTGTTTTCACCACTATTTTTACTGGGAGTTTGATCCATGGCTGATACCACCGATTTCAAGAACGGACTCGTTCTCAAAATTGACAACAAGTTGCAGCAGATCGTCGAGTTCCAGCACGTTAAGCCGGGCAAGGGCCCTGCATTCGTGCGTACCAAGCTCAAGGACGTCGTCTCCGGCAAGGTCACCGATAAGACCTTCAACGCTGGCGTCAAGGTGGAGACCGCAACGGTAGATCGTCGCGATATGACCTACCTGTACAACGATGGCCAGAACTTCGTTGTCATGGACGATAAGACCTTCGAGCAGTTCGAGCTGCCTTTCGACAAGTTCGGCGAGGCCGGCAAGTTCCTGCAGGAGAACATGCGTGTGCAGGTCTCCTTCCACGACGGCGAGGCTCTCTTCGGCGAGCTGCCGATCTCCGTTGACCTGAAGGTTGAGCACACCGAGCCAGGCCTGCAGGGCGATCGCTCCAACGGCGGCACCAAGCCAGCTACCCTCGAGACCGGCGCCGAGATCCAGGTACCGCTGTTTATCGAGATCGGCAACGTCCTCAAGATCGATACCCGCACCGGCGAGTACCTCTCCCGCGTCAACAACTAGGGCGCAACGTGTCTGAGCAAAAAGACATCAACTACAAGCGCCACACGGCGCGCTACCGCGCGCGCCGCCGCGCCGCGGACATTCTGTACGAGGCAGAAAACCGCGACGTCGATCCCGTAAGCATCATCGAGGACCGCGTCCAGCTGGCCCGCGAGGATGCCAACGGCGTCGCCCCGGTCGCCGAGTACACCCAGGTCATCGTCAAGGGCGCGGCCGAAGAGCTCGACGCCATCGACGAGACCATCGAGCGTTACCTTTCTTCTGAGTGGGAGCTGCACCGTATCCCGGCCGTCGACCGCGCAATTATGCGCGTGGCCGTGTGGGAGATTCTTTTCAACGAGGATGTCCCGAACGCAACCGCACTCGTGGAGGGCGTGGAGCTAGCTTCCGAGTATTCCAATCATCAGGCACCGCCGTATATTCACGCCGTGCTTGACGACGTCATCCAAGCCCAGTCCGCAGACAACCCCATGTCAGAGGAAATTTAGGCACGCCAACAAGCGCTGTTCCCCTTAAGGAGCAGCGCTTTTGCGCGTTTTTATCACCGCCCGCGGTGCCAAGTGACCACACCATCGATGCGGTCTAGCCTCCCGCGGCCTGGTGGGGCGTTCGGGTCGTCTTGATTGACCCCGTTGTGGTAGCCACAGCAGGTGGTCAGATTCGCCATGTTGGTCTCGCCGCCTAAGCGCCAGGGGTGCATGTGGTGGACCTGGGCTTCATCGGCGCCGATGTTGCATTCCGGCCACGGACACGTCGGATTTTCCGCGGCCGCCATAAGTCGCTGCTTCGAGCTGGCGTGCCTCTGTGCGCGGTATAGGTTCACCGGGCCTTCCACCGGGTGGATGAGCGTAAACAGCTCGCCGAGGCCGGCGTCGGCAAGCACGCGCTCCAGGTAATCTTTTCCAGTCATGGTGGCGCCGTTGGTCAGCCGCAGGGTGATGTCGTCGCCCGTGCCGTGCAGGACGTCGATAAACTCCGGCAGGCGCACGATGACGTTGGTGCGCGGCGTCGGGCGCTGTGCAGCCTTCACGCCGCCGTAGAGAAGGCCGGTCAGTTGTTCCACAGGCTTGGTCTTATCCAAGCGCGCCCATAAGTCCGCAATCATGTCGTTGGGGCCGGTAATGGCGAGCGTCCACGCTTTGCGACGTCGATACAACCGCGCCCCAGCACGCGGCCCCCGTGCCGGCCTGCGGGTCAGCCGGCGCGCCTGCTTTTCGATGTCGCTGGCGGGCGCCTGCAGCGCGCAGAGTTTCTCGCGCAGCCGCCACGCTTCGGCCTGGTTGGCCGCCTTGGCGGCGTAGCGTTCGATGATTTTTAGCACCGGCAGACTGTGCGTGGACTCGCGGGCCGTGCGCTGTTTGGCGCTAAATTTGGTCGGACCGAAGTAGGTGTGCGCCAAGCGGGCGAGCATGCGGGCCTCGGTATCCGGGGCGCCGAGGGCTTCTAATTGCGCGGCAGACATGCCTTGGGCCCCGGCGATGATATCCATGCCGGGGCGCAGTGCGTCAAGGTATGCCTGAAGAGTCATGCCTTAAACGCTAGGAGCGCTAGTCACCCAAGTGCTAGCCCTAACTTCTTTTTCGGGCTAAATCTGTGGATAACTCATCGTAAGCTCGCTATAGCAGCGAGGAGAGGAATTCCTTGGTTCGCGGGTGCTGCGGATCGTCGATGACCTGCTGCGGAGTGCCAGATTCGATGACTTGGCCGCCGTCCATGAAGAAAATCTTGTCGGCGACTTCTCGGGCAAATCCCATCTCGTGGGTGACCACCAGCATGGTCATTCCACCCGCAGCGAGTTCCTTCATCACGCGTAATACCTCGCCGACGAGTTCGGGATCGAGTGCGGAGGTCGGCTCGTCGAAAAGCATCAGCTTCGGCTCCATCGCCACCGCCCGCGCGATGGCTACGCGCTGTTGCTGGCCGCCCGAAAGCTGCACCGGATAGGCATCCGCCTTGTGCGCAAGGCCTACCTGTTCGAGCAGCTCCATCGCGCGTTTCTTTGCCTTTTCCACCGGCTGCTTTTTCACGTTCACCGGCGCCTCAATGATGTTTTCGAGCACCGTCCGGTGGGCGAAAAGGTTAAATTGCTGGAACACCATGCCGATATCGGTGCGCTGGGCGGCGGCCTGCTTTTCCGTAATCTCGTAGAGGACTCCGTCGCGCTCGCGGTAACCAATCAGGTCCCCGTCGACGTATAGTCGGCCCGCCGTGACCTTTTCTAGGTGATTGCAGCAGCGCAAAAACGTCGACTTGCCCGAGCCTGAAGGCCCCAACAGGCAGGCGACCTCGCCCGGCATGACGTCGAGAGTAATACCTTTCAACACTTCCAAACTGCCGAAGGACTTGTGCACATTTTGTGCGGAAATCATTGGCGTAGCCATTAGTTATTTACCTCCGGGATGACGGAAACGTTACGGGGGATTGTGCCCTCGGCGTCGGCAAGCGCTGCTAGCTGACGCCCGGTGAGCTCACGCGTGGCACCGCGTTCGAAGCGGCGCTCCAAGAAGTACTGGGCCACCATCAGCAAGGAGGTGATCACCAGGTACCACGTGGCCGCGACCATAAGCAGCGGGATGGGTTCGAAGAGAGCGGCGGAGATATCGGTGGCGCGGCCGAAAATCTCGTAGGTATAGGGCACCGCAACCACGAGCGAGGAGGTCTTGAGCAAGGAGATGAACTCGTTGCCCGTCGGCGGGATGATAATGCGCATCGCCTGCGGAAGCACAGTGCGGCGCATGGTCATCCACCAGCCCATGCCCAGAGCCTTGGAGGCTTCTTTCTGGCCTTCCGGCACTGCAGAAATGCCGGAGCGGACGATTTCTGCCATGTAGGCCGCCTCGTTCAAGCCGAGACCCAGCACGGACAGCAGGAAGGCGTTGGTCAACACTCCCGAGAGCGAAATCTCGGTGAATCTGAGGTTGATGGATTGATAGAGCGCGGATAAAAGGCCCCAGAACACCAGCTGCACGTAGACCGGGGTGCCGCGGAAGATCCATAAAAATAGCCAGGCGACGCCGCGCAAAACCGGGTTGGGGGACATGCGCATCACCGCGAGCACCGCGCCACCGACGACGCCGATGAGCATCGCGAGGATGGTAATGGCCAGGGTATGCAGGGATGCGGCCCCGATGCGCTTGTCAAAGAGGTACTGGAAGTAGGTATCCCAGCCAAATGCCTCGTTGCGCGCGGAGGCGATGACAAACCAGAGCCCTAGAAGGACGAGGATAGTGGCAAAGACCCAGCGCCATGGGTGACGCAGGGGACGAGCCTGAATTTCTTGCGGCTGCGCGGCCGGAGTTGTCTTAGTCATTGACTGGCCTTTCGTTAATCATTGCCTGGTCCACGAGGCCCTCAGAGATGCCCCAGCGGCTCAAAATCTTTTCGTATTCGCCTGTTTCGATGAGGTAGTCCAGTGCCGCAGCGGCAGCAGGACCGAGCTCGGAGTCTTTCGGCACCGCCAACCCATAAGGTGCGGCGTCAAACATGTCACCGACCATGCGCATCTTGCCCTCTGAGCGGTTGACTGCCCAGGATGAGACAGGCGAGTCGGCGGACATTGCGTCCGCGCGGCCCATCAACACGGCAAGCGCCGCGTTGTCGCTGGTGTCATAGGACAGAATGCGCAGGTCGCCGCCGCAGGCATCGCGTTTCGGATTAAGGTCGTCGGTTTCCGAGACCGTGGTGCGCTGGACCGCGACGGTAAGCCCACACGGGTTTTCCGGGTCTACGTCTTTGATGCCCTCGGTGCGCTCGGCCCATTGGATGCCGGCATAGAGGTGGTCGACGAAGTCGAAGTTTTTGCGGCGTTCCTCGTTATCGGTAAATCCGGAGGCGCCGATGTCGATTTGCCCGGATTGCACCGCGGGCAGGATGAGCGAGAAATCCTGTTCGACGGGCTGGAACTCGAGCCCCAGGACGTCGGCAATAGCGTTGGTGATGTCCATCTCAACGCCGACGAGCGCACCATCGGAGTCCTTGAACTCGAAGGGAGCAAACGGCGGGTTGGTGCCCGCCGTGAGCACGCCATCGTTGTCGTGGTACATCGCCGCGATTTCCGGAACCATCTCGATGTCAGGTGCTTGCCAGCCCTCAGGCATGGAGGATTCCTCGTTGGTGACGCATCCCGTCGCTAGGACGGTGCAACTTAGTACCACGGCTGTGGTGGCGATTTTTCTTTTCATTGGGGTGTTCTAACTTTGCTTTTCCGGCTCGTTGTAGGCCTTGGCCTTGCGCGCGTCGATGAAGATGAATACGGATACGATGATGCCGCCGAGCACCATCATCGCGATGATTGCCCCGCTGGATGCGTCCTGGTCCGCACCCCACGGCCACAAAGCGCGCAGGGAGCCGAACATGAAGCCGGCCATGGCTGCCAGGGTCAGCGAGCGGTGATTATCCAATAGGTAGTTGAGCAGCTTTACAAACGCTGCGAGGCCGCACAGGGCACCCAAGGCGAATACGGCAATGGTGCCCAGCTCGCGGTCGGAAACGGCGCCGATGACTGGCTGGTAAAGGCCCATCGTCAGCAGAATCAGCGAGCCCGAGACACCGGGGAGCACGAGCGCGCAGACCGCTACCATGGCGGCCAAGAAGACCACGATGAGTGAGGGATTGTCCACCGGCTCCGAGGTGAATCCCGTGACGAAGAAAATAAGTACGGACGCCACCACGAAGGTGACGATGGAGGAGACCTTGAAGCGCTCAGCCCGAGTCATCATGGAGATCGGCACGAAGATGGATACCGCCACCATTCCCAAAAAGAGGGCGCTTGATATCGATACTTGGCTCTCGACGAAGTTGTGCAACAGCGTCGACAGTCCAAATACGGCCGCGAACATGCCTACAGCGATGGAGGCGAGAAAGCCCCATTCCACCTTTTTGAACCGGGCAGAGATGAGAAAGTTTGCATTGTGCAGCGCGCGTTCGTAAATGCCCACGATAAGCGCGACAGTGCCACCGGAGATTCCGGGAACGAGCTCTGCCGAGCCTATGAGTGCGCCGCGAATGGCGTTGAGAATATATTGCATACTTTCGAAACTAACCTTGAATGATCGGGCTCTGGGGCGTGACGTGCCGCAACACGGCCGAGATTTTAAGCGGATCGGAGAAGTTGCCGCGCCGCCCGAGGAATAAACCTATCACAATAAATACCACTCGCGGTATATTATTCACTAGCTGTGTCACAATTCTGCGGCCCCGAACGTAAAAAATCCCCTCGCCAGGCAAAGTTGCCAAGCGAGGGGATGAAGGTAGTGCCCCTGGTGAGACTCGAACTCACACTGAATGGGTTTTGAATCCATTGCCTCTGCCAATTGGGCTACAGGGGCGCGTCTTGTTGACTGGAAAGCAGTTTAGCGCAGCCGGGCGAGCAATTACTAATCAGGTGGGGGTAAAGGCTCTATGATGGGGCGAGTGACTTCTTCGACAACACACTATAAGACCACCAAACCGCGCCTTTTGCTTATCGACGGCCACTCCATGGCCTTCCGCGCTTTTTATGCGCTGCCGGCAGAAAACTTCGCCACCTCCGGCGGCCAGCACACGAATGCGGTGTATGGATTTTTGTCCATGCTCTCCAACATCATCGCCGAGGAGAAGCCGGAGTTCGTGGGCGTGGCTTTCGACGTCGGGCGCAAGACCTTCCGTACCGAGATGTTCCCGGAGTACAAGGCCCAGCGCGAGGCCGCGCCCGAGGAGTTCCGCGGCCAGGTAGAGCTCATCCGCGAGGTGCTCGGCACCCTGGGTATCACCACGCTATCCCGCGAGAACTTCGAGGCCGATGACATCGTGGCCACGCTGGCTACTCAGGCCGATAATTATGAAACCCTCATCGTTACCGGCGACCGCGACTACCTGCAGCTGGTCAACGAGGACACCACCGTGTTGTACCCCATGCGTGGTGTTTCCACCCTGCATCGCTTTACCCCGGCCGCGGTGGAGGAGAAGTACGGTCTGACTCCGCAGCAGTATCCGGATTTCGCGGCCCTGCGCGGCGATCCTTCCGATAACCTGCCGAGCGTTCCCAAGGTGGGCGAGAAGACGGCCACCAAATGGATCCTCCAATATGGCACCCTCGAGGGGCTTATCGAGCACGCCGCGGAAATCAAGGGCGTGGCCGGTCAGAACTTCCGCGATCGCATCGAGCAGGTGCGCATGAATCGCAAACTCACGCAGATGATCACGGACATGGATTTAGGGGTCGGCCCAGACGATCTGGCTTTCCAGGGTGCAACCGTTAGCGAGGTGGCCGAGAAGTTCGACGAGCTCGAGTTCGGCACCAATCTCCGCGAGCGCGTGCTGGAGGCTATCCCGAACGATGGCGGTGGGGCGCCAGCCGTGGAGGAGGCACCGACGCAGGAGATTAAGGTCGTCGACAAGCCTTTGGCCCAGTGGTTGGAGGGCAAAGAGCACGTCGCGGTCTTTGTCACTGGTGACTCCCGCCCCGGCCAGGGTGACGCGAGCGCACTCGCGCTTGTCGACGCCGACTTTGAAGGCATGCAGGTCGAACTTGGCGAATTGAGCGCGGAGGATGACGCCGCACTTGCCGCCTGGTTTGCTTCTTCTGCGCCGAAGTATTTTCACGAGGCCAAGGCCGCTTTCCATATGCTGGCAGGCCGCGGCATCGAGCTGCGTGGCATCGCGCACGATACCGCGATCGCTGCCTACTTGCTGCGCCCGGGCCAGCGCACCTATGACCTGCCGGATGTCTATCAACGTCACCTGAAGAAGACTCTCGCCCAGGCCAGCGACCAGCTCTCGCTGCTGGATGATTCTTCCCTAGTGGACCAGGCGGGTGCCATCATGGAGCTGGCTGTGGCGCTTAGCAAGCAGCTGCAAGAGATCGATTCCTTCGAGCTTTATACCGACTTGGAGCTGCCGCTCGTGGGCATTCTCGCGCGCATGGAGGCCACCGGTATCGCCGTGGACGTGGAGATTCTAGAAACCCAGCGCGATGCCTTCATCGAGCAGGTTGCCGAGCAGGAGCGCGCCGCCCGCGAGCTGGCTGGCGACGAGACGCTGAACTTGAACTCGCCAAAGCAGCTGCAGACCGTGCTCTTCGAGACCTTCGAGATGCCGAAGACGAAGAAGACCAAGACGGGCTATTCCACCGCGGCCAAGGAGATTGAGCAGCTGGCGGTCAACCACCCGCACCCGTTCCTCGATCACCTGCTTGCTCACCGCGAGTATCAGAAGATGAAGACCACCCTGGAAGGCCTCATCAAGACCGTGCAGCCGGACGGTCGCATCCACACCACCTTCAACCAGACGGTGGCTTCCACGGGCCGACTTTCCTCCACCGAGCCGAACCTGCAGAACATCCCAGTGCGCACGGAGGCAGGGCGCCAGATTCGCTCTGCGTTCATCGTGGGCACGGAGTTCGAGACCTTGATGACGGCCGATTATTCCCAGATTGAGATGCGCGTGATGGCTCACCTGTCCGAGGATCCGGGGCTTATCGAGGCCTATCGCGAGGGTGAGGATCTGCACAACTACGTCGGCTCGAAGGTCTTCGACGTGCCGGTCGATGAGGTGACCTCGGAGCTACGCCGCCGTGTCAAGGCGATGTCTTATGGTCTAGTCTATGGCCTTTCCGCGTTCGGCTTGTCCCAGCAGCTGGGCATCCCGGCCCGCGAGGCCAAGGAGATCATGGAAAGCTATTTCGAGCGTTTCGGTGGCGTGAAACGCTACCTCGACAACGTCGTTGAGCAAGCCCGCAAGGATGGCTACACCGCGACCGTCTTCGGGCGCCGTCGCTACCTGCCGGAGCTGAACTCTGATAATCGCCTCGCGCGTGAGAACGCCGAACGTGCAGCGCTGAACGCTCCGATTCAGGGCACGGCTGCGGACATCATCAAGGTCGCCATGATTCGCGTGGATAGGGCGCTTGAGGGAATGCGCTCCCGTGTGCTGCTGCAGGTCCACGACGAACTTGTGGTGGAAGTCGCCCCAGGCGAGGCCGACAAGGTCCGCGAGATTCTAGAACGCGAGATGGATTCGGCCATCGAGCTCAACGTCCCGCTCGAGGTCTCCGCCGGTGCCGGTAAGGATTGGGATGCCGCAGCGCACTAAAGCTGGCGCACGCCTGGCAGCCCAGGGCATCGAGGACCACGGTATCCCGGCCTACGCGAAGGCGAAGCTAGAAAGGCAGTGGGCGGCGCTCGACTAGGCAATTAGCCAGCATGTCGAAAGGCGTTTGGCCCGCTGCCAAAACCGATATTCCCAACACGCCGAGAACTACTGCCTCCACGTGTGGCACGCCGGTCAAAGAGATGAGCGTGAGAAGAATCCAGCTATTGCGCAGCGCGGCCGACCACCAGCCGGGCTTGTCAGTGATGACGTGCAACTGCAGCGACCATTTGCCCAGCGAGGTGCGCTTGCGTGCCTCACAGATAACGCGGTAGAGGTAGAACACTCCGGCAAGGGCCGCGATGTCGTAGATGGCGGCGGCGTGGCCGGTGATGGGGGCGTCGAAAAGCGTGTTGATGGTCCACCGCACCACCATGATGATGGCGGCGGCGAGGAAGGCATCAATCCACCACGCCACGACGCGGCGGAGGGTGATGCCTAGGTGCTCTTTAGCCAAAAAATCCATGCGCTATAGATTACTCATAGTCGATTGCTACTAAACGGCGGTGCAGATAAAAATAATGCTGCCGGGGAAGATTTCGCCGCGCTCGCGCGACCACTGGCCCCAGGTGATGTCGAGGTCTTGTGGCCACTCCGGCTCGAGGACGTCCTCGATGAGAAAACCGCCGCGGGTTTGTAGCGCGCGCACCCAGTCGCCCAGTGTGCGGTGGAACTCCGCGTAGCTTAAGTTGCCATCAGCGTCGTGCTCTAAGTAGGCACGGTCGAAGTAGGAGAGCTCAGCGGTGAGGTTTAACGGGTCATCGGGGAAAATCCAGCGCATCGGGTGAGTAGCGGAGATGACCAAGCGCCCGCCCGGGCGCAACACGCGGCGGACCTCCGCGAGCGCCGCGGCTAAGTCAGCAATAAAAGGGAAAGCGCCGAAAGCGGAAAAGGCGATGTCGAAGGACTCGTCGGCATAAGGCAGCACCAGGGCATCTGCCTGTACTAGCGGCAGGCCGCTCGGCGCGTGGGAGAGCATGCCGCGTGAGATATCGAAGCCGGTGGCAAAGCCCGCCTTATCCTGCAACCACGCGGTACAAGGCGCTGAACCACAGCCAATCTCGAGCACGCGCGCGGCGGCGAGGAAGGCGGCGTCGCCAAGCAGGTGTGCGTCAGCCTCGTGCAGCATCTCCGGGCACCAATAAAAGGAGGAAAGATATTTCGGATGCGCGGCATGATAGGCCGCGGCATCGTTGTCCCAAAAGGATTGGTTCGCGCGGGAGGGAGTCTGCATGGATGAAGTCCTTTTGAAAAATTGAAGTATTTGCCGTTTTAGCTGCGCGGATGTAGTATTGCACGGGCGTGTCTATGCCGTGGGTTGTCTAAGGCTTCCGTAGGAGGGCTTTATACATCGTCACGTCGGGATCGGAATCCATCCTAAACTATCGCTATTTTGCCTGTTTAGAGACGCTTTTCGAGAGACGCGTAACTGTCCATTTACGATCTCCTACATCAATTCGGAGCATTTCTACATATGCCAACTTCTAACACCCCTCAGGTTGCGATCAACGACATCGGAACCGCTGAGGACTTCCTCGCTGCCGTTGACGCCACCATCAAGTACTTCAACGATGGTGACATCGTCGAGGGTACCGTGGTCAAGGTTGACCACGACGAGGTCCTGCTCGACATCGGATACAAGACCGAAGGCGTCATCCCATCCCGCGAGCTGTCCATCAAGCACGACGTCGACCCAGATGAGGTCGTCGAGGTCGGCGATCAGATCGACGCACTCGTTCTCACCAAGGAGGACAAGGAAGGCCGTCTGATCCTGTCCAAGAAGCGCGCACAGTACGAGCGTGCTTGGGGTGCAGTCGAGGAGCTGCACGCCAAGGAAGAGCCAGTTACCGGTACCGTTATCGAGGTTGTCAAGGGTGGCCTCATCCTGGACATCGGTCTGCGTGGCTTCCTGCCTGCTTCCCTCGTCGAGATGCGTCGCGTCCGCGACCTGGAGCCGTACATCGGCCAGGAGCTGGAAGCAAAGATCATCGAGCTGGACAAGCAGCGTAACAACGTCGTCCTGTCCCGCCGTGCATTCCTCGAGCAGACCCAGTCTGAGGTTCGCTCCGAGTTCCTGCACCAGCTGCAGAAGGGCCAGGTCCGCAAGGGCGTTGTTTCCTCCATCGTCAACTTCGGCGCATTCGTCGATCTCGGCGGTGTCGACGGCCTGGTTCACGTTTCCGAGCTGTCCTGGAAGCACATCGATCACCCATCTGAGGTTGTCACCGTCGGTGACGAGGTCACCGTTGAGGTTCTCGACGTTGATCTCGACCGCGAGCGCGTCTCCCTGTCCCTGAAGGCTACCCAGGAAGATCCGTGGCGCGTATTCGCCCGCACCCACGCTGTGGGCCAAATCGTCCCGGGCAAGGTCACCAAGCTCGTTCCGTTCGGCGCATTCGTTCGCGTCGAAGAGGGCATCGAGGGCCTGGTTCACATCTCCGAGCTGGCTCAGCGCCACGTCGAGGTTCCGGACCAGGTTGTCACCGTTGGCCAGGAAGTTATGGTCAAGGTCATCGACATCGATCTCGAGCGTCGTCGTATCTCCCTGTCCGTTAAGCAGGCAGACGAGGACTACACCGAAGAGTTCGATCCGTCCAAGTACGGCATGGCTGACTCCTACGACGAGCAGGGCAACTACGTCTTCCCAGAGGGCTTCGACCCAGAGACCAACGAGTGGCTCGAGGGCTACGACGAGCAGCGTCAGGCTTGGGAGGCACGCTACGCAGAGTCCGAGCGTCGCTTCAACCTGCACACCGCTCAGATCGAGCGCAACCGTGCCGCAGCCGCTGAGGCTGCAGAGGCTAACGAGTCCTCCAACTACTCCTCCGAGTCCAACGATGCAGCTCCGGCATCCGAGGCTTCGGCTGAGGTTGGCGGCTCCCTGGCTTCCGACGAGCAGCTTGCTGCTCTGCGCGACAAGCTCGCTGGCAACTAATCCCAGCTAGCTCATAAAGGCCGCATCCTCCGTTTGCTTCCAAGCGCGGGGTGCGGCCTTTTCGCGTACCCTGGCCAACTATGAAACTGATTGGTTTAACCGGTGGCATAGGAAGCGGCAAGTCCACCGTGGCCGAGCTTTTGGCAGAACGCGGCTGGAACGTGGTGGACGCAGATCAGATTGCGCGTGACATCGTCGAGCCGGGCCAGCCCGCCCTAGCGGAGCTGGCAGAATCTTTCGGTTCCGACATCCTCCAGGCGGATGGCAGCTTGAATCGAGGCTTGTTGGCTAAGCGCGCGTTTGGCGACGCCGCCTCTACCGCGCGCCTCAACGAAATCACCCACCCGCGCATTGCGGCTGAGACCGAATCCCGTTTCGCGCAGGCCCGCAAACGCGGTGAAGCTTTTACCGTCTATGACATGCCTTTGTTGGTGGATAAAGGCCTGCACCGCGACATGGACTATACGGTCGTGGTCGACGTCGCTGTTAAGGAGCGCGTGCGCCGCCTCGTCGAGTTCCGGGGCTTGGACGAGGATGACGCGCGGCGTCGGATAGCGGCACAGATCCCGGATGAGGAGCGCCTGGCCGCAGCGGATTTCGTCATCGACAACAACGGTGCGCGCGAGGATTTGGTGCCGCAAGTAGAGCGACTGGTGGCGGCCCTCGACGCGAAAATTTAAATTTTGTAGCGATGAATGTTAACGCTGCGCTTTAGCTACGTTCACTTTCCTTTCCTATTGTCCCAATCTATGGGAACGTGGGATGTAGGACCTTTCGATAATCACGCGGCGTGCGACCTGCTCGCCGCCATTCGTGATGGCTCCTTCGATTTCGAACGTTTCAAGCGCATGTGCGCCGCCCCGCCGCTCGACGTCGACGAGGCCGAGGTGGTCATTGCCCTTGGCATGTTGGCCAAGACTTCACCTGAACATTTGCCCCAGGGTATTAGCGCAGAAAGCATCAACGCGCTCTACAAGCCGCAGTCGCGGGCGTGGTTGCGCAAGCAGATTAACGCCACCCTCGACCCGGATACCTCTTCCGTGTACGCACTGTGGGAACCCACCGGCGAGCTAGAGACGTGGATTATGGCTGTGCGCGCTGCATTGCCCTAAAACGCTAGACTTGCGGGCATGGCATTTGCAGCGGAACATCCAATTTTGCCGGTCTCTGAGCATCGCCCAGTGAGCGAGGTGGAGCGTCGCTCCGCCGAATTCAAGGTGGAATCAGAGTTTGAACCCTCCGGAGACCAGCCCTCCGCTATCGCGGAGCTAGACGCGCGCCTGCGCCGTGGCGAAAGCGACGTCGTGCTCATGGGCGCTACCGGTACCGGTAAGTCGGCAACGGCGGCCTGGCTGATTGAGCAACAGCAGCGCCCCACGCTGGTAATGGCACCGAACAAGACCCTGGCGGCACAGCTTGCTAACGAGCTGCGCCAGCTCCTGCCGCATAACGCCGTGGAGTACTTCGTCTCTTACTATGACTACTACCAGCCCGAGGCCTATATCGCGCAGACCGATACCTACATCGAGAAGGATTCCTCCATCAACGAGGACGTCGAGCGCCTACGTCACTCTGCCACTTCGTCGCTGCTGTCCCGCCGCGACGTCGTCGTAGTTTCCTCCGTTTCGTGCATTTACGGCTTGGGTACCCCGCAGTCCTACCTGGACCGCTCGGTGGTCATTGAGGAAGGCGAGGAGATCGACCGCGACCGCTTCCTGCGCCTTTTGGTAGATATCCAATACGAGCGCAACGACGTCGGCTTTACCCGCGGTACCTTCCGTGTCAAAGGCGATACCGTGGATATTATTCCGGCATATGAGGAGCGTGCGGTGCGCATTGAGTTCTTCGGCGACGATGTCGATGAGCTTTACTACATCCACCCGCTGACCGGTGACGTCTTAGAACGCGTCGACGAGGTGCGCATCTTCCCGGCGACGCACTACGTGGCGGGTCCGGAGCGCATGGCCAAGGCTGTGGAAGACATCAAGGCGGAGCTGGCTGAGCGCCTGGAGGATCTAGAAAATCGCGGCAAGCTGCTCGAAGCCCAGCGCCTGCGCATGCGCACCGAGTATGACCTCGAGATGATCGAGCAGGTGGGCTTTTGCTCAGGCATCGAGAACTACTCCCGCCATATCGACGGCCGCCCGGCAGGTTCTGCGCCGGCCACGCTGCTGGATTACTTCCCGCAGGACTTCCTGACCATCATCGACGAGTCCCACGTGACGGTTCCGCAGATCGGCGGCATGTTTGAAGGCGATATGTCGCGCAAGCGCAACCTCGTGGAGTTTGGCTTCCGCCTTCCTTCGGCCACGGATAACCGCCCGCTGACCTTTGACGAGTTCGAAGAGCGTGTGGGCCAGACCGTCTATATGTCTGCTACTCCGGGCAACTACGAGCTGACTGCCTCCCAGGGCGAGTATGTCGAGCAGGTCATTCGCCCAACCGGCCTGATCGACCCAAAGGTGACGGTCAAGCCCACCAAGGGGCAGATCGACGATCTCATCGACGAGATCCGCACCCGGACCGCAAAGCAGGAACGCGTGCTCGTTACCACCCTGACCAAGCGCATGGCCGAGGACCTCACCGACTATCTCTTGGAACACGGCGTCAAGGTCCGTTACTTACATTCGGACATCGACACCCTACAGCGCGTGGAGCTGCTGCGTCAGTTGCGCCTTGGTGAATACGACGTCCTCGTGGGCATCAACCTCCTGCGCGAGGGCCTTGACCTTCCGGAGGTCTCTCTGGTGGCCATCCTGGATGCGGACAAGGAGGGCTTCCTGCGCTCGACCACCTCGCTCATCCAGACTATCGGCCGTGCGGCTCGAAATGTCTCGGGCGAGGTCATCATGTACGCGGACAAAATCACCGAGTCCATGCAAGAGGCCATTGATGAGACCGAGCGCCGCCGTGAAAAGCAGATTGCCTATAACAAGGAACACGGCATCGACCCGCAGCCGCTGCGCAAGAAGATTGCGGACATCTTGGACCAGGTCTACGAATCCGATGGGGAAGAGCAGGACTCCGCCGACCCAGCGGCGATGGTGGACAAACCCGACGTTTCGAGCATGGCTGCCGACGAAGTGCAAAAGCTTATCGACGACCTCACCGCCCAAATGGGGGCTGCGGCCCGCGAGTTGAAGTTCGAATTGGCGGGTCGTTTGCGTGACGAAATTGCCGATTTGAAGAAGGAAATGCGTGGCCTGAAAGAGGCGGGAATCTAGCGTGCTGCGGTGACGACAAACGGCGCCAAAAGTGAGAAAAACAGCACTTTCCATTCGGGGTATAAAATGCCACGTTGCGCAACGGACAGGTCACAAAGTTGTTAAACTTACGTTTGCGCCTTTATAAGGATTAGCAATTTGCACATTCTGCATCATCATTTGGGGTATAAGGCCCCTGAAGAAAGGTCATCATGAGCGATTACAAGAAGATCGTGGTCGGCACTGACGGTTCCAAGTCCTCCCTCCTGGCAGTGGAGCGCGCCGCTAAGATCGCCGCCGCATTCGATGCAACTCTTATCATCGGTTGCGCTTATTACGAGAACCAGGAGCAGGCTTCCAAGACCCTGCGCCAAGATTCCGTGACCATTCTGGGTGACCAGAAGGCAGAGGCTAACCTCACCACCGGCAAGGAGCACGCTGAGAAGTTCGGTGCCACCAAGGTAGAGACCGCCGTCCGCCCGGGCACCCCGGTCCAGGCTCTGATGTCCATCGTTAATGACAATCAGGCTGAGCTGCTCGTCGTTGGTAACCGCGGCATCAACTCCCTGACCGGCCGCCTGCTGGGGTCCGTACCGGCTGACGTCGCTCGCCAGTCTGACTGCGACGTCATGATTGTTCACACCGTGAGCTAATTTCTCGCTTTAAGAAAGCCCAGTCAGATTCCCTCGCGGGGAATCTGACTGGGCTTTTCGCTTGTGCTACTCGACGTCGTCGGTCTCCGGTGCGTCCTTTGCAAACGCCTCAGCCTCAAGCTCCGCCGAAATCTTGTGCATCTGTGCGGCGAGCTCCGACCCATCCCCGCCCTGGATGAGGGGGATGCTAAACGAGCCTTCCTCGTTGGCGTCGGCAAGCGGGCCCAGTGAACCGTGGGAGAGCAACTGCTCCTGCGGCGAAAGGTTGCGGATGGCCACCGCGGCCACGCGGTCTGGGTGCTCGTTCGCGGCATCACCGTAGGTGAGCGAATCGTGCTGGCCATCGTCACCGATGAGCAGCCACTTCATCCATGGGAAAGCGATAAAGAGGTTACGCAGCTGCACGCGCTTGTGCTCCTGGCCGTTTCGGAAAAGCCCGGTGGGGGTAGGGCCCCAGTCAGTCAGCAGGAGTGGACCACGCGGGAAGCCGTTGTGCTCCATGAAGCTGACCAAGGTGTCGTAGGTATTCCACGCGCCGGTGGACAGATAAATGAAAGGCATCTCCGGGTGCTGTTCCTGCAACTGCTGATAGAAGCGCGCCATGCCTTCAACCGGCTGGCGGGTGTTGGTGCGCTTGACCCAAGAGTTCCAGGCCGCAGTCATCGCACGCGGCAACCACGTCACCATGACGGTGTCATCGATATCGCTGACGACGCCCAGCGGAGAGTCCTCAGAAACGATGAGCACCTCGGAGGTAATGGGCTCGGCGCCGTCTGCCTCGATGACGACCTCGTGCCAGCCGGCACCTAGGCCATGCTCGTGGACCAAGATATCGATATAGCCGTTGTAATTGGTCCGGCCGTGGACGGTCTTGCCATTGACCGTGACACGGACGTCGAGGTTGTTTACCTGAATCGTGAAAAACTGACGGTAACCGCGCTGCGCCCACGTCTCCGTGGCCTCGGCCGCTGGATCATGCATGAGCACGCGGCCCAAGACGTGGACGAATTCCGTGTTGCCGTATCCGGCATAACCCGTAAGTTCCGGCGTCCAGCCTTTGCGGGTGGTGCGCTCTAGCGCCGCCTTATTTGTGGCGCGTTCAATTTTGCGTGCGATGTCAGATAAAGCCATGCCCACCAGACTAGTGGAAAGTCTCTTGGAAGCGGCCGGCCAAGGTCAGCGTCTGTGTCGCACGCGTGAGCGCAACGTAGAGATTTTGCAGGCCCTGTGGCGAGGCGGCCACGATGGCATCAGGGTCAACGACCACCACGTGGTCGAATTCGAGCCCCTTGATCTCCTCGACGTTCTCGCGCGTGATGACGGCGTTCAATCGCCCGTCGGCATCGGTGAAAGTCCCCGGTGCGTGCGTTGCTGGCTGCGCGGTGAAGACGACTTCCGCGCCGTCGCGGACCGCCACGGCGGGAGCTGCCTCGGGGTTAATGAGCTCGAGGAGGGAATTGGCCAGCTCGGTAATCGGCTGCGGCGTGCGGTAGTTCACGGTCAGCTTGTGGTGGCGGAAGCGCTGGGCCACGAAGGGCTCAAGCGCTTCGGCCCAATCGTCTACGCCAGCGGGCGCTCCGGTTTGCGCGGTATCGCCCACGAGCGTCATCCAGCGCGAAGGGCTGCGGCGAAAGAGCATGCGCCATTCCATCGGACTTAATTCCTGGGCCTCGTCGACGATGATGTGGCCGTAGGCCCACGTGTAGTCTTCCTGGGCACGTTGCGCGGTGGTGCGGTTATCGCGCACCTCCTGGCGGCGGGCAAGGGTCTCAGCGTCGATGACGTCGTGTGCAGACAGGATCTCGGCGTCGAACATGTCATCGTCGTTGTCTGTGGAATCGGAGGAGGACAAGATGTCGAGCGCGTCTTCGGCGTCGGCAACTTGCTCGCGCCAGGCCTGATCCGCGGCAGCCTTTTCCTCCTCTGGATTCGGCATGCCGATGAGTACCGCGAGCTCGTCGAGGAGCGCGGCGTCGGAAGGCGCCCACGCGTCGCCCTGCACGCGGTACAGGCCGTCGCGGGTCTCGGTGTCGTAGTCCGGTGCCGCGGCGTCGATAAGCGCACGCGAAGATAGCAAATCCGCCAGTACTGCGCGCGGGTCCAGGGTAGGCCAGAACTCGTCGATGAGCTCGCGCACTTGTGGTTCCTCCGCCAGGTCATCGTGGAGCTGGTCGATGTCCGCGCGCGAGAGCAGGTTCTTGCCACCTAGCGGGTCGGCACCAATCTTTTCAGCCATCTGCTGGGCGAGTGACTCCGTGAGATGTTCGGCGAAGGCCGCCTGCGCGTCATTGTGCGGCTTGCGCGAACGACGCGCGCGGGTGCGGGCCGCCTTAATCATCGCGGGGTCGACGGTCAGCTCCAAGTGCTCCGCGCGAATGCGGCGCGGGCCTTCGGGAAGCGTCTGGTTGTTCTTCACCGCGGCTGCGAGAATTTCCACCATCGCCTCCGAGCCTTTGATTTCGCGCGCGGCCAAAGACTCTTGGTGGGTGGGGCGAACGCCGGGGAAGAGCTCACCGATGGTGGAAAGAACCACGCCGGTTTCACCCAGTTCTGGAAGGACGCGCGAGATGTAGTCAAGGAAGGTGGAATTAGGCCCGACGATGAGCACGCCCGTGGCCGCCAGCTGCTCGCGATGGGTGTAGAGGAGATAGGCCACGCGGTGCAAAGCGACTGCGGTCTTGCCCGTCCCGGGACCACCTTCGACCACGAGTACGCCGCGGGTGCTATCGCGGATAATCTCGTCTTGCTCGCGCTGAAGGGTCTCCACGATGGATTCCATGTGGCCGGTGCGAGCACGCTGCAACGCGTGATAGAGCGCGGACTCACTGGCGACGCCCGCGGTTTCTTCCGCCGCGCCAGCACCGGAGAGAACTTCATCGTTGATATCAGTTACGGTTCGGCCTTTGGTACGGATGTGGCGGCGGACCGTAACGCCCTCTGGCTGCGCAGTGGTGGCCAGGTAGAAAGGACGTGCCATCGGCGCGCGCCAGTCCAGCAGGAGAGTGCGGTAATCCTCTTCGCGGGCATCTAAGCCCATCCTGCCGATGTAGCGGCGGTCTAGGCCTTCTGCGGTGGGATTATCGCCTGGGGCATCGATATCGATGCGGCCGAAGACGAGGCCTAGCTGCGCGAGATTTAGACGGTCCAGCTTGGCTTGCAGGCCGTGGTACTCCGTTTCACGGCGGACTAGGGCATCCGCATCAGGCGTGTGCGGGTCCACTGCGGCCTGCACCTCGTTGAGGCGTTCGTTGGCTTGGGCGACCTCGTGGTCCAGCCTTGAAAAGAGGCTGTCAACGTAGGCCTGCTCAGCGGCAATCTCCTGTGCTACCTGCTCGTTCTGCGGGTGATTTGGGCTATGTTCTGGGGAGGCCACGACGGTTAATACACCTCAATACGCGAAGAGATTGATAAAAACGACAACGGCCCAGCATACCTTGCTGGGCCGTTGGAGGTTAAAGGCTTAGTTCAGGCGGTCACCGAACTTGTTGATTGCCTTGTCGAGCTTCTTGGAAGCTTCCTTCTGCAGCTTCTCAGCGCGCTTGGAGGCCTTCTTGGCAGCACGCTTGTTGGCCTTGGTATCAACCTGTGCGCGAGCGAAGTCAGCGCGCTCCTGAGCCTTGGAAGCTGCCTTCACAGCTTTTTTGCGAGCCAGCTCAGCGTTTTCCTGGGCGGTGGACAGCCAGTCATCCTTGTTGTCATCGATGAAGCTCTTTGCCTGCTCGGCGCTGTCCTCGATGAAGGAGCGAGCGGAATCTACCAGGTCCTTGCCGGTTGCCTGCCAGTCATCCTTGTTGTCATCGACGTATTCCTTAGCGCCCTCGAACCAATCGCTGGCCTTGGTGGAGAACTCATCGGCGCGGTCGGAGAGGTTATCAGCGAACTTCTGCTGCTCGGACTTGGTCGGCAGAGCCTTCTGGATCTTCTTGTTGGTGCGCTCTGCGGACTTGGATGCGCGCCATGCCAGGGAAGGCTTACCCTCGGTGTCCTGGGTAGCGATGAACAGTGCACCAAGCAGAGCGGTGTTGGTAATGAAACCGTTGCGGCGATTGTTCTTCTCCTCAGAATCCTCTGCTTCCCAGAAGGCGTTGCGGCCGAGGAGATTAGGCAGGGTAGAAAGCGCCAACACTGCTGCGGAGGTGCGCGGTGCCTTGCCCAGCGCCAGGGTGGAGCCGGCGCCGACCTTCAGGCCGCCGACTGCGCGGGCAGCCAGCTCTGGGTCGTTCGGGATGTAACCGGCGTACTGTGCCGGGACAACCTTGCGCAGACGCTGCAGAACGGACTCGGTCTCGGCTACGTGGTCGGAGGCGTTACGCAGGGTATCGACGCCGTCCCAGACAAAAACAGAAGCCAGCATAGGGCGAGCAAACTTACGAATCACTTGTTACTCCATTCGTCGAGATTCATTGAGTAAAGTAACGAACTTCTCACCAGTGTACGGAAAACGCCGACCGCTGTGGGCGGAAACCGTGCTTATCCACCCACCACTTGGTGCGCAAAGGTCGCATCTACCAGCGGCGCTGCCACCATTCACCAAGTTTTGGACGCTCCTCACCCAAAGTGGTGGACTTGCCGTGGCCGGGTCGCACGATGGCGGTATCTGGGTAGACATCGAAGATGCGCTCGTTGACGTCTTTATAAAGGCGTACAAAGTCACCCTCCGAATCGGTGCGGCCCACACCGCCGGGGAAGAGGCTGTCGCCCACGAAGAGATTCGTGGTTCCATCGATATCGACGGCGATGGCGACGCCGCCTGGGGTATGGCCGCGCAAAATAATCGCCGGGAATTCGTGGCCTGCGAAAGTCAGTGTGTCTCCCTGCTTCAACTCGACGTCGACAGGCGCCGGCATCGCAGGGGAGTCGAGGAAGGAGGCGTAGTGGGTAGCGCCGGTAGCTTTGATTACTTCCTTAGTGGCGCGGACATGGTCCCAGTGGCGGTGGGTAGTAAGCACGGCGCTAATGCGTACGCCGTTTTCCTTGGCCAGGTTGAGGAGTGCGGGAGCGTCATCCGCGGCGTCGACAAGCAGTGCTTCTTCGCCGGCACAGATGAGGTAGCAGTTGTTGTCCATCTCGGACACGGAAATACTTTTAAGCTTTAGCGCGTTATTCATGTGTCCAACCCTACGGGTAGATTTCGAGATAGACATTTTTCACTGGTCTGGCTGCTTATCCCCAACAGAACCTAGGATGGGCGCGAAGCTAGGCTGACAAAGGAGGCAATAAGTGGCTGATCGTTTGGTCGTACGCGGTGCTCGCGAGCACAATCTCAAGGGCGTCGATATCGACCTGCCGCGCGACAAGATGGTGGTCTTTACCGGCCTTTCTGGTTCCGGCAAGTCATCGTTGGCTTTTGACACTATCTTCGCGGAAGGCCAGCGGCGTTATGTTGAATCGCTGAGCTCCTACGCCCGCATGTTCCTAGGCCAGATGGACAAGCCTGACGTCGAATTCATTGACGGTCTTTCTCCCGCGGTCTCAATTGACCAGAAGTCCACCAACCACAACCCGCGTTCTACGGTGGGCACCATCACGGAGATCTACGACTATCTGCGCCTTTTATTCTCCCGCGCGGGCACGCCGCATTGCCCGAAGTGCGACGCCGTGATTGAGCGTCAGACCCCGCAGCAAATCGTGGACACAGTGCTTGAACTCGAGGAAAAGCTAAAGTTCCAGGTCCTGGCTCCCGTGGTGCGACACCGCAAGGGCGAGTTTGTGGATCTCTTTGCCGATCTTGCATCTCAGGGTTTCTCCCGCGTGCGGGTTGATGGCGAGGTTTATCAATTAACTGAGCCGCCGACGCTGAAGAAGCAGATCAAGCACGATATTGACGTGGTGGTGGACCGTTTGCAGGTCAAGGCCTCACAGAAGCAGCGTCTGACCGATTCTGTCGAAACTGCGCTCCGCCTGGCAGACGGTCTCGTTACCCTCGACTTCATCGATAGCCCCGAGCTCACTCATACCTACTCGGAAAAGGCCGCCTGCCCCAATGGTCACACCCTAACCATCGAGGAATACGAGCCGCGTGCGTTTTCCTTCAATGCGCCTTTCGGCTCCTGTCCAGAATGTGACGGTCTAGGTACCCGACTTGAGGTCGACGTAGATCTGCTGATTCCGGATCCTGACGCTCCAGCAGTCGACGCCATCCAGCCGTGGCATTCCAGCCCGAATTCGCGCTACTTCGTCAAACTCGTCGAGGGCCTTGGTAAGACGTTGGGCTTTGATCCGCGGACTCCGGTCTCACAGCTGACAAAGCAGCAGCGCGATGCGCTGATTTATGGCACCGACGTGGAAGTAAACGTGCGCTATAAGAACCGCTACGGCAGGCAGCGCAACTGGACCGCTCCCTTTGAGGGTGCGATCGGCTTCTTGGAGCGCAAGCTTGAGCAGGCCGATTCCGAGTCGCAGAAGGACCGCCTGCTGCAGTACACCCGCCGGGTGGCTTGCAATACCTGTAATGGCACGCGCCTACGCCCGGAGATCTTGGCTGTGCGGCTTGCCTCCACCGCGCACGGCGAGAAGTCCATCGCGGGGCTGTCCGCGCTGTCTATCGAAGAGGCCGCGGAATTCCTCGACTCGCTCGTACTGGGGCACCGCGAGGAAATCATCGCTGGCGCCGTATTGAAGGAGATTCAGGCCCGCCTGCGATTCCTACTCGACGTGGGTCTGAATTACCTCACCTTGGATCGTGGCGCTTCCACGCTTTCTGGTGGTGAGGCGCAGCGCATCCGCCTGGCAACCCAGATTGGTTCGGGTCTGGCTGGCGTGCTGTATGTGCTGGATGAGCCTTCCATTGGTCTGCACCAGCGCGACAATCAGCGCCTCATCGCTACTTTGAAGCGCCTCCGCGACATCGGCAATACGTTGATTGTGGTTGAGCACGATGAAGACACCATCCGCGAGGCCGACTGGCTTGTTGATGTTGGCCCGCGCGCCGGCGAGTACGGCGGCGAGGTTGTCTATCAAGGCGAGCCCGCCGGCATCATGGATAAGGAAGAATCGCTTACGGGTCAGTATCTGTCTGGCAAGCGCGTGCTGGCGGTGCCGGATAAGCGTCGCGAGATTGACCCTGAACGCAAGCTCAAAGTAGTCGGTGCTCGGGAAAACAACCTGAAGGGCATCGACGTTGAGATCCCGCTGGGCGTGCTTTGCTGCATCACCGGTGTATCGGGTTCTGGCAAGTCCACTGTGGTCAACCAGATTCTGGCAAAGACGCTGTCCAACAAGCTCAACCGTGCGCGCCAGGTGCCAGGCCGCGCCAAGCGCGTCGAGGGGGTCGAGCACCTCGACAAGCTGGTGCAGGTGGACCAGAGCCCGATCGGCCGTACCCCGCGTTCCAACCCGGCTACCTACACCGGTGTATTCGACAAGATTCGCAACCTCTTTGCGGAGACCCAAGAGGCAAAGGTGCGCGGATACAAGCCAGGCCGTTTCTCCTTTAACGTAAAGGGTGGCCGCTGCGAGGCCTGCCAGGGTGACGGCACGTTGAAGATCGAGATGAACTTCCTGCCGGACGTTTATGTCCCGTGTGAGGTCTGTGAGGGTGCGCGCTATAACCGGGAAACCCTGGAGGTCCTCTACAAGGGCAAGAACATCGCTGAGGTCCTCAACATGCCTATCTCCGAGGCCGCCGAGTTCTTCGAGCCGATCACCTCGATTCACCGTTACCTCGCCACGCTTGTCGACGTCGGACTGGGCTATGTTCGCCTAGGCCAAGCGGCCACCACGCTGTCTGGCGGCGAGGCGCAGCGCGTGAAGCTTGCTGCAGAGCTGCAAAAACGCACCAAGGGGCGCACCGTCTACATTCTGGACGAGCCAACCACGGGCCTGCACTTCGAGGACATTCGCAAGCTCATGCTGGTTATCCAAGGGCTGGTGGACAAGGGCAACTCGGTTCTTATCATCGAGCACAACCTTGACGTGATTAAGGCCGCTGACTGGATCGTGGACATGGGCCCCGAAGGCGGAAATGGCGGCGGTCGCGTCGTAGCCGAGGGCACTCCAGAAGATGTCGCAAAGGTGGAAGGCTCCTATACAGGTCAGTTCCTGAAGGAGCTCCTGTAGTCACCTCTGGCAGTGAGCGCGTAATTAGTTGCGCGTGGCGATTTGGCTCTGCGTGAAGTGGGGGTTATACTAATCAGCACTACCGCCCGTAGGGCCTTCTCCAGGAGGCTACGGGTCACAAGCGGAGTTTCTCCCACCTGAAGCCGCGAATCTCTTTGGTTCGAAGGATAAAGGTAAAAGGGTTGAGGTTAATACCTCGGCATTTTTGTGAGAACTCCCGGCTGCCTTATGGCAGACCGGGTTTTTCGTTTGTGGTCTCGGTAGGCACATCACTAACCCACCCCCTTAATCGAGGAGAACCACAATCAGCGCTGAAGCTCGCATCAATGAGCGCATCCGAGTACCCGAGGTCCGTCTAGTTGGCCCCGGTGGTGAACAGGTGGGCATCGTCCGTACTGATGATGCTCGCAAGCTTGCATATGAAGCAGACCTTGATCTTGTTGAGGTTGCGCCTAATGCAAAGCCGCCCGTAGCCAAGATCATGGACTACGGAAAGTTTAAGTACGAGCAGGCTCAGAAGGCTCGCGAAGCCCGCAAGAACCAACAGCAGACTGTGGTCAAGGAACAGAAGTTCCGTCCGAAGATCGATGATCACGATTATGAGACCAAGAAGGGCAACGTGGTGCGCTTCCTGGAGAAGGGTTCCAAGGTCAAGGTAACCATCATGTTCCGTGGCCGCGAGCAGTCGCGTCCGGAGCTTGGTTTCCGCCTGTTGGAGCGCCTCGCCGAGGATGTCGCTGAGTACGGCTCCGTCGAGTCCCGCCCCAAGCAGGATGGTCGCAACATGACCATGGTTCTGGGACCCGTCCGCAAGGGCAAGAAGTAGACCAAACTCCACTTAGGATTTAAGGACTTAATTCTCATGAAGCAGAAGACCCACAAGGGCACCGCCAAGCGCATCAAGGTGACCGGTTCCGGCAAGCTGCGCCGTGAGCAGGCTGGCCGCCGCCACCTGCTGGAGGGCAAGCCATCCAAGCAGACCCGTCGTCTTAAGGGCACCAAGGACGTTGCACCTTCCGACGTCAAGCGCGTAAAGCGCCTGCTCGGCCGCTCCTAATTAGCGCCGAATCAACCCACTTACTAGACCCACACAAGATAAGGAAGTAATACTGTGGCACGAGTAAAGCGCTCAGTTAACGCCAAGAAGAAGCGTCGCGCGATTCTGAAGTCCGCTAAGGGCTACCGCGGCCAGCGTTCCCGCCTGTACCGTAAGGCTAAGGAGCAGTGGCTGCACTCCATGACTTACGCTTACCGCGATCGTCGCGCTCGTAAGTCTGAGTTCCGTAAGCTGTGGATCCAGCGCATCAACGCCGCTGCCCGCATGAACGACATCACCTACAACCGCCTCATCCACGGCCTGCGCCTGGCTGAGATCGAGGTTGACCGCAAGATCCTCGCTGAGCTTGCAGTCAACGACTTCGAGGCATTCTCCGCACTGTGCGAGGCAGCCAAGGCTGCTCTGCCGGAGGACATCAACGCTCCGAAGGCTGCCTAATTAAATAGGTATGCGCAAAGCGTATTGCTTTTAAAGCTCCCGCTATCGCTTTCCGTCAATTATGGCGTGAAAGGGTAGAGGGAGCTTTTTATGTTGTGTTGTCTGCGCGTCTAGCCGTTTGGGGATTTTTCCCCAGCTTTCTATACCCATCTAGGAAGTCGCAGTTAGCTCGTGCTAGTTTGTCTGTGACACACGGCGCGGACTTTTCCGGCGTGTACTCCTTTTCATCTTTTGCCCATTTCTCAGGAGCCTTCTATGACCTATCCAAACAACGGAAACCCTCAAGGTTACGGCAACCAGCCGCAGAACCCGTTTGGCCAGCAGCCGCAGCAGTTCAACAACAACGCTCCTGCGCCTGCTCCATACCAGGGCGGTCAGCCACAGTACGGCCAGGCCTACCCAGTTCAGCAGTACCCAGCAGGCGTCGAGCAGAAGTCCTGGGTTGCAGCGATGCTGCTGGCTTTCTTCTTCGGCTACTTGGGCGCGCACAACTTCTACTTGGGCAAGACCAACCGCGGTATCGCACAGCTGATTACGTTCGCGGTTTCCGCTGTGACCCTCGTCGTGTTCATCGGCTTTTTTATCGGTGGCGCTCTCTCGATCTGGGCGTTCGTCGAGTTCATCATGATCATCGCTGGTGCCGGCGGCTACGACCGCGATGGCCGCGGTATCCCGCTGCGTCGCTAAGCGTTTGCTCACTTAAGCCCGCGCTCTAATACTCGCCCACTACGGCTTTTGCTGTGGTGGGTTTGGTGGTTTTCTGGGGCTTTTGGTGCTTTTGGGGTGTGGCTTAATCCTTTTGGTGTGTGGGGCGTATGCGCTGCTAGATTTGGGGCTATGGAATTGGACTTTGAATCTGCTTTTACTGAGAGAACCCCGCGCATCGTTAATGCGGTCAAGCTGCACCGCGCGGCTAATAGGCGCAAGGCCAAGCAGTTCATCATTGAGGGCGAAAATGCGGTGGACGCGGCAGTGTCCACCGGTGCCGCAACCGATGTCTTCGTCACCGAGAAGGCAGCCGAGCGTTTCGCAGACATCGTCACCGCTGCCGGCTACATGGATGTCTACGTCCATCCCATCACGGATAAAGCAGCGCGCCACATGTCTGATACCGCAAGCACCACCGGGCTATTTGCCCTCTGCAAGCCGGTGCTGTGGTCAGTGGGCAAGATTCTCAACGCCAAACCACGTCTGGTCTCGGTTCCGGTCTTGACCTCGGAGCCAGGCAACGCGGGTACCTTGATCAGGACTTCTGACGCCATGGGCGCCGATGGCGTCATCTTCGCCGGCGAGACCGTGGATCCCCTAGGCTGCAAGGTGGCGCGTTCCTCAGCAGGTTCGCTCTTCCACGTTCCCGTTGCGCGCGACCCTAACATCAAGGACGTCCTAGGCCAGTTGCGCAAGTCTGGTATGCAGATTCTTGCCACCGCAGCCGACGGCGAGGTCGACCTTGCGGAGGCAGATCTCAGCCAGCCCACCGCGTGGCTATTCGGCAACGAGGCACACGGGCTGGGGGAGCTGCTCGACGAGGCAGACATGCGCGTGCGCATCCCGATCTTGGGCCGCGCGGAGTCGCTGAATCTCGCCACCGCCGCTTCTATCTGTCTTTACGAATCTGCGAAGTCTCATAGCCGCTAGCTGGTGCCCCTGCTGGCTTCTTGTGACGGTCACTACGGTATGATTAGCGCCGTTAGTTTTCGCGCAAGAAGAAGGTTTCAAGGCACGTGTCCGACACATCTCAGATCGAATTGACCGAAGCCGCGCTGGGCGCGGCTGCCGATTCCGCCATAGCCGCATTTGACGCTGCTACAAGCCTCGATGAGCTGGCTGCCGCTCGCCGCGAGCACTTGGGCGAGCAGGGCTATATCCCACAGGCACGCACCATGCTTGGCAGCCTGCCAAAGGACCAGCGCAAAGACGCAGGCAAGAACGTCAACATGGCGCGCGGGCGCGTCGAAAAGCGCTTTGCCCAGGTCCAGCAGCAGCTGGAAGCAGAGGCACGGAAGGCGCAGCTGGCGGCAGAGACCGTCGACGTGACCATCCCGACCACCCGCAACCAGACCGGTGCGCTTCACCCAATCACCGCGCTTTCGGAGCGCATTGCTGACATCTTTGTTGGCATGGGCTGGGAGATCGCCGAGGGGCCTGAGGTTGAGGCTGAGTACTTTAACTTCGACGCACTGAACTTCAAGCCTGACCACCCGGCACGTACCCTGCAGGATACCTTCCACGTGGGTAAGGAAGATTCGCGACAGGTTCTGCGCACGCACACCTCACCGGTGCAGGTACGCACCATGTTGGACCGCGATGTTCCGCTCTACATTGCTTGCCCGGGCCGTGTCTTCCGTACCGACGAGCTCGATGCCACCCACACTCCAGTCTTTCACCAGGTCGAAGGCCTGGCAGTGGACAAGGGGCTTACCATGGCACACCTGCGCGGCACTCTGGATCACCTGGCGAAGGTGCTGTTTGGTCCAGAGACCAAGACGCGCATGCGCACTAACTACTTCCCATTCACCGAGCCTTCCGCTGAGGTTGACGTCTGGTTCCCGAACAAGAAGGGCGGCGCCGGTTGGATCGAGTGGGGCGGCTGCGGCATGGTCAACCCGAACGTCCTGCGCGCAGTAGGCGTTGACCCGGAGGAATACACCGGATTCGCTTTCGGCATGGGCCTAGAGCGCACCCTGCAGTTCCGCAACGGCCTGACCGATATGCGCGACATGGTCGAGGGCGACGTTCGTTTCACCCTGCCGTTCGGCGTCCAGGCATAACCGTTTACCCCGCAATTAGGAAGGAATCTAGACACAATGCTTATTTCCCAGAGCTGGGTAACCAGGTTGCTTGGCGCGAAAAATCCCGGCTGGTCAGCCACCCCGGAAGAACTTGACGCTGGTTTCGTTCGCGTCGGCTTTGAGACCGAGGGCTACGAGGGCCTGCCAGAAATCACCGGCCCGCTCGTTATCGGCCACGTTGACTCCTTCGAGGAGCTCGAGGGCTTCAAGAAGCCAATCCGTTATTGCCAGATCAATGTCGGCGACGCTAACGGCACCGGCGAGCTCCAAGGCATTATTTGTGGTGCGCGCAACTTCCGCTTGGGGGACTACGTCGTAGTCTCCCTGCCAGGTGCTGAGCTGCCAGGCGGCTTCAAGATCTCCGCACGTGAGACCTACGGCAAGATCTCTGCGGGCATGATGTGCTCCGCGGCCGAGTTGGGCATCGCTGAGAAGTCCGATGGAATCATCACCTTGGGCGAGGAGTTCGCGGACAAAGTCGGCCAGGATGCCCGTCCGTTCTTGGGGCTGGACGATACTGTCTTCGACGTCAACATCACTCCGGACCGTGGCTACGCGCTTTCCCTGCGCGGCCTCGGCAGCGAGGTTGCTTCGGCCTTCGGCCTCGATTACGCGTGCCCGGCGCAGGACCCTTCCGTTGCTGGCATCGATGTCAGCGCCGTGCCGGAGGCTAGTGGCTCACTCATCAATGTTGAGCTGCGCGAGGAGACCAAGGCACAGCGCTTTGGCCTGCGGAAGGTCACTGGCATTGACCCGACCGCGCGCACTCCGTTCTGGATGGAGCGCGAGCTCATGCTGGCAGGCCAACGCCCTGTTAACCCAGCAACCGACGTAACCAACTACGTCATGCTGCTGCTCGGCCAGCCGATGCACGCTTTCGACGCCGATCAGATTTCTGGCGACCTTGTTGTACGTAACGCGCAGGCAGGGGAGAAGTTCGAGACCCTTGACCACGTTGAGCGCACCCTCGACGCCGAGGATGTAGTCATCTGCGACGACAACGGCATCCAGTCCCTGGCCGGTGTGATGGGCGGAACGAGCTCGGAGATTACCGAGGGCGAAAACGGCACCACCAACGTCTACTTCGAGGCCGCGAACTGGGATTCCATCACCGTGGCTCGCACCTCGCGCCGCCACAAACTGTCTTCTGAGGCATCCCGTCGCTTTGAGCGAGGCGTAGATCCGGCCATCGTTGAGGTCGCACTCGACGTCGCCTGTGCACTGCTCGTGCAGATCGCTGGCGGAACCATCGAGGCCGGCCGCACCCTGGTCGGCGAGGTCGCTCGCCCGCAGCAGATCACCATGCGCGCCACCAAGCCGAGCGAGTACGCCGGTGTTGAATACTCCCGTGAGACCGTCGTGAACCGTCTCCAAGAGGTCGGCTGCGAGGTTGAAGAGTCCGGTGACAACCTGCTGGTTACCCCGGCTACCTGGCGCACCGACATCACCATGGATGTTGACCTCATTGAGGAGGTGCTGCGTCTGGAAGGCCTAGAGGATATCCCGACGATTCTGCCGACCCCAGTTGGTGGCCGCGGTCTGACCCCGGCACAGAAGCGTCGCCGCGCTATCGGTCACGGCCTGGCATATGCAGGCTACGCTGAGGTGCTGCCTTCGCCGTTCATCGCCAACAACACTTTCGATGTCTGGGGCCTGGAAGGCGATGACGAGCGCCGCAAGACCGTTTCCGTGCAGAACCCGCTCGAGTCAGACAAGGCGATTCTGAGCACCACCTTGCTGCCGAACATGCTCGAAGCAGTTGCACGCAACGTTGCTCGTGGCCGTAACGACCTCGCGTTGTACGGCCTGCAGCAGGTTTCCTTCAAGCGTGCGGACGCTTCCGAGATGCCTTCCGTTGCGCAGCGTCCTAGCGACGCTACAGTGCAGCAGCTGCGCGACTCCCTTCCGCATCAGCCGCTGCACGTGGCTACCGTTGCTACCGGCAACGTCGAGCACGAGGGCCCATGGGGCAAGGGTCGTGCCTACACCTACGCCGATGCCATTGAGTCTGCGCGCCTGGTCGCTCGCGCGGCCGGCGTAGAGATCGAGGTAGAGGCTGCCTCCGAGCTGCCGTGGCACCCGGGCCGTTGCGCAGCGATTAAGGCTGTTGTGGGCGGCGAGAGCATCGTCGTGGGCCATGCAGGCGAGCTACATCCAGAGGTCCTCGAGGCACTGAACCTGCCGGCGCGGACTTGCGCGATGGAGATGGATGTAAACGCGCTGCCTACTGAGGAGATGTTCCCAGCTCCGGTTCTGTCTGCATTCCCGGCACTTCACCAAGACATCGCGTTGGTAGTCGACGAAGACACTCCTGCTGAGTCGGTGCGTAAGGTCGTGGAGGAAGGCGCCGGCGAACTTCTCGAGGGCGTTGAGCTTTTCGACGTCTTCCGCGGCGAGCAGCTCGGTGAGGCCAAAAAGTCACTCGCCTTCCAGCTGATCTTCCGTGCCTCCGACCGCACGCTGACCGACGAGGAAGCAAACGAGCACCGCCTGGCTGCCGCACAGCTCGCCGAGCAGCGATTGGGCGCTCAGATGCGCGCTTAAGCTCGGTTCAGCTGCCGAACTCTAGCTCGTCGTAAAAGGGCCGCGCAGATCACCTTTTCTATGGGGTGGCTGCGCGGCCCTTTTTTAATGAATCCTTAACCTTGTGAGCTAAACTTACTCCCGCTATTGAACGTGACTTAAGGCCGGCAGTTTCTCTCTCGCTGCTGGGAAAGTAGGTGCTGGTGCTAGAGTATGCCGTCTTCTATTTCACTATCTGCATGCTGCTAGCCAGCGTCCTGGTCGCCGGCGTCTGCGTGGGATGCCTGGTGGCCACCCGCTCCCAGGTTTTTAAACTGTTGGCGGTATTCTTCGGTGTCTATGCCTTCGATATAGCGCTTGTCTTTCGAACGCAGTTCATCCACGGCGGAATGGCTAACCGTGAGGTTTCTGTTTACGCAATTACGGCGCCTTTCGAGTCGATATTGCTGGGTGGCGTGATGATGGCTGTGATGGCCATCGTGGTGCAGCGCTACTTAAATGGCTGGCGCTTTCTGCCGCATGCCTGCGTCGGGCTGTTCCTGATAGGCAGCGTCGCGGCCTTGTGGGCAGTAGAGGACCCGGCACTACGCCAGTTCTTTTTCTTCAACATGCGGCCTATCACGCTGGCATTTCTGCTTTGCTATGGCTTTGGCTGCTACTTGCGCGCGAATGATCCCGCGGAGCGCGCACGCCTTTATTCCTACCGCCATCTCTTCTTCCAGGTCGCTATCTGTGCCGTGCTGGTGGTGGCAGAGAACGTTTACTATCAGCTCATCTTTGACTGGGAGGCTGCCGGGCCCGATGTGCTCTCATTCTTGCCGGAGCGCAATTTTATGGAAAACGTTCTGATCGTTGCCATCGGCTGGGCGGTCATCTCTCATGCGCGAGTGGTTCTGCGCCACGTTGGTGCGGATGCGGCGGTTAAGCCAATCGCAGATGCGGCAACGGATGACTTTCATGAGCGCAGCCTTGAGCGCTTTTCGGAGGCCCATGGCCTTTCGAAGCGCGAGCGTGAAGTGGCCGGCCTGGTGCTTGCCCGCAAGAGCAATCGCGAAATCGCGGACGAACTCGGCATCTCGCTTTCTACCGTAAAGGTCCACGTTCACAATATTTTAAAAAAGTCATCCTACGAGTCTCGTGACCTATTGGTTGAGGGGTACTGGTCAGGGGTAATGTAACCGGCTTTTGTTCGCGTTTGGGTAGCGGTTTAAACCGGGTGAATTTGTACGTTGTGCTACCGTCTCTAGGAAAAGAGATGGATGTCACAATCTAAACCTTGCGTGGAAACCTGCACTTCAAAGGCGGTTTAAATCGGGTTTAGTGGCGGCCAACGCCGGATTTAATGAAAAATTAACTCGATTAGCGCTTGCTCGGGTGGGGAAATCGAGTCACGATAAAGCCAGAACTTCAGATGAGAAGCACAAGGCTTCCGGGTTCGGCCGGCGCACCCCATGAGCGTGAATTGAAGGGGAGTAGCCGGAGTGAAAATAGGGTAAAAGGCCCTATTAAAGAAAGGAGTTGGCAACAATGCCAGTAAGCCTCAGCGGACGTAACTTCCTCAAGCTTTTGGACTACACCCCAGACGAGATTCGCTACCTTATCCGCCTCTCCAAGCAATTCAAAGAAATGAAGATGGCCGGTGTGCCGCACCGCTACCTCGAGGGCAAGAACATCGCCCTCCTCTTCGAGAAGACCTCGACCCGTACCCGCTGTGCATTCGAGGTTGCCGGCTCCGACCTCGGCATGGGCGTTACCTACTTGGCACCGGATAGCTCGCAGATGGGCAAGAAGGAGTCCATCGAGGACACCGCTCGCGTGCTAGGCCGCATGTATGACGGCATCGAGTACCGCGGCTTCGCTCAGGAAATTGTTGAGGACTTGGGCGCAAACGCAGGCGTTCCAGTTTGGAACGGCCTGACCACCGAGTTCCACCCAACCCAGATGATTGCAGACATGCTCACTGTAGAGGAGAACTTCCCACAGGGCCTGAAGGGCTTGAAGCTGGTCTTCATGGGCGATGCAGGCAACAACGTTGCAAACTCCCTCATGGTTGTCTGTGCAAAGCTCGGCATGCACTTCGTTGCTTGTGGCCCGAAGGCACAGATGCCAGAAGATGGCCTGGTCGAGGAGTGCACCAAGATTGCAGCCGAGACCGGCGGCTCCGTCACTCTGACCGAAGACGTCAAGGAAGCCTGCACCGACGCTCACGTCATCTACACCGACATCTGGCTGTCCATGGGTGAGCCGGCTGAGCTCTGGGAGGAGCGCGTCAAGCTGCTCGAGCCATACCGTGTCACCAAGGATGTCATGGCAATGGCTGCCGACGACGCCATCTTCATGCACTGCCTGCCTTCCTTCCACGATGTCAAGACCGTCATTGGCAAGGAAATCTCCGAGAAGCTCGGCGTTAGCGAGATGGAGGTCTCCGACGAGGTCTTCGAGTCCGCTTACTCCAAGGTCTTCGATGAGGCAGAGAATCGTCTGCACACCATCAAGGCGGTCATGTACGCCACCTTGTCCTAGAAAATCAAGGTCTTTTCACCAGGAGAAAGTGCAATGGATAAGCGACGTGTTGTCGTTGCCCTCGGTGGCAACGCCCTTGGAAACACCCCAACCGAGCAGCTGGAAGCAATCCGCCAGACCGCCGACTCAATCGTTGACCTCATCGAGGCCGGCCACGAGGTCGTGGTTACCCACGGCAACGGTCCACAGGTTGGCATGATCAAGGTTTCCTCCGACTTCTCACACCAGGAGGGAACCACGCCAGAGATTCCTTTCGCCGAGTGCGGTGCAATGTCCGAAGGCTACATCGGATACCACCTCCAGCAGGCCATTGAGAATGTGCTGCGCATGCGGAACCTAGAGCGCGACTGCTATTCCCTCATCACGCAGACGGTTGTCGACGAAAACGACCCGGCTTTTGATAACCCAACCAAGCCCATCGGTGTGTACTACAGCGAGGAAGAGGCAAAGCGGTTGGCTAAGGAAACCGGCAACACCTACGTCGAGGATTCCGGCCGCGGCTGGCGTTGGGTCATTGCCTCGCCACTTCCTATCGAGGTTGTAGAGGCAAAGAGCATCGCCAACATCCTGGGCTCCGGTGGCATTGCCATCGCAGCCGGTGGTGGCGGCATCCCAGTAGTCCGCAAGGAAGGCCAGCTCAGCGGTGTCACCGCAGTCATCGATAAGGACCGCACCGCGGCTCTTATCGCTCAGCAGATTGAGGCAGACACCCTGTTGATTCTCACCGCAGTTGACTACGCCTACTCCGGCTTTAACACCCCAGAACAAAAGGCTCTGGAGAAGGTCACCGTTGACGAGGTACAGAAGCTGATTGATGATGCAGCCTTTGCACCAGGCTCAATGCTGCCGAAGGTGGAAGCCTGCTTGGAGTTCGCCCGTTCGGGCGCCGGCCGTCGAGCAATCATCACCTCGCTCGAACATGCCGGTGAAGCCATGACTGGTTCCGTCGGAACCGTTATAACCTCTTAGGAGAAATTTATTGGCCGGGTAAGACAGTATGTGCTGGCTTCCCCGGCCTTTTATCACATGAAAGGAAGGCGCCATGACCGCGCCAATGAAAGAGAAGGATACAGACCCCAAGAAGAGGCGGAGGTTTCACTTCTCAGTTCCGTCTGCTTTTACGATTCTGTTTGCCCTGACGGTCATCTCTGCAATCGCCACCTGGCTGGTTCCGGCAGGCTCGTATTCGAAGCTGATGTATGACCCTGACTCGGGCAAGCTGAACGTGACCAACCCTGATGGTTCGGTCGACGTTCTGGACGCTACGCAGAAGACTCTCGATAGCCTGGGCGTGCAGATCAACATCGATCAGTTCACCTCTGGTGCACTGACGCAGGCAGTTTCCGTCCCGGGCACTTATGAGCATGTCACGCAGAACCCGGCTGGTCTGTGGGATATCCCGGTCAGCATGGTGCAGGGCACCATCGAGGCCGTTGACATCATCGTGTTCATCCTCGTGCTGGGTGGCCTCATTGGCGTGGTCCGCGCAACGGGCGCTTTCGAGTCGGGCCTGGTCGCACTGACCAAGAAGACGAAGGGGCACGAGTTCCTGCTCGTCGTCGTGGTCTCCGTGCTGATGGTGATGGGCGGTTCCGCCTGTGGCTTGGAGGAGGAAGCTGTTGCTTTTTACCCAATCCTCGCCCCAATCTTTATCTCGCTAGGCTATGACGCCATCGTCGTGGTGGGCGCCATCTTCCTGGCAGGTTCCATGGGTACGGCGTTCTCTACGATTAACCCGTTCTCGGTTGTTATCGCGTCGAACGCGGCGGGTATCAACTTCACAGACGGCATCGTATGGCGTCTGGTCGGCTGTGTCGTCGGCGGCATCGTGGTGATTAGCTACATGGCTTGGTATGCGCGTCGCCTCAAGGCAGACCCGAACTTCTCCTATGTCCTGGAGGATAAGGAAGTCTTTGAGGGCCAGTGGTCCATGGACGCCACCGGTGACGTTAAGAAGTTCGACCTTCGTCAGAAGGTCATCCTCATCCTCTTCGCTATCGCGTTCCCGTTGATGGTCTGGGGTGTTATGTCCCAGGGCTGGTGGTTCCCAACGATGGCGGCCGCATTCCTCACGGTGGCCCTGGCCATCATGTTCATTGCGGCAACCGGTGAGAATCGCTTGGGCGAAGCTGAGCTTTGCGACGCCTTCACTGAGGGTGCTTCCAGCCTGGTCGGCGTTTCCCTGATTATCGGTCTGGCCCGCGGCATCAACCTGGTGCTCAATGATGGTCATATCTCCGATACACTGCTGAACTCTGCAACCAACCTGGTTGAGGGAATGCATGGTCCAGTCTTCATCATCATGCTGATGATCATCTTCTTCCTGCTGGGCTTCGTTGTTCCTTCCTCCTCCGGCCTAGCTGTGCTGTCCATGCCGATTATGGCGCCGCTGGCAGATACGGTGGGCATCGACCGTTGGATTGTGGTCTGTGCTTATCAGTGGGGACAGTATGCAATGCTGTTCATCTGCCCGACCGGCCTGGTCATGGCAACGCTGCAGATGCTGAAGATGAAGTACACGCACTGGCTGCGCTTCGTCTGGCCGATGATGGTCTTCCTTCTGGTCTTCGGCGGCATCATGCTGGTAACTCAGGTGCTGATTTACTCCTAAGCTGTGGCTCGAGGGTGGAGGCCCTCAGGCTCAGTGTTTAGTGCCTCCCGCTTGGCTTTCTTCTCCACTCAATTGTTAGAGGAGGGCCGCGGGAGGCACTTTGCGTTTTGGAGCGATATAAAAGACTCCTCGTATATATTGCAGTGCCTTGCATAACTTGTTATTGTTTCCCGCATGAGTATTTCAGTAGCCATCGCGGGCGTTTCCGGATATGCAGGCGGCGAGATTCTGCGCCTGCTCTTGTCCCATCCAGCATATTTGTCCGGTAAGCTGCGGATTGGCGCCCTCTGTGGGCACTCCACAGCCGGGCAACCGGTGGCGCAGGTCGTGCCAAATGCGCCGCAGGTGTGGGGGAATACTATTCAAGACATTGCGGCGGAAAACCTGCTTGGGCATTCGGTGGTCTTCCTGGCGCTGCCGCACGGACACTCGGCGAAGTTGGCGCGGGAGATTGAGGCGGCGTCGCAAAGCACCGGCGTCGCAGCGCCGGTGTTGATTGATTGCGCGGCCGATTTCCGCCTCCGGAGCGAAGAGGACTGGCGGGAGTTCTATGGTGGGGATTACGCGGGCGCATGGCCCTATGGCATCCCAGAGCTGCCTGGAAATCGCGCACAGCTGCAGGGGGCATCGCAGGTAGCGGTGCCGGGATGCTTTCCCACCGCCGTGACTTTGGGTGCTGTGCCGGCCTTGGCGCAGGAGCTCATCGAACCTGAGCTCAACGTGGTTGCGGTTACTGGCGTTTCCGGCGCCGGCAAGAAGGCCGCAGTGGGGTTGCTTGGTGCTGAGACCATGGGCAGTTTGCGCGCCTATTCGCCGGGCGGCACGCACCGTCATACCCCGGAGATGGTGCAGAACCTGGCGCCTTTCGTGCACGGTGACGCTGAGCTCAACCTCAGCTTTACTCCGGTCTTGGCCCCGCTGGTGCGGGGGATTTTGGCAACTATCAGCGCTCCTCTTGCTGGAGGAGTGGATGCCTCCCAGGTGCACAAAGCCTTCGCGGACTTCTACAAGGACGAGCCTTTTTGCCTAGTTTTGCCAGGAGGAATCCAGCCAGAAACGCAGAACGTAGTGGGCTCCAACATGGTGCATATCCAGGCCCATGTGGACGGTCGTGCCCGACGATTGCTCATCACTGTTGCGCTCGACAATCTGACCAAGGGTACCGCCGGTGCCGCCGTTCAATGTATGAATCTCGCGCTAGGGCTTGAAGAAGCCGCCGGCCTGCCACAGGCGGCCGTCGCGCCCTAGGCGGTTATTAATAGCCACCTTTTTAATTAGGAGAAGATCATGTCTCTATCACCCACCACGCCAGGAGTGCCCGTGACCAAACCAACTGGCGTTACCGCGCCGAAAGGTTTTGTGGCGGGAGCAACCACTGCTGGGATTAAGCCATCTGGAAAATCAGATATGGCGCTCGTTGTAAATCAAGGCCCACATTTTAATGCAGCGGCGGTATTTACCCGCAACCGGGTCGTTGCCTCACCGGTAAAACTTTCCAAGGCCGCCGTCGCAGACGGGCAGGTAAGGGCCGTGTTGTATAACTCGGGCAACGCCAACGCCTGTAACGGGAAGCAAGGCGACAAAGATGCCCAAGCCATGGTGGATGAACTTGCTGCTCTAACTGGAATTGTCGGGCAAGATATCGCTGTATGCTCCACAGGGCTGATTGGCGAGCCTTTGCCGATGAATAAAACATTGGGCGGCGTTCGCGGCGTCGTGGGGCAACTCAGCTCAGAAGGAGGTCACGCTGCCGCCGAGGCGATAATGACCACCGATACCGTGGCGAAGGAAGCTGTGGTGCACGGTGGTGGATGGACTTTGGGTGCGATGGGCAAGGGCGTGGGCATGATGGCGCCCTCGCTTGCAACGATGCTCGTGTGCCTGACAACCGACGCCGCGGCCACGCCTGCCGCGCTGCAGCAAGCGCTGCACAGTGCATGCGATGCGACCTTCAATACCTTAGATATTGATGGCTCGACCTCGACTAATGACACCGTCATCATCTTGGCAAATGGTGCATCGGGCATCGAGCCTTCGCAGGAAGAGCTCGACGATGCTGTTCTTAAAGCCTGTGCCGATATCGCGGATCAGCTGCAGGCCGACGCGGAAGGGGTGACCAAGCGCGTCAAAATCACCGTCGAGGGCACCACTGACGATGCGCAGGCGCTTGCCGCTGCGCGGACGCTGGGCCGGGATAACCTGTTCAAGTGTGCGATGTTTGGCTCCGATCCCAATTGGGGCCGCGTCCTTGCGGCAGTGGGCATGGCGGACGCGGATATGGATCCGGAAAACATTTCTGTTGCCTTCAACAATCAGCCTGTCTGCATCAACTCCACGGGCGCGCCCGGCGCGCGCGAGGTGGACCTTTCAGGAATCGATATTGACGTCCACGTTCACTTAGGTCTTAACGGGCCAGGCCGAGCATTTGTACGGACTACGGATCTGTCTCATCAGTACGTCGAAATCAACTCGGCCTATAGCTCTTAGCTTCGGGGAATAGGCAAAGGCGAGGAGACTATGCAGTTAACGAACTTGGATCGGGCCACGGTCTTGGCGGAGGCACTGCCGTGGCTCCAGCATTATCGCGACAAAATAGTCGTGGTGAAGTATGGCGGCAACGCCATGGTGGATGAGCGGCTCAAGGCGGCGTTCGCGGCAGACATGGTTTTTCTGCGCGCGGTGGGCGCGAAGCCGATTGTCGTCCACGGCGGCGGCCCGCAGATCAATCAGATGCTGGGCAGGCTCGGCATCGAGGGCGAATTCAAAGGTGGCTTTCGGGTAACCACCCCGGAGGTGATGGAAGTCGTACGGATGGTCTTGTTTGGCCAGGTGGGCAGGGGATTGGTCAACCTCATCAACTCCCACGGGCCCTACGCGGTGGGCACTTCGGGCGAGGACGCAGGACTATTTCGCGCCCGAAAGCGCCTGGTCAACATCGATGGGCGGCTGACAAACATTGGTTTGGTCGGCGATATTACCGACGTCAACCCCGAAGCCTTGATGGACATCGTGGATGCGGGAAGGATTCCCGTGGTGTCAACCATTGCGCCCGGTAGGGATGGCGAGGTTTATAACGTGAATGCGGATACCGCGGCGGGTGCGCTCGCTAGCGCTGTGGGCGCGGAAAGGCTCGTGGTCCTAACCAACGTGGAGGGCCTTTATACCGACTGGCCAGATTCCGATTCTTTGGTCTCCAAGATTGAGTGCAGCGAGCTTTCGCAGCTCTTGCCCACCTTAGACAGCGGGATGATTCCCAAGATGGAGGCCTGCCTTAAAGCAGTGGAGGCAGGGGTAAATGCGGCCCACGTTTTCGATGGCCGCACCGAGCATGCGGTGGTCCTAGAGCTGCTGACCTCCGGCGGCATCGGAACGATGATTCTGCCTGATAACTATGACCGCGCTGATTATCCGGAAGGAACGGTCTTTAGAAAGGACGATAACGCATGACTTCGCTTATAAAGCGGTGGAACGAGGCGATCACGAATACCTAGGGCGCTCCGCCGCTCGGATTGGTCTCAGGTGCAGGATCTACCGTGGTTGATGAAGAGGGGAAGTCCTACATCGACATGCTGGCCGGCATTGCGGTCAATTCACTAGGCTACGGGCATCCTGCCGTAGTTCAGGCGGTAAGCCAGCAGGTGGCTAAGTTGGCGCACGTATCCAATCTTTTTGCTAGCGAGCCTGTGGTTGAGGTTGCACAGAAGCTCGAGGCTCGGGTGGGCGATAGCGATGCCCGGGTATTCTTCTGCAACTCCGGTACCGAGGCCAACGAGGCTGCGTTCAAGGTAGCGCGCTTGACTGGAAAGAAGCGGGTGCTGGCGGCGCACCACGGATTCCACGGGCGTACTATGGGCGCGCTCGCGATGACGGGGCAGCCGGGCAAACGGGCGCCTTTCGAGCCGCTGCCAGCTGGCGTGGAATTTTATCCCTATGGCGACATTGAATATCTGCGCACATTGGTGGAGCAGGATCCAGCCAATACCGCGGCAATCATTTTGGAGCCTATCCAAGGCGAAACCGGAGTGATTCCCGCGCCGGATGGATTTCTGGTTAAGGTGCGCCAGTTATGCGATGAATATGGGCTCCTCTTGATTGTTGATGAGGTTCAGACTGGCGTCGGGCGTACTGGTGACTTCTTCGCTTTCCAGTCCGCGGGAATCTTGCCCGATGTGATCACCATGGCCAAAGGCTTGGGGGCGGGCCTGCCCATCGGCGCGACCATCGTACGGGGCGCGGCGAAGGATTTGCTTACTCCGGGGAGCCACGGCACGACCTTTGGCGGCAATCCCGTTGCGTGTGCGGCGGCAAATGCGGTACTGGACACTATCGATGCCGCGTTCATTGCTGAGGTACGCAACAAGGGAGAGCGGCTCGCAGAACGCGTAGCTGCGTTGCCTGGCGTAGTAGAAGTGCGCGGTCGCGGCCTGATGTTGGGCGTGGTTCTGGAACGCCCTGTGGCTAAACAGGTGGTCAGCGCCGGCTTCAAGCACGGAGTAATTGTGAATGCGCCGAATGATTCCGTCGTGCGTTTGACGCCGCCGCTGGTGATTGAAGAGGCAGAGCTGGACGCCGCGGTTAACCGCTTTGCGCTGGCGTTTTCCGAAGCCACCGTCAGCTAAAGCACCACGTGTCCGGCGTGAGGTTTATGCTCGGGAATATGAAGAACCTAAACACCACAAAGCTTGTTTGTATTGGCCTGGGTCACGTTGGATCCTCGGTCCTTGCTTATGCCATGGAGTCTGGCCTTTTCGCGGATATCGCCGCAATCGATGTCAACGATAAGGTGGCACACGGTGAGGCGCTGGACCATGATCAATCCACCGGCGTGCCTGGCGTTGACCATATCCACGTCCACGCCGGTACCTACGAGGACTGCGCCGATGCTGATCTCATCATCGTATCTGCCGGTGCGTCCATGCAGCCGGACCCGGACAATCCGGGTTCTGCTCCTGACCGTGCCGAGTTGGCAGTTTCTTCCGGCCACGTTATTCGCAACGTCATGGAAGGCATCACTGCCCATACGCGTGAAGCGGTCATCCTGTTTATCACCAATCCTTTGGACGCAATGGTTACCCTTGCGCACCGCGAGTTCGACTACCCGCGCGAGCTACTCTTTGGTACCGGTACCATGCTCGATTCAGCGCGTCTGCGCTGGGCTGTAGGGCGCGAGCTCGGTATCGATCCCAAGTCTGTCACCGGTTACATGATGGGTGAACACGGCATGACTGCCTTCCCAGTGCTGTCGAAACTGAACGTCCAAGGCTTGGGCTGGGAAGAACTTGAAGAGCTCCATCACGGCTCGCTACCAGGTAAGGAAGAGCTCAAAGAAACCGTCGTCGGCGCGGCCTACGACGTCTTCAATGCAAAGGGCTGGACCGACGCTGGTGTGGCACGTTCCGCGGTAGCGATTGCGCGATCGATCATGCTGGATGAGAAGGCGGTTCATCCGGTCTGCTCCATGCTGGAGGGGGAATACGGCATCGACGATGTTGCGCTTTCCATGCCATCGGTTGTCGGCCGCGGTGGAGTCGAAAAGCGCTTGGCCCCCAAGCTCAATGAATGGGAGACCCAGAAGTTGGCTGAGTCCGCAAGCTATATCCGCGCAACTTTCGAGCGTGCGCAAGGTTAATGGCGCCCGCCGGGACAATTCCGGAATCCTTCACGCTGAAGGTTTATGCTTGAAAGCGAATTTAATGCACTAAGACTTAGTGCATTTGAGGATATCGGATTGCCGGCATGAGTTTTAAGGAGAATTCTTTAGCGATGACAACGACGCCGACCACGCGCAATGCGCGCCAAGCCAAGATCCTGGAAATTCTGGATCGCACCCGCGTCACCAGCCAGGTGCAGCTTTCTGAGCTGCTGCTTGATGAAGGAATCGACATTACCCAGGCAACCCTTTCGCGCGATCTTGACGAGCTTGGTGCGAAGAAAGTAAAGCGCGGTGGCGGGCGTTCCTTCTATATGGTCGGCGGCGAGCTGGAGCAATTCGAAGACCAGCTTAACGGACCCCGCGAGAAGCTGCGCCGCATGCTCGACGAACTTGTTGTCTCGCATGATCATTCAGGAAACATCGCCATGCTGCGCACTCCAGCCGGCGCTGCGCAGTATTTGGCTTCCTTTATTGACCGCGTTGGTTTGAGCGATGTAGCCGGCTGTATTGCTGGTGACGACACTATTTTCGTCCTCGCCCGCGAGTCGACCACCGGCGAGGAACTTGCGAAGAAGCTCACATCACGCGACGTTTAGGTTTTATACGTTCTATCGTATAATATTAACGGTAGCTCGAAGATAACCTAAGGAGAATGATTATGAGCGCACGTGTTGTACTGGCTTATTCCGGCGGGCTGGATACGTCCGTGGCGATCCCTTACCTGGCTAAGATGACCGGCGGTGACGTTGTTGCTGTTTCTCTTGACCTTGGCCAGGGTGGCGAGAATATGGAGTCGGTACGCCAACGCGCCCTCGATTGCGGCGCGGTCGAGTCCATCGTTATTGACGCGAAGGATGAATTCGCAGAAGAGTACTGCCTGCCTACCATCAAGGCTAACGGCATGTACATGAAGCAGTACCCGCTCGTTTCTGCGATTTCCCGCCCGCTTATCACCAAGCACCTCGTGAAAGCTGCGCAGGAGCACGGCGGAACACACGTTTCCCACGGTTGCACTGGTAAAGGTAACGATCAGGTCCGCTTCGAGGTTTCCTTCCGCGCACTCGATCCTTCGCTAGAGATCATCGCGCCAGCGCGTGACTACGCCTGGACTCGTGACAAGGCAATCGCCTTCGCAGAGGAGATCAACCTCCCGATTGAGCAGTCCGCATCCTCGCCATTTTCTATTGACCAAAACGTGTGGGGCCGGGCGGTAGAAACCGGCTTTTTGGAGGATCTGTGGAATCCGCCAACAAAGGATCTTTACGCCTACACCGAGGATCCGGCATTGGGTAACGCCCCCGATGAGGTCATCATTTCCTTTGAAAAGGGCAAGCCCGTTGCCATCGACGGCAAGCCGGTGACCGTTCTGGAAGCAATCGAAGAGCTCAATCGCCGCGCGGGTGCACAAGGCGTCGGCCGTCTCGACATGGTTGAGGACCGGCTTGTAGGCATCAAGTCCCGCGAGGTCTACGAGGCTCCGGGTGCCATGGTGCTTATCAAGGCTCACGAGGCGCTGGAGGATGTCACCGTCGAGCGTGAGCTCGCACGTTATAAGCGCCTGACCGACGCTCGCTGGAGCGAAGAGGTCTACGACGGCCTCTGGTACTCGCCGCTGAAGCGTTCCCTGGATGCCTTCATCGAGTCCTCCCAGGAGAACGTCACCGGCGATATCCGCATGGTTCTCCACGCCGGCACCGCAACTGTCAATGGTCGCCGCTCGGGTGAGTCTCTGTACTCCTTCGACCTGGCCACCTATGACACTGGCGACGCCTTCGATCAGTCCGCGGCCAAGGGCTTTGTCCAGCTGCATGGCCTGTCCACCCAGATCTCCAACCAGCGTGACCGCGATGGCGGTTTCCCAACCGGAAAGAAATAATGCATAAGACAAACGAGGGCGCACTGTGGGGCGGGCGCTTCACCGGCGGCCCGTCTGAGGCAATGTTCGCCCTGTCCGTATCCACTCACTTCGACTGGGTCCTGGCGCCATATGACGTCTTGGCTTCCAAGGCACATGCGAAGGTCCTACACAAGGCAGGCCTGCTTTCCGACGCCGACCTGCAGACCATGCTCGATGGTCTGACGCAGCTGGGGGAGAAGGTAGCCTCCGGCGAGTTCCGTCCGCTGCCCACCGATGAGGATGTACACGGCGCGATGGAGCGCGGGCTTATCGACATCGTCGGGCCTGAGGTCGGCGGCCGCCTGCGCGCGGGTCGTTCCCGCAATGACCAGGTAGCAACCCTGTTTCGCATGTGGGTCCGCGATGCCATTCGCGATATTGCTCTGCAGGTCACTGACTTGGTGGATGCTTTGTCTCAGCAGGCAGCGGCGCACCCGGAGGCAATCATGCCGGGTAAGACTCACTCGCAGGCAGCACAGCCGATCTTGTTGGCACACCAGCTGTTGGCGCACGCGCAACCTTTGCTTCGCGACGTCGATCGCTTGAAGGATCTGGACAAGCGCCTAGCCGTATCACCTTATGGCTCTGGCGCGCTGGCGGGTTCTTCGCTGCACCTTGATCCGGAGGCCATTGCACAGGAATTGGGCTTCGATTCAGCTGCGGAGAACTCTCTGGATGGAACCTCATCGCGTGACTTTGCCTCGGAGGCAGCTTTCGTCTTGGCGCAAATCGCGGTCGATATGTCTCGCTTGGCGGAAGAAATCATCTATTGGTGCACTCCGGAATACGGTTACGTCACCCTGGATGATGCTTGGTCGACCGGTTCTTCCATCATGCCGCAGAAGAAGAATCCCGATGTTGCGGAGCTAACCCGCGGCAAGACGGGCCGCCTCATTGGCAATCTTTCCGGATTGCTGGCCACGCTGAAGGCGCAGCCTTTGGCCTATAACCGTGACTTGCAGGAGGATAAAGAGCCGATCGTTGACTCGGTGGCGCAGCTCAATCTGCTGCTGCCAGCCATGACCGGCCTGGTTTCCACTTTGGAATTCCACGAAGACCGCATGCGTGAGCTTGCCCCACGTGGATTCACTCTGGCAACGGACCTCGCCGAGTGGATGGTTCGCCAAGGCGTTCCGTTCCGCGAGGCACATGAGGCTTCGGGCGCGTGCGTTCAGATTGCCGAGGCAAGGGGAGTGGACCTGGTGGACCTCAGCGATGAGGAGCTCGCCGGCGTCGATAAGCGCTTGCTCCCTGCAGTGCGTGACGTACTCACCATCGATGGTGCGGTGGCCTCGCGTTCTACCAAGGGTGGAACCGCAGGTATGCGGGTCGCTGAACAGCGTGAACGCGTTGACGAGATTGCCGCGGAATTTAAGAAATGGGCACAGGCTTCGGTGATCGCAGAAGCTTAAGCCAGTGGAGCCGGTCATCTTCAGGGAGTGAAGACGGCCGGCTTTTCGCTTGTGCATTTCGCATCGCTGGGTTGGAGCCGCCGGCCGAAGCGCCGAGTGTAGGATTAACGCCATGAGTCTTGATCCACAACTTCTAGAGATTTTGGTCTGCCCCCAAGATAAAGGGCCGCTGACCTATAACGAGGATGCACAGGTTCTGGTCAATGAGCGTCTCGGCATTGCCTATCCCATCGAGGACGACATCCCAGTGATGCTAGCTGATCACGCAAAAGCATGGCCTGCACAAGCAGAGGCCTAACAAACTTTTCTGCACCTCGAATCTAGGAAGAAATTAGGAAGACCTTTATGAACATTATTGACGAGCTGTCTTGGCGCGGCCTCATCAACCAGTCCACCGACCTCGACGCACTGCGCGAAGAGTGCGAAAAGCCGATTACCCTGTACTGCGGTTTCGACCCGACGGGGGATTCCCTCCACGCAGGGCACCTAGTGCCGATGATTATGCTGCGCCGCTTCCAGGAATTTGGCCACCGCCCGATCACCGTTGCTGGTGGTGCGACCGGCACTATTGGTGACCCACGCGATGTGGGCGAGCGTTCCATGCTCAGCATGGACGTCATCGAGCAGAACCTGCAGGCAATCCAGAAGCAGCTGCGTCGCTTTGTGGATTTTGAGGGCGAAAACGCCGCCATCATGGTTAACAACGCTGATTGGACCATGAACCTTTCCGTTATCGACTTCCTGCGTGATATCGGAAAGAACTTCTCGCTGAACACCATGCTTGACCGCGACACCGTCAAGCGCCGCCTGGAATCTGACGGTATCTCCTACACCGAGTTCTCCTACATGCTGCTGCAGTCCAACGACTACGTGCACCTGCACCGTGAGTACGATTGCGTGCTCCAGATCGGCGGCGGCGATCAGTGGGGCAACATTGTCTCTGGTGTCGATCTGAACCGTCGCATGGATAACGCTAAGGTCCATGCGCTCACCGTTCCGCTGGTTACCGACGCCCAGGGGCAGAAGTTCGGTAAGTCCACCGGCGGCGGCAAGTTGTGGCTGGATCCTGAAAAGACCTCTGCTTACTCCTGGTACCAGTACTTCCTTAACGCTGGCGACTCTGTCGTCATTGACTACCTGCGTTGGTTCACCTTCCTGACTCAGGAAGAAATCGCGGAGTACGAGAAGGCCGTGGCGGAAGAGCCATACAAGCGCGCTGCGCAGCGTCGCCTGGCTCAGGAGATGACCAACATGGTTCATGGTGAAGAGGCAACCAAGGCAGTCGAGCTTGCTGCCCAGGCACTCTTCGGTAAGGCGGAGCTTAAAGAACTGGATGAAAAGACCCTGGCGGGTGCGTTGTCTGAAACCACAGTCGCTGAGATTACGGAAGGCGAGCCGCGGACCATCGTTGACCTTCTGGTGGCTTCTGGTCTGGCTGATTCCAAGGGCGCTGCACGCCGCACCATTAAGGAAGGTGGCGCTTACGTCAACAACCAGCGCATTGAATCGGATGACTGGGAGCCTGCAGCAGAGGACCTACTGCATGGCACCTGGCTCGTCCTACGTCGCGGCAAGAAGAACTTTGCGGGCGCACGCCTGGTTTAAAGGCTTCTAGCGCGACAAGTCGTGAGAACCGTCCACCTAAGGTGGGCGGTTTTCGTGTTTGACCTGGCGATTTGTCAACCTTTAGGGGCGTGCGTATATTTATCGAGGTCGCCGCGACAAGCGGTCGGCGGAGAGATTAACTCCTGGTTGACAAAATATCGACTTGTTAGCTAAAGTATGAACTCCAGTCGCTTAGAGAAACAGCAGGTTAAATGTTGTTGAACTAATGCGAATGATGTCTGAGAACTCAATAGTGTGCCAATGTACTTTTTTCTGCATTGTGTGGTTGATTGTGATTGTGCTGGTCATTCTGGATGTTTGGCTGGTGTGGTGTGTGCCGGATCGGGCCTTTTGGGCGCGATTGTAAATAATTAAGTTTGTTTATTTGGTATGCATTGATAGTCATGTTGGCTGCATTTTTGTGGTTTGACTGC
>NZ_KV788627.1:0-42753 GCF_001807365.1 Corynebacterium sp. HMSC06G04 | reverse complement strand
GCCCTGGGGTGGAACTGCTAACAACGTAATGGGACTTCGTTACTTCTTGGCTGGCAGGACGCGGAAGGTTCCGCGGAACTCCGCGATGGGTTTGCCGTGGATGTTCAGCGAAACGTCGACGATTCCGTTGCGTCCCCAAGTCTCGCGCGTGATGGCTACGCCACTGACGACGTCGCCCTCGAAAGCGGGGGCGATGTAGTGAATGGAGTTGTGGGCAGCGACGGCGACTTCGCCGGGGGAGTTGCACGCGCCGGCAAAAAGTGAATCGGCAAAGGTGTAGAGAAAACCGCCCTGTGCTGTGCCGTGGCCGTTGCACATCTCTGGGCGGATGGTGAATTGGCCTTCGCAGTGTCCAAGTTCGAGCTTGGTAATCTCCGCGCCGATGTGCGCGGTGGCTTTATCGCTTTCAAACATGGCGCGGACGTGGGCGAATTCTTCAGATTCGGCCACGCCGGGGCGCAGGATCTGGCTCATGGATGCTCCTAGTTAGCTGGAGATCTAGAGCAAGCACTCGATGAGAAATGGGGGTGTGGTGATTGGAGAGTCTAACCATTTTTTGGCCGTTCTGCTTGAATGGGGACCGTGGTTGAAGCAAATGTTGGTGCCGGGCGGGGTCGCCCGGGCTATTCCCGTGATGATGTAATTAGCGCGGCTGTGCGCGCTTTTAATGCCCGTGGATATGACGCGACATCGATGGGGCATGTTGCGCACGAGCTGGGAATTACAAAGTCGGCGCTCTATCACCACATCTCTTCAAAAGAGGAGATTTTGGAGCTGACGGTTGCCCGCGCGCTCAGCGAGCTTGAGGCCGTGGTTGCCGAGGTTAAAGATTCGGACTTGGCTTCCGGGGAGCGTGTGCGCTGCCTGGTGGAGGGGTCCATTCATGTGCTGTGTGTAGACCCGCAGTCGGTGTCCTTGCTGCTGCGGCTGCGTGGCAACTCGGAGGTTGAGTCCCGCGCTTTGGAGCGACGTCGTAAGCTAACCCGCTCAGTTATCCCGCTCGTGCGCGATGCTCAGGAGGATGGCGCAATCAGGTCTGACCTGGACGCTGCGATCTTGACTCGCATGGTCTTTGGCATGGTCAACTCAGTGGCGGAGTGGTACAACCCGGGCGGCAAGCTGGAGGCGGAGGAAGTCGCCGATGTTGTGGTGGGCTTGTTGTTTGGTGGCCTGAGGGGCTAGAAGTTTTGGGGTGCTGCGGGGGTAGCTCGACTGGGGAGAATCTGTGAGAGAAAAATTCTAGGCCTTAGCTGCGTTTTCCCAACGGGAAATGTGCCCTGGGTCATGAAACTTTTTTAATTGTGTTGTAACTCACGTACAGGCCTTGTATTGTACCTCACATGATTTACCTGAACGAACGGTAGGTCATGAATTCGCCGAGGTTAATATTCCTCGGCTTAACCCAAGCAAGACAGTTAAATATCTCGAGCAGCGCTTTCGAGGGAATGCGGGTGTGGACCTCAATTCTCCCGAGTCGAAAGGCAACAACGTGACCGCAACGTTTGACATCTTTTCTGATCACCACGGCCCGCAGATGGGCATTGAGTATGCTTCCCGCGACGAAATCATCGCGTTACAGACGCAGCGCGCAAAGAACGAGCTGCGCCACGCGTACTACAACGTCCCTCACTACCGTCGTGCGTTTGATGAATTGGGCGTCCACCCCGATGACTTCAAGGAGCTGGCAGACTTTGCCAAGTTCCCGTTCACTGACAAAGAAACGCTGCGCTCCGAGTATCCGTTCGGAATGTTTGCTGTAAACCAGAGCCAGATCTCCCGTATCCACGCGTCCTCCGGCACTACCGGCCGCCCAACCGTGGTGGGGTATACCCAAAATGACGTGAAGATCTGGGCTGAACTCGTGGCTCGTTCCCTGCGTGCCGGTGGCCTGCGCCCAAGCGATAAGGTGCAGATCACCTTCGGCTACGGCCTATTCACCGGTGGTCTTGGCGCTCACTACGGCGTCGAGGAGCTGGGCGCGACCGCAATCCCAACCTCTGGTGGTCAAACCGAGCGCCAGATTCAGATCATGCAGGACTTCCAGCCGGATGCCATCCTTGGCACCCCGTCCTACATGCTTAACCTTTTGGATCGTATGCGTAAAGACGGCATCGACCCGCGTGAAACCTCGCTTCGAGCTGGCGTCTTCGGCGCCGAGCCGTGGACTGAGGGCATGCGTCGCGAGCTCGAAGAAGGCTTTGGCATCACGGCCACCGATATTTATGGCCTCTCTGAGGTCATGGGTCCTGGTGTTGCGCAAGAATGCGTGGAAACCAAGGACGGTCTGACCGTCTGGGAGGATCACTTCTACCCAGAGATCATTGACCCAGAAACCCTGCAGCCGGTGCCTGATGGAGAATACGGCGAGCTCGTGATTTCTTCCTTGACCAAGGAAGCATTCCCGATCATCCGTTACCGTACGCACGACATCACTCGCCTGCTGCCGGGAACAGCGCGTTCCATGCGCCGCATCGACCGAATTTCGGCTCGAAACGACGACATGATCATTCTGCGCGGCGTGAACTGTTTCCCATCCCAGTTTGAGGAAATCATCACTGAGGATTCCAACCTGCGCCCGCGCTACCAATGCATCCTGTCGAAGAAGGGGCGCATGGATCACCTGACGCTGGTTGTTGAACATGCGACAGACGTTGCCCAGTCTGATATCGAAGCATCGGGTGATTGGCTCAAGAAGCAGATCAAGAACCGCATCGGTATCTCCGTCGGCGTCGATGTGGTTGACCACGTTGACTGCGGTGAGGGCAAGGCAAAGCGCATCGTCGATAACCGCGATAAGTAATCGACCTTATCCATCTGCTTTTGCACCCATAGAGAGAGTCACCCTATGTCTGCACCTGTAATTGAACGTAGCCAACCGGCAACTGGAATCACTCGGGAGCACAAGCGCGTGCTCGCCGGCTCCATGGTCGGAACCACCATCGAATGGTTCGACTTCTTTATCTATGCCCAAGCTGCGGGTCTTATTTTCGCCACGCAGTACTTTGACCCAGTCTCGAATGAAAACGCCTCGCTCGCGCAGATCATTTCCTGGGCTTCATTGGGTATCTCATTCCTGTTCCGCCCGTTGGGTGCTATCATCGCAGGTCACTTGGGTGACCGGCTGGGCCGCAAGCCAGTTCTTGTCATCACTCTGATTGGCATGGGGCTAGCCACCATGCTCATGGGTGTCTTGCCCAACTATTCTGCAATCGGCATGGCCGCCCCAATCCTGTTGGTGGCGCTGCGCGTGCTGCAGGGGCTTTCTGCTGGCGGCGAGTGGGGCGGTGCGGCAATGCTCGCCGTGGAACACGCGCCACGCGGCCGCCGCGGCCTCTTCGGCGCCTTCCCACAGGTGGGAGTTCCGCTCGGAATGTTCCTGGCCACCATCTTCATGCTTTTGCTTTCCGCGGTCTTGACGCAGGAGCAGTTCTTGGCATGGGGCTGGCGTATCCCCTTCCTGTCCTCTGTTGTCCTGATTCTTCTGGGCTACTTTATCCGCCGCGCGGTGGAAGAGTCTCCAGCATTCGCTGAGCTGCAGGATCTTCAGAAGAAGGAATCTGCCCCCTTGGCGGTCCTGTTCAAGAGCCACACCGGCACCGTCATTAAGTGCGCGCTCATCTTCGCCGCTAACAACGCTGTAGGCTACTTTGTCATCGCCTACTTCACCTCTTATGGCACCAAGGTGGTGGGTTACTCGCGTACCGACGCCCTGCTAATCGCGCTCATTGCATCCATCGGCTGGTTCGCTGGCACCCTCTACTTCGGCCACCTGTCGGACAAGGTGGGCCGCAAGCGCACCTTCATCGTGGGCTACATTGCGTTGGCTGCGTGGTCCATTCCGTCCTGGATGGCTGTTGACTCCGGCAATCTTGCCCTCTTCGGTGGTGCGGTTCTCATCCTGGCGACCATGCTGGGTGCCACCTATGGTCCCCAGTCCGCGCTCTACGCGGAGATGTTCCCAGTGAAGGTGCGCCTCTCGGGTGTTTCAATCGGCTACGCGTTTGGCTCCATCATCGGTGGTGCTTTCGCCCCGATGATCGCGGAGATGCTCTTCACTGAGTTCAAGACCTCCATGGCTATCGCTACCTACGCGATTGTCATCTCCGCCATCTCCCTCATCGGCGTTCTCATGGTGCCAAAGGGCATTCAGGACCGCGACCTGCACGTTTAGAAGTATCTGACTTCTAAACTAGGCGCATAAGTGCGAAGAGCCTGCCTGGGCGGCCAAGGCGCAGAACTGTAGCTGGGCGTTGGTCACTGAATCTTCGGCACCGCGGATTGCCTGGCGGGCTGGGTCGTGGAACTGCACCGGCACGAAGTTGAGGATTTGCTGCTCCAGCGGGGAAGGCTGGCGGCCCGAATTGCGGATGCCGTCAGCGGTGATGCGAACAGCACCCAAGATGTCGCCGGTGAGCTGGGAGGCCGCGCCATAAGTATTCGCGGCGATGGTAAAGCCATTGCCAAAGGAGGCGGTGGCATGGACGTTGCGGTTATCGTCCCAGCCGAACTTCGTGCCCACAACACCCGGCACGCGTGAGGTGCCAAAGTCTTGCTTATAGCCGTCAGCGGCAACGGGGAAGCGGTGCGCATGCCATTGATAATTGGCGTGGCTAGTGGGTCGCCCACAATCGCGGAGGTAAAGCGCGCAAGGTCCTCAGTAGAGGTAGTGGTGTTGCCCCAGAATCCTGGGTAGTGGGTCTCATGCAGGCCAAACTGGCCGATGATCTCAGGGATTGCCTGCGGGTAGCGGCGGTCCAAGTCTGTGGCCGTGCCGTCCTCGCTGAAACGAATCATGTTCTCCACGCGGGCTTTATCCGCCGGAGCGCCGTGCTGCAGCACCCAATAGCCCAAGTAGAGCTTGACCAAGGAAAGCGCCGGGCGAGATTCGTGGGAATTAGCAGTAGAGACTACTGCGCCATTGCTGTAGCGCAGCGTGACCTGAGTACGCCCGGGCACAGCGTTAGGGTCGATGGTGATGCCAGCCTGGGCAACGGGCGTGACGAGGCCGGCGGCGAGGGTGCCAACCAGCGCGGCAGCAGAGATAGAGAGACGGGAACGCATAGGAAAATAGTAACAGCGCTGGGAAAACTAATCGTCCCCAGCGCTGTTAAATAGTTTGTCTAGATTTCTACGATGGTGCGGCCATGGCGGGTGCCGGCGAGTAGCTCCTTGGCGGCGTCTGCGACATCGTCGAGCGCAACGGTGCTGGAAATAGAGTGCAGCATCTCAAGATCGAGGTGCTCGTCCAGCAGCTTCCAGGCATCCTCGCGGACCTTGAGCGGTGCGTCAACGGAGTTGCCGCCTGCCAGGACGATGCCGCGCAGGATGAATGGCAGTACCGAAGCCGGGAGGTCAGGACCAGCGGCCATGCCGGTTGCTGCTACGACGCCGCCCCACTTGATCTGCGCCAAGACGTTGGCCAGGACGGTGGAGCCAGCGGTGTCTACCGCGCCGTCGTAAAGCGCCTTCTGCAGCGGACGGCCGGTCTCCGAGAGCTCGGAACGATCAATGATGTGGTCTGCGCCCAGGGCCTGCAAGTACTCGCTTTCGCTATCAACGCGGCCGGTAACGGCGGTGACCTCGAAGCCCAGGGACTTGAGCAATTGGACGGCGATGGAGCCCACGCCGCCCGTGGCGCCAGTGACCAGCACATGGCCCTCGCGCGTGCCGTGGGTGAGCAGCTGGTTGACGCAGATGGCGGCGGTGTAGCCCGCGGTGCCGATTGCGGCGGCGTCGGCAGCAGTGAAGCGCTCCGGAACCACGAGGGTGGCATTGGCATTCGCACGCTGCTTAGTGGTGTAGCCGCCGTGGCGGAATTCTCCCAGGCCGTCGCCGAAAGCGGCCACCAGGGCGCCCTCAGGTAGACGTTCATCGTTTGACTCCGCAACGGTGCCCACGACGTCGATGCCCGGCACCAGCGGGTTGATGCGCATGACGCCCTTGTTACCGTCGAGTGCCATTGCATCCTTGTAGTTCAACGAAGAATGGGAAACGTTAACCAGTACGTCGCCCTCGGCCAGAATCGGCTCATCCTCGAAAGCGTGAGAGATGGAACCGTCTTCGTTTCGCGTGACTTTGAGTGTGCTCATGCCCACGATGGTACGCCCATTATGAATCAGTGTTTTGCCAGCGAAGTACACGGCAAAAGTACAGCTTTTGTTGTTAGATTCTCGGACATGCTCGTTACCGAACAAACCACTCATTCGCGCAGCCGTATTCCGGCGGCCCCGCGCCGCCACCAAACGCTGCGCCGTGACTCACTTCTAGTCACGGCGCTCGTGCTGCTCGTTGTTGGTGTGGCGACGTTGGGTAAATCCTTCATTGAGATCCCCGGCGTGGTCAATGCCTCCGCGCATGCGGTGCGAAGCTTAGATCTGCAAATGTTCAACGGTTTTGATCATCCGACTATCTGGTACGGGCCTTGGACCAACACCATCGGCAATTTCTTGTTGTTTATGCCACTCGGCGCAAGCCTTATCGTGATGGGCCAGAATCTGCGCCGCGTGCGCTTTGGCCTCGGCGGAACCATCCTGGCCGGCTTGGCGCTGAGCTTGAGCATCGAAACCCTCCAGTACCTCTTCGCCCTCGGCTTCAGCGACGTTGATGACCTTGTGTTCAACACCTTGGGCACCGCCGTGGGCGCATTCTTTTTGGCCCGGATAAGCAAAGAGCTGCAGTCCAAAGTCCTACACCGTATGGGATTCATTGCAGCGACCGCGCTAACCGTTTTGGGCTGCGCGCTAGTCACGGGGTTTGTTGCTTAATCTTCTGCTCTGAGTTTTCTACGCGGCCTTCTTTGCGGAGCGCGACTCTCGCACAATTCCACTGCCGAGAAGGACTAGTCCGAAGGCTACCCATGCGAGCAGAGTCCATACCTGGGTGGCGATACTTGCTGCAGGGAAGTAGTTAACCAGGCGCAGCAGCGTAGCTGTGGCGCCGTTAGGCAGGAACTGGCCGAAGTATCCCCAGCTGCCGGACACGAATTCCTTGGGGGCCATGGTACCGGCCAGTGGGTTGCCCACCAGCATGATGGTCAGTGCGCCGAGACCAAAGCCGGGGGCGCCAAGCAGCGCCCTTAGGCCTAGGATGAAGCTGGAGACTGCGGCGATGCCTAGTGTGAATACGCCGGTCGATGCCCAGAAACTATCTGGCAGTAATCCGAATACTCCGCCGATTACTGCGGTGGTGAGCAGTCCGGCAATGGGGGCAAAGATTGCTAGGGCGAGGAGACGCTGCGAGTTTCGCTTCAGGAGGAAGGAAGGAATCGCTGCACCGAGCATGCCGCCGATGGCAACGGGGATAATAGCCATATTCATGGCGAGGCCCTGCGGGTCTTCGCTGCTGGTGGGCACAACGTCGGTGGTCTTGACGGTGACGTTAGGGAGTGCGTCAGCCGGGATGCCCTTCGCGGCAGCCATCGCCTGAGCTTGCTGGTTTGCCATTGCCTCTACTGGTTGCGCGAGGTTCTTCACGATGTTGCCTTGTGCGGCGCCGGCAGCGCTTGCGGTGAGGACCTCTGGTTCTTGGCCCAGCACGATGGCGCCGTAAGCCTCGTGTTCTTCGATGAGGGATACCGCGGCTGCGCGGTCTTCTACAGGTGTTATCTCGAAGAGTCTGGGTTGCTTCTGCTCAAAGGCTTCAGAAACCTTGCTCACTTGTTCTTGGGTTCCAACTACTGCGAGTGGGAGGTCTTTGGGGGTCATCGTGGCCATGGGCCACAAGAAGGCAAGTACGAAGAGGCACACTGCGAGAGGTGCCAAGAATCCAACGGCGATTGCCTTGGTCCAGTCTTTCATGTCGTTCCTTTGCTTGATTTTCAACGCTTGTTGAATAAGATATTTCAACAGTTGTTGAAAGTCAACACGTGATGAATTCTTCGAGGGTTCGAGGAAGTAAGGTTGAAGCCATGGCAGCTAAAGGCAAGGTCGAAGAACCCGGTGACGGTGCTCAGCCAGGGGCTGAGCATAAAAAGGCAGAGCGCAAGAAAGCTGGACGTCGTCCAGGCGCCCCAGAAGCGCGCGAGAAAATTCTGGAAGCCGCCTGCATGAGGTTTAGCGAGGTGGGCTTCGAAGCCACCACCATCCGCGCGGTCGCCAAAGAAGCCGACGTCGATCCCGCTCTCGTCATGCATTACTTCAAGAACAAGGACGGCTTGTTCGATGCGGTAATCGCGGACCTAAAAATGCTTCCGGCTCAGTTGGGGGCGTCTACTGACCTTCGAGGATTCATCGCGAACTATCTGCGCCTGTGGGAAAGCGAGGGCATGGGTCCGCGTTTGCGTGCTGTGGTTCGCGGCGGCATTGGCTCTTCACATGCATCAGCTATCCTCCGTGAATCGATCATGGACAGCTTCGTAACGGCCCTTTTAGAAACAGAGTTCGCCCAAAGTACGATTAGCGAAGGTAATCTCCTGGGCAAGATCGCGTATTTGGGTCCTATTCTCATTGGAACGGCGATTGCTCGCTACGTCGTGGAGGTTCCGCTGATGACGGAGAAGAGCATCGACGACATAGTGGAGGACATGTATCCCGCTATCGAGACGCTCCTATCTAACCAAGGCTAAGGCTTGAGGTTTTTCACGAACTCCGCGACATCGGTAGCCGCCTGCTTGGCAAAGGGGCTAACACCCGTGATGGTGGCTGAGCCCGGGCCAGTCCAGGTGCCGTATCCCACGAGGAAGAGCCCAGGGACGGTGGGCTGGCGGTCTACCAGTAGGCGGGAGATGGGGCGAAGTGCGGGCCGGAAGCCGGTGGCCCAAATCAGGTGATCCGCGTCGATGTCATCGAGGGAATCCGGCATCGGGGTGGCGCGCAGGAGCCCTTCATCACGCGCCTTGAGCACCGGCGGGACCATGACGATATCGCCCAGGTTCGTATCCGCGCCGGGGTCAGGCTCGCCGCGATTGATGGCGTTGAGACGCTCGCGGTTGCGCCGGAAGAGCACACGTCCGTCGACGTCGTCAGGCATCCAGCGCGGCTCGCCCCTCGTTAGCCAGGTCGTGGAAATGCCTACAAGCAACAGATCCGCTGCAATCTGTGCGCCGGAATTGGCCGCGCCCACCACTGCCACGCGGGAGCCGCTGAACTCCGCGACGCCGGGATAAATGGCCGAATGCCATTGTGTCCCCGCGAACTTACCGGGGTAGTACGGGATGAAGGGCGCGCGCCAGGTACCCGTGGCCGCCACCACGGTGCGGGCCATCAAGCGTTCCGTGCTCGAGTAGACGTGAAAGAACTCGCCATCGTGCTCCACGGACTCAACCATGAAGGGGCGTCGCACCGGCAGCTCATAGCGCTCCTCGTAGCGAGTTAGATAATCCACCACGTGGCTCGCTGGCGGGAAACCTTCATAAAAAGGCATGGGCCAGCCCGGTAGGTTGGAGGCGCTCGTGGTGCTAAACAATGTCAGCGAGGGCCAGGTGTGCAGCCACGCACCACCGGGGCGCGATTCCGCATCCAAGATGGCGAAGTTCAAGCCTTTTCTGCGCAGGTAGTAGGCCGTGGCCAGCCCTGCTTGGCCGCCGCCTAAAACGAGGCAATCATAAACCTGCGCGGACACTTAAATGAGCTTCCTTTCCCGGGCCACGGTGACAGCCGCTGTGCGGGTATCCACGCCCAGCTTCTGATAGATGTGAATCAAGTGCGTCTTCACTGTAGCTTCCGAGATGAACAGGCGCTGGGCAAGCTCCTTATTCGATTTGCCCGTGGCCAGGGCTTCTAGGATCTCCAGCTCGCGGCCGGAAAGTGCCACCTCGGGGCGGGTGATGCGCTCGACCAAAAGCGCTGCCACCTCGGGTGCCAGGGTGCGTTTGCCGGCGGCCGTGGCCAGGACGGCGTCGTGAAGCGCCTGCTCCGGCGCATCCTTTAGGAGATAGCCCAGGGCGCCTGCCTCCACGGCGGAAACAATGTCGGATTGGGTGTCATAGGTGGTGAGGATGAGCACCGGCGGGCCGCCAGCCTGGGCGAGCTGGGAAGTTGCCGCAATGCCATCGGTGCCGGGCATCTGGATATCGCAAATGACCACGTCAACATGCGGAGCATCGGGAGCCTCCAGCTTGGCGACGTCCGCCCCATCCGCGCCTTCTAGCACCACATCGATGTCAGGGAAAGCGTTCAAAATGGCTCGCAGGCCTGCGCGCACCACGGGATGATCATCGATGAGCATGACGTTAAGCATCCTGGTCCTCCACTTTTTGCGGCATACGGATAGCAAGGGCGGTTCCCTCGCCTGGGGAAGATTCCACCGTGAGCGTACCGCCGTGGCTTTCCACGCGCTGGCGCAGGCCCCGCAGCCCGAAGCCACCCTGCGAAGGTGAAGTAGGATCCATGCCTTCTCCGTCGTCGACGATGTCGAGCGTGGTCTCGCCTTCAAAACAGCCTAAAGTCACCACCGCGCGCCGGGCGCCAGAATGCTTGAGCATGTTGTTGAGCCCCTCTTGCGCAGCACGCAACAGGTCCTGGCGGTGGGCCTCGGGAACGGTGCTTTCGCCGGAAACAACTAGCTCGATGTCGGTGTCCTTCCCCAGCGCAGCGGCTTGCGCGGTAGCTGAATCCACCACCTGCTGGAGGGCCTCCTCCAAGGATGCGGCGGGAGATGCTAGCTCGCTGACGAAGCGGCGTGCCTCGCTTAAGTTCTCGCTAGCCACTTTTTCAATCAGCGCCAGTGTCTCTGGGGAAGGATCTTTTTGAGCCGCGCGCGAGAGCAGAACGATGGAGGAAAGGCCCTGGGCCACGGTGTCGTGGATTTCCCGGGAGAGCCGTTCGCGCTCTTCCAGGCGGCCTGCTTGGTGCTCGCTCGCGGCAAGTTCGGCCTGGGTGGCGCGCAGCTGCCGGGCAACCTCTGCATGGTGCGCCGCCTCAGCCTGCACCATGCGCCCGGCATGGAAGGTGCCGATGGCAAAGGCCGTGCCGATGAAGGGGCCGATGGCCGCCGCGATGGTCCATTCCGCCGGATGCTGCCAGGCGGGCAGGAAGGCGGCCAGCGCCCATAACAATCCGCTGCAGGCGATGCCCGGCCAGCGGGGAAGCGAGCTTAGAAAAGCAAAGACCAGCGGGAATTCCAGCCACATGAAGTCCTGGGCATGCACCATGAGCCCGCACCACAGCACGCACAAGCCCACCAGCCACAGGGCGCGGGGGAGTGCGCGCCGCAGTGCGTAGACCACGGCCAATGCGACTGCCAGACCAAGGGCGCGGGCATCGAGGCGCCCGTCGAGCCCGGCGCGCAGCAGGCCGAATAGCAACAAAAACGCGAACATCACGTGTAGCCCGGCGCGCCAGGGGCTAAGGCGCTTATGGAAGGTCTGCAGGGAGCGCTGTTTCACGTCATTCACAGCCTTTTACCCTAACCCGCAGGTGGGACACGGGGAATCAACCAGTTGGTTGACTCGAAGTTCAACTAGCGGCCCGATTACTAATCTGCGAGTGGGGGCGATGCTTGAAACTATGTTTCTTGCACTTAGAGAATTGCGCGCAGCCCGCGGGCGCTTTGCGCTAATTGGGACCGTGGTCGCGCTCATTACCTTGCTTTTGGTCATGCTCTCTGGGCTCACGGAGGGCCTTAGCAAACAAAACACCTCGGCTTTGGAGGCCTTGGGGCATGAGTATGAGCAGGCGAGCTTTAGCACGCAGAAGCCAACTTTTACGGAGTCAGAGATTTACGCGGACGACGTGGTGCCTGGCAGCGCGCCTTTGGGTACCTCGCAGACCAAGGTGGAGGGCTTCGGTGGCGTGGCCGTACTGGGCCTGCCGGCGGGCGAGCCTATTCCGGGTACCAAGCAGCAGGTGCCGGCCACGGGAGTGGTGGCCTCGCAAGCGATTACACAGGGAAATTCCGTGGTGATTGGGGATGAGACCTATGCCGTTCGCGCCACCGTGCCGGATCTGTACTATTCCCACTCGCCGGTGCTGTGGGTTTCCACGCAGACCTGGGCGCAGTTGAGCCACGCGCCTTCCGACGTCGTGGGCACCGCCCTGCTGCACGCGAACAGCGTTGCCACCGGGCTTCCCACGTCCGTCAGCATGCGCGAGGCCTTAAGCGGCCTGCCCTCCTACAACTCGGAGCGCGGCTCGCTTTTGACCATGCAGGGCTTCCTGTATGCAATTTCGGCGCTCGTGATGGTGGCTTTCTTGAGCATCTGGACCATGCAGCGCACCCGCGATCTTTCGATTCTGCGTGCGCTGGGGGCGCGGACGCGCTACCTGCTTGGCGACGCCCTGGCACAATCCGCGCTCATCCTCGCCCTCGGAGTTGGTGTGGGTGCCGCAGTGGGCTGGGGCCTGGGCGCGCTCGCGCAATCGACGGTGCCTTTTGTGCTCTCGGCGCGCACGATTGCTGCCCCGGCCGCTGGCATGTGGGTACTCGGCATGCTGGGCGCGGTGCTGGCCACCCGCCGAATCAGCAAAATCAACCCTTTGGATGCGTTGGGAGGACAAGGCTAATGCTAGAGATTGAAAACGTGACGGTTACCTTCCCCGATGGCCGCGATCGCGTGGTGGCGCTGGATGACGTCAGCCTGGCCATCAAGCCGGGCCAGCTCATGGCCGTCGTCGGCGAATCCGGCTCCGGTAAGTCCACCTTGCTCTCCGTGGCCGCGGGGCTAATCGAGCCCGATAGTGGTCGCGTGCGGGTAAGCGGTGAGCGCGGCATCATCTTCCAGCAATCCAACTTGGTCAGCTCGCTCAATGCCCTGGATCAACTGCTCATTGTGGACCACATGGCAGGCCGAAAACCTCGCCGTGAAAAGGCGCGGGAGCTGCTTGAGTATGTAGGCCTGCCTGGGATGGAGGCTCGCCGCATCACCCAGCTTTCTGGCGGTCAGCGCCAGCGCATCAATATCGCGCGCGCCTTGATGGCTGATCCCGAGGTGCTGCTCGCGGATGAGCCGACGGCGGCGCTGGATTCTGCGCTCTCGCGCGACGTCGCCAAGCTGCTGCGTGACATCACCGATGAACAACAGACCGCAACGATGTTTGTGACCCATGACCGCAGCCTGCTGGATTTTGCGGACAATGTGGTCACCGTCAAGGACGGAAAGTTGGCGGCCGGTACCTAAAGTCCTGCAAGCGGGCGCAAACGGAGTATTCTGTTTTCCCGTTATGCCGAAAAAGAATCCGCGAGTGCGCGTCACGCCCACCACCTATCCCCGCATGGCGCAATGGACCGGAGTGCATTACACGATGCTTTCTGTGACCATTGCCGCATGCGGTGTATTCATCGTGGCCGCCCGACGCATCCGGGGTACTACCAAGGAGACCTTCTACCGGCAGATGACTGGCTGGGTGATGCTGGTGCTCGGTACGGCATGGACCATCGTCTCCCTGGACCCTTCGCAATTCGACATCCGTGAATCTCTGCCGCTGCACCTGTGCGATATTCTGCGCCCAGTATTGGCGCTCGGTCTGATTACGGGCAATGAGCATGCGCTGACGCTGACCTATTACTGGGGCATCATCTTGAACCCGCAGGCGATTATCACCCCAGATGTTATTTATTACTTCGATCCGCGCTGGCTGCGTTTTGCCACCTACTGGTTCTTCCACATCACCGCACTGGCCATTCCGTTGGCGTTGACCTTCGGCTTGGGCTACCGCCCGACGTGGAAGGGTTACCGCTTTGCGGTGGGAGTAACCCCGGTGTGGATGGCCAGCGTCATGGCGGTCAATGCCCGGACAGATGGTAACTATGGTTTCTTAAACCACGCGCCGGGCAGCCCCTCCATCATCAACCTGCTGGGGCCGTGGCCGTGTACATCCTCGCCGAGATCGGCGCCGTGGCAAGTGCCTGGGCTGCGATGACGTGGCCGTGGGAGACCCGTAGGCTGCGCCGCGGCACGGTGGCTGCCGGTGCCAAAGGGCTGTTGCGCCGCTCCGTGCGCGCCGTGGCAAATAGGCTTTAGCGAGCCATACGCAAAAGCTTGGCGACGGCCCGCGGGATCGCCGCGGCAATCTGCGAAGCCGAGCAGATGGCATAGCCCTCCGGCGTTTGCGCCGCGATGGCTGCCGCATGGGCATGGATGGCCCCGGCATGCAGGACCTCGGTGATTAGCGCTTCCTGCAGATCGAAGTCAGCCTTCTTCTCCTCCTGCATCCGCTCATCGAGATGCATCTGTGCGAGGACTGCGCCGAGGATGCCGGATAACACGTCTCCGGAACCAGGCGTTGCGGAATAAGAGTGGCCGGCGTTGAAGGCATAGATCGGCTGGCCCGGCGCAGTAACGCGAGTGAGTCTGCCCTTGAGCAAGAGGATGCAGCCTAGCTCGCGGGAAAGAGCCTCCATGGCTACCGCGTAGCCATGAGCCGGGTCTAGGGCTTTGCCGAAGGTTGCTTCATAAAGGCGCGCGAATTCTCCCTCGTGGGGCGTGAGTACGGCAAGGGGATGGCCGCGCAGGAGCTCGCGAAGATGTTCATGGGTGGCGAGCAACGTGATGGCATCGGCGTCTATCACCAAAGGCAGCGGCTGGCGCAGCAGTGCTTCCAGCTCTGCCTGCGCTGCGGCATCGGTGCCACGGCCGGGGCCTACGACGTAGCACTGGGTGCGTCCTGCCGATTCGAGGTCGCGGTGGAGCACTACTTCTGGCAGGCAAGCAATGATGTGGCCTGCGATGGCAGGGTCAGCGATGCAGCGCACCATCGCCGGGGTAGCGCGCAACGCCGCCGTGGTGGCAAGGATGCCAGCGCCGGGATAGGTGTCGCTGCCTGCGGCAATAGTGACCACGCCACCGGAATATTTATCGGAGGAAATTCCTGGGGTGGGATCAACGATTGGTCCGGTACAGCCAACCGGGCGCGGGTGCGTGGCGATGCCGTGGGCGGTCTCGATGTTGCCGGGGCGCCACGCATATGCGGATTCCAGTGTGGGCTCGTTGGCGATGTGCCCGGCCGGTTGCGCGAGCGATTCGAGCATCGCGCTAAACGACGTCGCGCCGGGCAGCGTTAAGTCCGCCAGCACTACTTGGCCGCATTCGGCCGCAAGCACATGACCCATGCGTGCCCAACCGAAAGTTACGGTGACGTCAGCATGCACTGCGCCTTTGCGGGCGGCTACGCCGGTGTCCGCATTAATGCCAGTGGGCATATCGACCGCGAGCACCGGAATTCCTGCTGCCTGCTCGTAGACCTCCAGCGCCTGGCCGCTGAGCCCGCGTCCGGAACCGAGGCCAGCCACGGCGTCGATAAGCAAGCCCGTGTCATCGGGCAGGGAAGCGGTGGAATTAGGAGTGGACCCACTTTTTAGAACCTCGCCGCCGGCTTCCTCGAACGCAGCAAGAGCGGTTGTGTGGCAGGTCTCGGGTACGAGGGCTGTGACGGCGTGTCCCTGCTGGGCGAGGAGTGCACCGGCGAAAAGGCCGTCGCCGCCGTTGCCACCGCTGCCTGCCAGAATCATCATGCGGCCTGGGTGCGCGGCGAGCATCACCGCGGCGGCATCGGCCACCGCGTGGGCGGCCAATTGCATGAGCTGGTCTGGATAGCTCTGCTGGGCAAGTAGGCGCTCCTCGGCAGCGCGGACGGCGTCGACGTGAAAGGCATATCGCATGCCGCCCAAAATACCCGCCTGCTTAGGCTGGAGCGTTCTGGCAGGTAGGGCACCAGAACAGGTTCCTGCCTTCGAGCTTCTTTTCTGCGATGGGCTCGCCGCAGATATAACAAGGCATGCCGGCGCGGCGATAGACATAAACCTCGCCGCCATGGTCATCCTTGCGTGGCGTGCGACCCATGGCCTCAGGCGTGTGCTCCGGGCGGACTGTGTCGATACGGGCGGTGGGCACGCCGGCGCGCATGAGTTCTACTAAGTCTTCCCAGATGACATCGAATTCATGGCGGTCCAGTTCATTGCCGGCAATAAAAGGCGAGATGTTCTGGCGGAATAAAACCTCGGCGCGATAGATGTTGCCGACTCCGGCAAAGAGATGCTGATCCATCAGCAAGGAGCCGATGCTGCGGCTCGACCTGTGCACCCGCGGCCAAAGGTCGGCCGGTGATGCGTCCTCGCGGATGGGGTCCTGGCCAATCTTGGCGAGCGCGACGTCATACTCAGCATCCGTAATGAGCCGGCACCACTGCGGCCCGCGGAGGTTGGCAGCTAGGTCATCGCTTTCGACGCGCAGGCGAATCTGGCCCCAGACATCGTCCAAAGGCTCAAAGCGCAAGCTGCCGATCAACCCGAGGTGAATATAGATGATGTGCTCTGGCGCATCGGCGGAAAAGTGCATAAAGAGGTGCTTGCCGCGCGCTTCGGCGAAATCGAGCTGCGTCCCATCGAGCATGGCTGCTTCCGCCGCAAAGCGGCCCTGCGGACTCGTGACGCGCAGCGGCCCACCCCGGAAATCAAGGTTGAGGCGCTGTGCAAGGTGATGAATGATGTGGCCTTCGGGCATGCGGACAAGTTTATTGCATGTGTCGCGGGGACAACGTGAGGATAAATTGGACATCTTTCCCGTTTGGAATGTGGGATTGAAGTGCGAAGACGAGACTTAAACGTTCATTTTCTGCTTTAAAGGTCTAGGTTAAATAGACGAAAGTTAACATAATAAACATTTATCTAATTTGTTGCTTAGACTATATCGTGACCATATTTGATAAAGATTGACCCGAATGTATAGCGATCCGTTTCACATTTATTTTTCTTCCGGGTTAATTGGACTAGAAAGTGCCAGCACATGGCGCTAAATTTTTATAAAGTTAGGATTGGTTGATGAATTTCTTTATCAGATTTTTGTCCGATTGGCTTTGAAAACGTTGACTTTGAAACCGCCGTTGATATGCTTCGCATGGATGTATCTACTGGTGAGTGATAGATCCAACCGCTGCGCATGTAGGGGTGCGCGGCGGCTATAGTCAGGTGGGTGGGACTGCCTGGCTATAGAGGGTGAGGGCTTGTTCCACACCCTTAGAGAGACAGGTAACGCCTGGGCCCATCCTTTCCAGGGCCCAGGCGTTACTCGTATGTTTTAGCCGGCGTCGTCAGTGCGGTTTCTTGCGGTGTGATGCCGTGGCAGGGCGTATGAGTAAACACAGTTCTTTCGAGTAAAATCCAATCCAAAAGATCCAGCCCGGTTGCGGGGATTGTCTATGGCGGAAGGCCTTTAAATGACGCGTTTGCTTGGTTTTGACCGTGAGAAGTACATCGAGATGCAGTCGGAGCACATTCATGCACGGCGCGGAGAAATCGGTGGCAAACTCTACTTGGAGATGGGCGGCAAGCTCTTTGATGACATGCACGCCTCCCGCGTGCTGCCGGGCTTTACTCCAGACAACAAGATCGCCATGCTTGAGCGCATCAAAGACGATGTCGAGATTCTCATCTGCATCAACGCCAAGGACATTGAGCGCCAGAAGATGCGCGCTGACCTCGGAATCCTCTACGAAGATGACGTCTTGCGCTTGGTCGACGTCTTCCGTGGACGTGGCTTCCTAGTAAACAACATCGTTATGACCCAGCTGGAAGATGGCAACAGCCAAGCTGAGGCCTTCATTGACCGCCTGGAGCGCCTTGGCCTGAGCGTTGCACGTCACCGCGTTATCCCGGGATACCCTTCGAATACAGATCTCATCGTTTCTGAGGAAGGCCTTGGCCGGAACGAGTACGCGGAAACCACGCGTGACCTGGTTGTCGTCACTGCGCCGGGTCCAGGCTCAGGCAAGCTGGCGACCGCCCTATCGCAGGTCTACCACGAGCACCAGCGCGGTGTGCAGGCTGGATACGCCAAGTTTGAGACCTTCCCTATCTGGAACCTGCCGCTCGATCACCCAGTGAACCTGGCTTACGAGGCCGCAACCGTTGACCTCAACGACGCAAACGTCATCGACCACTTCCACTTAAGCGCCTACGGCGAGTCCACGGTGAACTACAACCGCGATGTCGAGGCCTTCCCGCTGCTTAAGACCCTCCTGGAGAAGCTGACCGGCAACACCCCGTACCAGTCCCCAACGGATATGGGCGTCAACATGGCTGGCTTCTGCATCACCGATGACGAAGTCTGCCGTGAGGCCTCCAAACAGGAGATTATTCGTCGCTACTTCAAGGCTTTGGTGGAAGAGGCGCGCCTCGGCTTGGATTCCACGCAGTCCGAGCGCGCGGCCGTCGTCATGGCGAAGGCAGGCATTAAGTCTGATGACCGCCCGGTAGTAGTGCCGGCGCGCAAGCGTGCCGCGGAAACTGACGAGCCGGCCTCTGCGCTGCAGCTTGCCGACGGCACCATCATCACCGGCCGCACTTCTGAGCTGCTGGGCTGCTCCGCTGCGATGCTGCTCAATGCACTTAAGCATCTAGCCGGCATCGATGATGAGATCCACCTGCTGAGTCCAGAGGCCATCGAACCGATCCAGAAGCTCAAGACCGAGTATCTGGGTTCGCGTAACCCGCGCCTGCACACCGACGAGGTGCTCATCGCTCTTTCCGCCTCCGCTGCGAAGGACGAGAACGCTCGCCGCGCAATGGCGGAACTAAAGCAGCTGGCAGGTTGTGACGTTCACACCACCACCATCTTGGGCTCGGTGGATGAGGGAATCTTCCGCAATTTGGGCGTGCTCGTGACCTCCGATCCGGTCTTTGCACGTAAGCAGGCGCTTTACCAGAAGCGCTAAACCCAAAGATTTTCGGGAAATTTAGGAAGAGCAACAGCTCACGCCTACAATCGATGGCGTGAGCCTCAGCAAGATTCTCCTTTATTACTGCTTTACCCCAATCAGCGATCCCACTGCCATCATGTTGTGGCAGCGTAACCTGTGCGAAAAGCTCGGGCTGAAGGGCCGCATCCTCATCTCCGAGCACGGAATTAACGGCACCGTCGGTGGTGACATGGATGCTTGTAAGCGCTATGTCCGTGAGACCCGCGAGTACCCGGGCTTTAAAAAGATGGAATTCAAGTGGTCCGAGGGTAGTGCCGATGATTTCCCACGCCTGTCCGTGAAGGTTCGCGACGAAATCGTGGCATTCGGCGCGCCCGGTGAGCTGAAGGTGGATGAGAACGGCGTCGTCGGTGGCGGCGTGCACCTGAAGCCAGAGCAGGTCAACGAGCTGGTTAAGGAGCGCGGCGACGAAGTCGTCTTCTTCGATGGCCGCAACGCCATGGAAGCTGAGATCGGCAAGTTCAAAAACGCTGTCGTCCCAGATGTTAAGACCACCCATGATTTCATCGAGGAAATCGAGTCCGGCAAGTATGACTGGATGAAGGATAAGCCAGTCGTTTCCTATTGCACTGGCGGCATTCGTTGCGAGATTCTTTCTTCCCTGATGAAGAATCGTGGTTTCAAAGAGGTCTATCAGATAGACGGCGGCATCGTCCGCTATGGCGAGAAATTCGGCAACGACGGTCTCTGGGAAGGCTCCCTCTACGTCTTTGACAAGCGCATGCATCACGAATTTGGGCAGGGCCTGCAAGATCCAGGTTTTATCCAGCTTGGTCACTGCGTGCATTGCGGCAATGCCACCAACACCTTCCATAACTGTATCAACGAGGACACCTGCCGCAAGCAGGTGCTTATCTGTGATGACTGCATCCAGAAGGTAGAAACCCAGCACTGTGGGCGTCCAGATTGCGCGGAAGTAGCCGTAGCCGCGGCGCAAGGCGCAGCTCAGTAACCAGCTGGAACCTGCAAGGTTCCAGCCTCTCCTTTCCCTCGGGGAACGGTTAGCCCAGCGGAACCAACAAGATTTGAATGTCGGTGATGCACCACAGCATGAAGTTGCAGGCCATTACCCAGAAAATTGCCATCCAGGAGCGCCAGCGCAGATAGCGTTTGAGCTTGCGCACCATGATGACGGCGGTGCCCACCATTCCCAGGAACGGGATGATGACGGTGGTCAGTGCAAAGAAGCGGCGCTGGCCTTCGGTGCACAGCCAGGTGGCAAGCTGGGCGTCGCAAAGCGCCCCGCCCTGGGAGCGGGTAATTAGTGCCACCACAAATGCGTAGAGGCCGGAAAGCAGCAGCACAGCGACCATGAACCAGATAGCCTGCCGGGAAGAGCGGCGGTTGGCTGCAGCTACCGCTAGGGGATCTGGCTCATCCGCGAGCTCATCGAAAGAGCTTGGCTCCGGGCGCCGCAGGTTGGCGTAGTCGGCATCAGTTGTCAGATCGTTTTCCGGATGCTCAGGCTGGAGATTCATAGGCCAAAGTCTAGTCGCCGTGGATTAGTCCGCAGTTTCGACTGAAGGCGCAGAGTCCGAAGGGCGCACCAGAACCGGGACGCGCACATGCGGAAGCAGCTCGGTGGCCGTGGAGCCAATGAATACGCGTTCGAAGGGGCCCATCGGGGAAGAACCTAGGCACATCAAGTCGCCTTTCTTCCACTTCAGCGAGTCCACCGCGCCAGACCAGCCATGGCCGGTGCCGATTTCGGTAGTAATCGGTAGCTCTGGGAAGCGCTCTGCCACCACATCGTGTGCGCGGTCCAGCATGGACAAAGAATGCTCGTGCCAGCCTTTGGCTAGCTTGGAGGCGACGTCGACGTTGCCGCTGACCTGGGCGTCGAGAAGCCCGTCGGCGGAAAAGGCCACGATACGCAGCGGAACGTTCCATGTATTCGCCAGGCGGGCGGCGCACAGCAAGGCGGGGTCCTCGGAGTCGCTGCGCTCGGTGAAAGCGAAGTTGATGCGGGTCACGCCATGCTTGGAAAGCTTGATATCGCGCGGGGAAAGGCCCAACGGAATAGGGGAGAAGTGCAGCAGGGCGTCGGCAGTCGAGCCTGCGAAGAAACGGCCCTTTGGCGCGGATTGGTTAGCGCCAAGCAGGATTGCATCCGCGCCGAATTCTTCTGCCATCTCGGTCAGCAGCTGCGGGCGGGAGGGGCCGGCCAAAAGAACGGAAGGCTCTTCGTCCAGCTGGGAATCGGAGATACCCGCCGCCTCGAGTGCTTCCAGAACTCGTTCTTTGCACTTGGCCTGTTCCTTGGTGAACCACTTTTTAAATTTATTGCCGTGCTTGTTCAGCGCGGTGGTGGCCAGCGGAACGGAGATCGTGGAAACGACCCTGATGCGAACGTTGGTGGAGCGGGCGAGCCACGCTGCAAAATCGATCGCTTCAGTGCCAGTGGAGGAAGGACTCCACGAAATTAGGATTCGCACAGGGTCTTTAGCGAGAGAAGCAAAAGACTTGTGTTGATGATTTTTATCCATTCAGCAATACATCCCGTGAACTGTCCGGGGGCGTAATTCTTAGCCCATTATTAGTCACGGGAGGGGCGAAAAAGAAATCCGGGCCTGCTCCGCATTACCCCTGGTTGCTTTGGTCTACATGCGGTTTCATGCCCAGTTTCTTTGCTAAGTGGGTTTTAGTTCATTGTCGGGCGATAGACGTCTGCCAATTTGGCAATCAGGGAACTCATCTGACGAGCCGCTTGCAAGTCTTTAGGTTCCATCCACTGCAGGATCTCCGCCAGGGCGGCGGCACGCTGACGGGAGACGATGTTCAGCTCAGATTCACCTAGTTGGGTCAGTGCCACGAGGACGCCGCGGCGGTCTTTGTCATCTCGGTGGCGCTCCACAAAGCCGTGGCGCTCCAATTGGTATAGGGCATTGGACGCGGTGGGCATGCGGATGAGTTCTGCCTGTGCGATGGTGCTCACGCGGGATGGGCCGCGCAGGCGCAGCTGGTTCATGATAGAGACCTGGGAGGTGGTCAGGGAGGAACCTTCGGTGGTGCGCTGGAAGATGAGCATCAGCTTGTTTAGCGCGGGCTGGATGCTGCGGGCTACGTCAAGGGCGTCTTCGTAGGCGGAGGGGGACTCAGCAGCTTGTTCACTCATGGAAAGTAATAGTAGCGCCCGTACACTCACAACGGTAGTTAGGCCACGAAAAATTTAGCTTTTGAGTTAAAAAATACTCTCCGCTCATTCGCACGCGGGAACAGGTGGCGTGGTTAAGCTGTTGTCTAATTAGGTGTCTGGTCAACTTGAGGCCCGGATCTAGGGAAGGAGGATAGGGCTACTGTGGCGGTTTCTTTCAAACACGTGATCTCCCACGAGTGGGAGCGTGCGCAGCACCTGCGCAAATATCGAGCGGGCCTTATAGAAAAGGATGCGCTTTGCGACGCCGACTTTCTCCTCCGCGCTGCAGCCAAGCATCATGGCACCGACATGGAGCGCAAATGTCCTCTCTGCGGGGAGGCGATGCGCCTTACCAAATGGGTTTATGGCGAGGCGCTAGGGCGGCGTGCCGGCAGCGCGCGCAGCGATGAAGAAATCGCAGAATTCGTCGCCGAAGGCCTCGAATTTACGGTTCATAAAGTCGAAGTTTGTACGGCGTGCCGGTGGAATCACCTATTGGCGGCGGCGACGGCTTATGATGAAGGTTAGTTTTTGGCTCGGCCGTTGTGGCCGGTAAGCTGCACTTATTTAAGAAAATCTGCCCATGATTGACGAGGACACGAAGCAGTGACCGAAAAGGAATCCGCCCAAAAGAGAGCTGGGCGTCATAGTAAAAAATCTACGAACCAGCGCAAACGTCGTCGCTGGCCCTGGATTGTTTTGATCGTCGCCTTGGTGCTCGTGGCTGTGCCCGCAGCTCTCTTCGGCTACGCCTACTCTCAGTACACGGTCCCGGAACCAAAGGACCTTCAAGCCAGCCAGGTTTCGACCATCGTTGCTGGTGACGGAAACACCCAGCTAGCTAAGTTGGTGCCGCCGGAAGGCAACCGCACGCAGGTCAAGCTGGAAGAAGTCCCAGATTACGTAGAAGATTCCGTGCTTTCGGCCGAGGACCGCGAGTTCTGGACCAACTCGGGCTTTTCCTTTACCGGCTTAGGCCGCGCAGTCTTGGGAAAGCTCACCGGTGACTCCACCGCGGGTGGTGGCTCCACCATTACCCAGCAGTATGTGAAAAACACTCTGGTGGGTGACGAGTACTCCTATGTCCGTAAGATTCGTGAGCTCATCTACTCCATCAAGATGACCAACGAATGGTCTAAGGAAGACATCCTGCAGGCCTACCTGAATACGGTCTACTTCGGACGTAATGCTTATGGCATCCAGGCTGCTTCGAACGCCTACTTCAACAAGGACGCAAAGGATCTCACCGTGGAAGAGGGCGCCATGTTGGCCGGCCTTATCCAGTCTCCTTCCGTTCTTGATCCGCGCGTTGATGAGGAAAGCTCCAAGGCACGTTGGAACTATGTTCTCGATGGTTTGGTAGAGATGGGCGATCTCAACGCCACCGAGCGTAAGGGAATGCAGTTCCCGCAGACTCGTGATCCTTCCGAGTACTCCGCATACACCGAGGCGCCGGGCGCTTTTGGCCACATCAAGAATCAGGTCATCGCCGAACTCGAGCGCGTCGGCATCACTGAGGATCAGGTGGCAACCGGTGGTCTGAAGATCACCACCACCATCGATATGAACGTGCAGAACGCCTCCACCGATGCGGTGGATGGTCAGCTGGCTTCCCTGCAGGAAGACGCACGTGCTGCTGCCGTCACCATTGACCCGGCAACCGGCGGTATCCGCGGCTACTTCGGCGGCAACGAGGCAACTGGTTGGGACTACGCAAATGCGGGTCTGCAGACCGGCTCCACCTTCAAGATCTTCACTCTTGCGGCAGCACTGCAGCAGGGCATTGGCTTGGATACCTATTACTCCTCGGCTCCTTATCAGCTGCCTGGTTCCCAGGTGGTTACCAATGTTGATGGTGGCTGCGGCAGCTGCTCCATCGCTGAGGCGTTGAAGAAATCCTACAATACCTCCTTCCTCCGTCTGCAGGACGATCTGGAAAACCGTACGCAGGACACCGCAGACATGGCGCATGCTCTGGGTATTGCAAAGTCGCTGCCGGGCATCGATAAGACCCTGAGCGAGAAGGGCGGGACTCCGTTCGAGGGCGTTGTGCTGGGCCAGTACCAGTCCCGTCCGCTGGATATGGCTAGCGCTATGGCCACTTTGACCAACGGTGGCGTTTGGCACCAGCCTCACTTCGTTCAGAAGGTGGAGACCACCGGCGGCGAGGTTCTCTACGAGTTCGATGACAAGGGTGGCGAGCGCCGTGTTTCCGCGAACGTTGCCAACAATGTCTTGAAGGCAATGCTCCCGGTCGCAGGTTGGTCCAACGGTGCTCTGGCCGGCGGCCGTGAGTCCGCTTCCAAGACCGGTACCACGCAGCTGGGCGATACCGGCAACAACAAGGACGCTTGGATGGTTGGCTCCACCCCGCAGCTAGCAACCGCCGTGTGGGTTGGTACCGCTGACAACACCTCTGCCATCTTCAACTCCTATGGCGGAATCATGTACGGCTCCAACTCCCCGACTCAGATTTGGAAGCAGATTCTGGATACCTCGCTGGCTAACGCTGAGTACAAGTCCTTCCCGCAGGCTTACCCTGTCCGTTACGGTAACGGTAACTGGGGTTCGGGTTACACCGGCTCCTACGACTCTTCCTATAACTCCGGTACCGCTGGCAGCGACAGCAACACCGCTCCGGAACAGGACGCTCAGGCACCTACTCCGGCACCAGAGGAACAGGCCCAGCAGCCGGCGCCTTCGCCGGAACAGCAACAGGGCCAGCCGGGCCAGGGACCTGGCCAGGGGCAACCGGGTCGACCGGCACAGCCTAATCAGCCGGCGCAGGATGTCCCGTCGATTGAGGACATCATTAGCGGCCAAGGCGATTTGGCCGATCTGCTTAATCAATAGGAGATCAGCGTGACTGATAGGGCCCTTCGTAAGGTGAAGTCGGTGGCGCAAGCTCGCCCCGCTTCACCTGTTGCCCCCGCATCACCCGCCGCCACGGATAAGGCAGCGGCGGAAAATACTGGACTCGTTCCGCTTTCGTCGGAGCCTTTTGCGCACGATGTCGTCGAGTTCTTCGGAGGGCCGAAGGGTCGTTTCGCATATTCGGGCAAGAAGCAATGGTTTAGCCCCCTGCGCGCCCTCATCGCGGTGGCTTGGATGTTTCTGGTATTCGGCTTTCTCAGCAAGGCCACTTGCGCGGGCAGCCGCACTTCTGCAGAAGGGCTCATTTCGCTGAACTGGGATGGCAACCGTCAGTACACCTCGTTCTGCTACAACGACATCATCCCGCTCTACGGTGGCCGTGGCCTCGACCAGGGCGGCTTCCCTTATGCCTTTTCGTGGCAGGAGGGTGATCTCACCCGCTACATGGAATACCCAGTCTTGGCCGGTATGTTTCAGGGAATCATGGGTTGGCTCTCGCGCACTACCTACCCGGTGGGCCACTGGTTTGGCATCGCCGAATCCGGTTGGTACTTCGGGCTCACCGCACTGGTGATGTCGTGCATCTGGGTCGTTACCGTCTACATGGTCTTCCGCCTGACCGGAAACCGGGCGTGGGACACCGTACTGATGGCGGCCAGCCCACTGGTAGTCATCCATGGATTTACCAACTGGGACATCCCCTCCATCGCTTTCATGGTGGGCGCACTTCTCGCCGTAACCCGTGGCAAGAATTGGCTCGCCGGAATCCTGATTGGTTGCGGTACTGCGTTCAAGCTGTGGCCGCTATTCATCCTGGGCGCGTTCTTGGTGCTGGCAGTGCGAAACAAGAAGTGGGCACCGTTAGGCGCAATGCTCGGCGGCACGGTGATTTCCTGGCTCGTGGTCAACGTCCCTGTGGCAGAAAAGTACCCGGAGGCTTGGCACGAGTTTTTCCGCTTGAACGAGGAACGTGGCGCGGAGTGGACCACCATCTATGCTGTGCTTAACCGCGTGACGGGAATCGAGTTCAGCCCGGAATTCCTCAACGCCTTCACCCTGCCCGCCTTCCTCATCGCATGCGCGGTCATTGGAGTCTTCGGACTGCGGGTGGCACGTACGCCGCGCGTGGCCGAGCTAATCTACCTAATTTTGATGGCTTTCTTGTTGGTGAACAAGGTTTGGTCCCCGCAGTATTCGCTGTGGTTGGTGGTTCCGGCTCTGTTGGCCCTGCCGCGTTGGCGTTTGCTGATGAGCTGGATGCTTGTCGACGCCCTGGTGTGGCCGGTTCTCATGTGGCACATGCTGGGGGAGGAGAACAAGGGCATCGGGCATGAGCTGCTCGACATCATGGTCATCGCCCGCGACGGCTTCATCATCGTCATTGGTGTGCTCGTCGTGCGCCAGATGCTGGGCAAGAGCGTTGATAAAGTCCGCGCGGCACACGCAGGCCGCGATCCGCTAGTAGGGGAGTTTGCCTAAATGGGAATCACAATCGTGGGAATCGTTTCGATCGTCCTCGGGTTCTTCTGCGTCATGGCTGCTTACTATCTCTATCAGCGCAGCGAAGATCGCCGTTGGCCCATCTTGCTTGGCCTACTGGCGCTTTTGTTTCTGACGGTGATTCCAGCCGGCAGTGCGATCTTCTTCGCCACCACCATGCGGAGCTAGGTGCGAGCCACGCGCACGGTCGTTCGTGTGCTTGGTTACAGACTGTAAGTCCTCAGCGGAAATATCCCGTTGGGGATTTCTTTTTGGCCGGTCAATGCGCTATTGTGATGGGGTTGCTTGACGCAACGTACCCTCCTGCCATATCCGCAAAGGTGATATGGCCGAAAACAATTACTAGACCATAGGAGGTGATGAGGTCCGTGCGTCACTACGAAGTCATGATTATTCTGGATCCTAACCAGGATGAGCGCACCGTATCCCCGTCCCTAGACAAGTTCCTGGAAGTTGTCCGTAAGGACGGCGGCAAGGTTGAAAACGTTGATGTATGGGGCAAGCGTCGTCTTGCTTACGCCATCAACAAGAAGGAAGAGGGCATCTACGCCGTCGTTACCCTTGAGTGCGAGTCCGCATCGGTACTCGAGCTTGACCGCCGCCTGAACCTGAACGACACCATCCTGCGTACCAAGGTTCTGCGCACCGACAGCAAATAGTGGATACTGGTTTCAGAGTTTTAAGAATCCACGTAACCGATAAGGAGAACAGACCATGGCACAGGGAGAAACCCCAATCACCGTTGTTGGCAACGTAGTTGCTGACCCGGAGCTTCGCTTCACCCCAGCGGGTGCAGCTGTAGCAAACTTCCGCGTTGCTTCCACCCCTCGTCGCTTCAATTCGCAGACGAATCAGTGGGAGGATGGCGAAGCCATGTTCCTGACTTGCAACGTGTGGCGCCAAGCCGCAGAAAACGTTGCAGAGACTTTGACCAAGGGCATGCGTGTCATTGTTAATGGCCGCCTCCGCCAGCGTTCTTACCAGAACCGCGAGGGCGAAAACCGCACTGTCTTTGAGGTTGAGGTCGATGAAGTTGGCCCATCCCTGCGCTACGCTTCCGCTCAGGTCACCCGCAAGTCCGCCAATGGTGGCAATGGTGGTGGCAACTACGGCGGCCAGCAGCAGAACCAGGGTGGCAACAACTTTGGCGGCGGCAACCAGGGCGGCTTTGGTGGAAACCAGAGCGCTCCGCAGCAGTCAGCTCCTTCTAATGATCCGTGGAATTCTGCACCACAAGCCGGCAGCTTCGGCGGTGCAGACGCTGAACCCCCGTTCTAAACACTGTCAAACGCAATTATTAACTAACTCAATTGAAAGGCAGGGATCATGAAGCTGATCCTCACCGCTGCCGTTGAGAACCTCGGCGCCCCAGGCGAAATTGTTGAGGTTAAGAACGGCTACGGACGTAACTACCTGCTTCCTCGCGGCCTGGCAATCGTTGCCACCCGCGGTGCTGAGAAGCAGATCGAGGGCATCAAGCGCGCCCAGGAAGCTCGCGCAATCCGCGACCTGGATCACGCACGCGAGGTCCGCAACCAGCTCGAACAGCTCTCCGGCGTTCAGGTTGCAATGAAGACTTCTGAGAACGGCAAGCTTTTCGGCTCCGTTTCTGCAGATGACATCGTTTCCGCTATTGAGGCCGCTGGCGGCCCGAAGCTGGACAAGCGCATCGTCGTTCTGCCAAAGGGCCTGGTCAAGAAGACCGGCAACTACCAGGTCGAGCTCAAGCTGCACGCTGATGTTCTCGGCAAGGTGAACTTCTCGGTCGTCGCTGCCTAAAACTGATTTAAGGCGCACGACGGTTTCCATGCCCGAAGCATGGAAACCACAATGACAACAGCAACGCAGTTGGTCCTTGGGGCCTGCCATGTGAGGTGGCAAACCCCAGGGGCCTTTTGCGCGTTTTAGGCACGATTTCCCCCGCCTGTGGACAACTGTGGATAACTTTCCAAATCTGTGGATAACTTTTGTCAAGTGGAGGCTGTTTTTACCGCTCGTTAACCCGCGGGTAAAAGCGTTAATGCGCAGGTAGATGCGGTTGTCCACTGGTTTTGTGTACATTTTCACATTGGCAAAAACATCACCTGACCTGCGCTTATAGTAATCGCAGGTCAGTGGCTTGAAGGAGTTATCCACAGGTCCTAACAGCAGTCTTAGGGCAAAAGTACGCACTCACCTGGGAATTGCACAAGTGCCTGTGGAAAACTTTCGTTTTATACCCAAGCGAAGCGTGTATCGGGGCGAAAATTGTATGTCTATCCGCTGCATTAGACTTAAAGCTCGAAAGAGTAGCCGAGGGGAGATATGCCGCCTAGCGGCCGCAAAAATATCGTGGGATGGATTGTCTATGACTAATGCAAGCTTTGATGACTCTGACTTCGTACCACCAGAGGCACCCGATGTGCCGGAAGTAGGAGAGCGCCCCTACCGCGGCAAGCGCAAGGATGACGTTAAGCGCTATGGCGAGTTCCGCCAGCCGCCTTCAGATAGGGAAGCGGAGCAAGGCGTCTTGGGCGCTATGCTCCTTAGCCCGAATACAGTTATGGAAGTCATTGAGGAGCTCGAACCAGATGACTTTTATTACCCAGCGCATGCGTTGATTTATCAGGCTATGGTCGATCTTTATGCCGCCGGCACTGACATTGATGCGGTCATCGTGGCCTCCCGTCTAGACCGCTATAACAATCTGGAGCGCGTGGGTGGTGCGCCCTACTTGCACACCCTTTTGGCCACCGTTCCTACTGCAGCGAATGCTCGCTACTATGCGGAAATCGTTGCGGAAAAGGCAGTTCTGCGCAAGCTTGTTGACGCAGGTACGCGCGTTGTTCAGCTGGGTTTTGAAGGCGCCGAAGATGCAGAAATCGAGTCTGTCTTGGATCGTGCCCAGCAAGAAGTGTTTGCGGTGGCGCAGAAGAAGACAACCGAGGATTATCAAGTTCTTGGAAAGCTTATCGATCCAACCATTGACGAGCTCGCGATGCTGCAGCAAAACGGTGGCTTGGAGGCCGGCGTACCAACTGGCTTCATTGACTTGGACAAGCTCACCAATGGTCTGCGTGCAGGGCAGATGATCATTGTCGCGGCGCGTCCTGGTGTTGGTAAGTCGACGCTGGCCATGGACTTCATGCGTTCGGCTTCGTTGCAGCATGGCAAGACTTCCGTAATCTTCTCCCTCGAGATGTCTGCCTCTGAGATCGTGATGCGTTTGCTCTCGGCTGAGGCGGAGGTAAAGCTAACCGATATGCGCGGTGGCCGCGTTTCCACTGAAGACTGGGCCAAGATCGACCAGACGCTCAACCGCATCCAAGACGCGGCACTGTTCATCGATGATTCTCCGAACCTCACCATGATGGAGATTCGCTCCAAGGCCCGCCGCCTCAAGCAACAACATGGTTTGGACCTCATCGTGCTTGACTATATGCAGCTGATGTCTTCCGGCAAGAAGGTTGAATCCCGTCAGCAAGAGGTCTCGGAATTCTCCCGACAGCTTAAGCTTTTGGCCAAGGAGCTCGAGGTGCCGCTGATTGCTATTTCCCAGCTGAACCGTGGCCCGGAGTCCCGCACTGACAAGAAGCCGCAGCTTGCTGACCTTCGTGAGTCGGGCTCGCTGGAGCAGGACGCCGATATGGTTATGCTGCTTTACCGCCCAGACTCCCAGGACCGGGATGACCCACGAGCCGGCGAGGCTGACATCATTCTGGCTAAGCACCGTGGTGGTCCTATCGATACAATCCAGGTTGCGCACCAGCTGCACTACTCCAAGTTCGTCAACATGGCACATGGCTAATAGCCTGCCGCACCCTCAGAATAGGCAACCGGTGTCGCATATCCGCGGCTTAGCGATTTCCGGCGCCTTTGCCGCGGCCGTTATGGCATTGAGCCTCAGTGGCGTTGGTTGTTCCGGCACCCCAGCGCCTGAAGGAGGCACGGGGCAGCCCACGTCGGCGCCCGTGATGCCCACTAAACCCTCTCCGCAGGTAAATGCCCAGAAGTTTGTTTATGGCCATCAACACCCGCGACAACATGGATACTTGGTGACGCCCAAGAAGCTTTCACCTGCGAAAAAGATCCCTTTAGTGGTTTTCTTCCATGGTGGTGGATGGCAAGAAAAGTCTACTGCGCGCTCTGCGGCACCCGTGGTCAACGACCTAGCCCAACACGGAGTTGCAGTGTGGAACGTGGAATACCGTGGCGTGACTTTGAACGCGAAGGATGCGCCTGGTGGGTGGCCAATGACGTACAACGACGTTGCGGCGGCTATTGACTTCATTCCGCAGCTCGCGCATGAATCACGCATCCCCCTCGACATCAGCAATGTCGTTGTTGCTGGTTATTCAGCGGGCGGCAACCTTTCGACGTGGGCTTGTTCGCGTCCGGCGCTGCCGGCAAAGGCACCTGGTGCCGCACCAAAGTTCCGCGTAGATAAATGCGTGGGTATTGCCGGTGTTTATGACATGCACCTGGCCTTTAGACAGCACGATAAGTTTGTGCGCACGCTTCTAGGTGGTACGCCGCGCCAGGTGCCGCAGCGTTATTTCGAAGCTTCACCTGCGGACAATGTCAACGACAAAGCCCGCATCGTGGTGCTCCACGGTAAAAATGACAAGACCGTCAACGCCGACGAGGTCAAATACTTCATGGCTCGAGCACGTGCGCATGGACTCAGCATTGAGACGGTGCTCCTCGATGACGCGGAGCATTATTCGTGGTCTAAGCCGGAAGGGCCGCAGTGGAAAGCTGCGCGGAAAGCGATTCTTCAGCAGATCCATACAGAGACAAATCCTTGACCTTTGCAGGATCACCTAGGCGCGGGCCGAGTACTACGAGCACGATAAATACTGCGGTCGTGGCGATGGCCAACCATTGCCAGAAGGCGTGCAATCTTTTTCCGAGCTGTTGCGCGAACCAGGCGCCGAAGAATGCACCCAGGGTGTTGAAGAAGAGATCATCGATGTCGGTGCGCCCTAGCGAAAAGACGTATTGGATGGTCTCGACTAGGGCAGAGAAGACAAGACCCCAGATCGTTGCCTTGAGTTTCGAGCCCACCTGCACGTAGAGCAGTATTCCAAGTGGGACGAAGAATGCGAAGTTACCGCCGTATTCAAACGCGGGCTTGAACCAGCTGCCGGAGAACAGATCATCCAGCGGCATCAGACGCAGCTCCCTGGCGCGTTGATTGTCCGGATTCCAGAGATAGCCGATCTGGAAGAAGGCTTTCAGGGTGGTCAGTGACAAAATGACCGTGCAATATCCACCCAGAGCAACGGCAGCGCGCAAGCGTGCTTTCATCTCTATACCAGGGCCTTTCCCCGTTGTTCCGGAAGTAAGAATGCGGCAATTGTTGCCACGGCGAATGCGGCGGCGAAGATGGCAAAAAGCCAGGGCTTACCGCCGTGCGAGACTACCACTGGCACCATCAATGGAGCGAGAATGGAAGCAAGCCGGCCGAAGCTCGCGGCGGCACCCGTTCCCGCGCCGCGGAGGTGGGTGGGATAGAGCTCTGGGCCGATGGCGTAAAGCGCACCCCAGGCTCCCAAGTTGAAGAAGGACAACAGGCAACCTGCCACGAGAATCAAGGTCGTGGTGGATGCAAAACCATACATTCCTGCTGCACAGGCGGAACCGATTAGGAACGCGGCGAGCGTTGGGCGTCGGCCCCAGGATTCAATAAGCCAGGCTGCAGCGGCGTAGCCGGGCAGCTGGGCAAGCGTGATGATTAACGTGAAGCTGAAGGATTTAACCAGGCTGAACCCATCGGCTACGAGGAGTGAAGGAATCCAGATGAACGCGCCGTAGTAGCTCAAGTTCACACAAAACCAGATGCTCCAGAACGCGGCGGTCCGCCGGCGCAGTGATGCCGACCAAATGCTAGTCGAGGTGATGTCTTCCTCCCCGTAGGTCGGTGGGGTAACGGCAGAAGATTGAGGTTTGCCCTCGGATCTGGCCGCTGCTTCGAAGGAGGCCACCGCCTCTTCTGCCTCCGCGTGCCGGCCTTTGGATTCCAAGAAACGCACCGATTCGGGCAGACGGAGGCGCACGAACAGGGCGTAGATGGCAGGTGCCATTCCCAGCGCCAAGGCCCAGCGCCAGCCGCTAGGCGACGCCCCGACTACAAAGGTGCCAATGAGCGCTGCGAGCACCCAGCCCACTGCCCAGAAAGCCTCAAGTATGACCACCATGCGTCCACGCACTTTAAGCGGGGAGAACTCGGAAATGAGCGTTGATGCCACCGGCAGTTCTGCGCCTAAACCGAGGCCGACGATAAAGCGCAGGATAAGGAGCATCGTCAATCCGGTCGAGAGGGCTGATGCGCCGGTGGCCAAACCGTAGACCAGCAGGGTTAGCGCGAATACTTGGCGGCGCCCAATCTTATCGGCGAGCAATCCTCCAAAGGTCGCGCCGAGTGCCATGCCCACGAAGCCGATTGAAGCCAGCCAAGAGGATTCGGTAGGGCTAATGCCCCAGTGGGTTGCCAAAGCTGCCATGACGAAAGAGATGAGTCCAACATCCATGGCATCGAGTGCCCAGCCGATCCCTGAGCCGGCTAACAGCTTCTTGTGTTTCTTAGTAACAGGCAGGCGGTCGAGACGCTCTGCGCGTGAAATGTAGCCTTGGTTGATTGTCTGCATACCAGGGCACTATAGCCGGGTATAGCTCTGTGTGCTGGGAAAATGCTAGGAAGTTTGGAAGTTGCGCAGACGCAGTGAGTTGCTGACAACGAACACGGAGCTAAAGGCCATAGCGATGCCGGCGAAAAGCGGGTTGAGTAGGCCCAAGGCGGCTACTGGGATGAGCAGTACGTTGTAGGCAAAGGCCCAGAAGAGGTTGCCCTTGATGATGCGCAGCGTGCGCCGCGAGAGCCGGATGGCGTCGGCTGCGGAGCGCAGATCGCTGTTCATCAAGGTGATATCGGATGCTTCAATCGCCACGTCGGTGCCAGCCCCCATGGCTAGGCCGAGGTCTGCCTGGGCAAGGGCTGCTGCGTCGTTGACGCCGTCACCCACCATGGCAACGGTCTTTCCCTCCTCCTGCAAGTGCCTAATTACCGCCACCTTGTCGGACGGCAGCACGCCTGCGGTCACGTCCGCGTCGGCGATGCCCACGGCCTTGGCGACGGCGCGCGCTGCTCCTTCGTTGTCACCGGTCAGAAGATGTGGGTTAAGGCCGAGTTCGCGGAGCTTGGCGACGGCCGTGGCAGACGTCGGCTTCACCGTATCGCGAACATCGATGATTCCAGCGAGCGTATCGTCCACGTAGACGGCGACCGGGGTTGCACCCTCGGCCTCCGCGGCCTGGAAGGTGGCGGCGAGCTCGCCGCGTGCTGCTTGCTCACCCTTTATGCGTCCTACGCGCACGCGGTGTCCGTCTACTGTGCCCTTGACGCCTTGGCCTGCCACGGAATGGAAATCGCTTGCGGGCTCAATGCGGCCTGCCTGCGGCAGATCTTGGGCTGCTGAAACGATGGCCTTGGCAATCGGATGCTCAGAACCTACTTCCACCGCCGCGGCGAGCAGGAGAAGCCTGCCTTCTGCTGTAGAGCCTCCCATTTGCTGTGCGAGATGCACACGTGCGACGGTCATTTTGCCCTCGGTGACGGTGCCGGTCTTGTCCATGACGATGGTGTCTACCTTCTTGGTGGACTCGAGGACCTCAGGGCCTTTGATGAGAAGCCCCAGCTGCGCGCCGCGGCCAGTGCCCACCAAAATGGCAGTCGGAGTTGCAAGGCCCATTGCACAGGGGCAGGCGATGATGAGTACAGCGACCGCAGCGATGAAGGCTGGTGCGACGCCGTCCCCAAAGATCAAGTGCGCGAGCAGCGTTAGGGCGGCAATGATGATGACCACGGGCACGAAGACCTGTGCAATCTTGTCTACCAGGCGCTGGACTGGGGCCTTGGAAGCCTGGGCGTCGGTGACCAGCTTGGCCATTTGCGCGAGCGTGGTATCCGCGCCGACCTTGGTGGCGCGGACTTCTAAGCGGCCGGCGGAGTTTAACGTGGCGCCGGTAACGTGGTCACCCGCCTTGACTTCCACGGGCATTGACTCGCCTGTCAGCATGGACTCGTCTACGGCGGAGACGCCGGCTTCCACGACGCCGTCGGTGGCGATCTTCTCGCCAGGACGAACGACGAATACGTCTCCTACCTGGAGCTGTGTGATGGGCACGCGTTTTTCCGCGCCGTCGACAAGCAGCGTAGCGTCCTTGGCGCCCATCCCCAGAAGCGTGCGCAGCGCCTCCGAGGATTGGCCCTTGGCTTTGACCTCAAACCAACGGCCCAACAGCAAGAATGTGATGACCATGCCCACCGATTCCAGATAGATGTGATCCATCTGTGCGTGGTTGGACATCAGCTCCATGTGCATCTTCATCCCAGGCTGGCCAGCGGTGCCGAAGAACATGGCATACAGCGACCAAAAATAGGCCGCGGTGGTTCCTATGGAAATCAGCGTGTCCATGGTGAAGGAGCCGTGACGAAGGTTTGCCCACGTCGCCTTGTGGAAAGGTGCGCCGCCGAAGATATAGACGATGGTCGCCAGAATTGCGGCCGCCCATTGCCAGTTGTTGAACTGCAGGCTGGGCAGCATGGAAACCAGCATTACCGGCGTGGAAAGCGCGGCTGAGATGAGGGTGCGGCGCAGTAGATCACGGGACTCCTGGGCGCGCGCGACCGCGGCAGGATCTGCGTCATCCGCGGGGCCTTCCGTATTGGAAGAATCATCGCCCATAGTGAAAGCGTCGTAGCCGGCGCCGCGAACTACCTCAATGAGGGATTCGGGGTTTGCAGTGGCCGGGTCGTACTCAATGGCGGCGGTCTCGGTGGCGAAGTTGACATTGGCCGTTACTCCGTCGACCTTGTTGAGCTTGCGCTGCACGCGCGACGAGCACGAGGTGCACGTCATGCCGGAAACGCCAAGATCCAGGTGGGCGAGATTAGTCATGGTTCTAAGAGGGAAGAGTGAATTAGGAAGGGGAAGAGTGAATTAGGCCTTGACCTTGTAGCCTGCCTCTGCAACGGCGGCGACAACCTGCTCGTCGGTGAAGCCCTCGCCCTCGACGGTGACGGCGCCGGTGGTGTGGTCTGCGCTAACGGAGCTGACGCCGGCGATTTCGCCGACCTCTTCACGTACCGACATTTCGCAGTGTCCGCAGGTCATGCCCTCTACGGTGTAGTTCTTTACGCTCATTGTTTTTCCTTTCTTTGGGTACAACCCGACCGTATACCCCCAGGGGGTATATTGCAATAGTGCGCTAAGGAATAACACATAGTCATGTACCGTTGATAGGAAAGACCCCGAAAAACAGGAGAGATTTATATGGCAACTATCGACGTAACCGAAGAGACCTTTGAGCAGACCGTGTCCGGTGAGGGCATTACTCTCGTAGATGCTTGGGCTGATTGGTGCGGCCCGTGCAAGCGCTTCGCGCCGGTATTTGAGAAGGCTTCCGAGGAGCACCCAGACGCGACCTTCGCCAAGCTCGACACCGAGGCAAACCAGGGCCTTTCCGCAGCGCTGCAGATCCAGTCCATTCCTACCCTGATGATCTTCCGTGACGGGATCCTGGTCTTCCGCGAGGCGGGTGCATTGCCACCAGCAGCCCTCGAGGATGTGATCAAGCAGGTTAAGGAGCTCGACATGGAGGACGTTCGCCGTCAGGTTGAAGAGCAGAACGCGCAAAGCGAGAGCTAGGAAGGCAGCGGGTTCGGCGCATAGCGCTTTATCCCCCACCCTCAAGCTCTTTTCTCGGACGCTTTCTAGCTAGTCCGGCTAAACTCGCTAGAAAGCGTCCTTTTTATTGGGACCTTCCCTTATTTCCACACGCAAGGAGTTAGTTCAATGGCGAATCCATTCAGCAAAGGCTGGAAGTACGTAATGGCCTCTTTCGATCAGAAGATCGATGAGAACGCCGACCCTAAGGTGCAAATTCAGCAGGCTGTGGACGGTGCCAAGGAACAACACCGCAAGATCTCCGAGCATGCGGCGGAAATCATCGGTCACAAGAACCAGCTCGAGCTGCAGATCAACCGCCTGCTCAAGCAGCAGGAGGATTACCAAAACCAGACGCGCCGCGCCCTCGAGCTAGCAGATAAGGCGGATGACCCGCAGTCTGCTTCCGAGTACAACCAGGCTGCCGAGGTCGTAGCCTCTCAGTTGGTTGCTGTGGAACATGAGCTGGAGAACGTAAAGACTCAACACGCCGCTGCCGCTCAGGCTGCAGAGCAGGCTAAGGCTCAGCAGCAGCAGTCCGAGGCGCGCCTGAAGGAGCAGCTAGCACAGGTCGACGAGCTCATGGCGCAGGCTGATCAGGCTGCGATGCAGGAGCAAAACGCAAAGGTCGTGCAGTCCATGGACGAACTGCAGCCGGATGACTCCGTGCCTACGCTAGATTCTGTGCGCGCAAAGATTGAAAAGCGCTATACCGATGCACTGGGTGCGCAAGAGCTGCACCAGGCTTCCGGCGGCAGCCGTATTCAGGAAATCACCGCGGCCGGCAATGACATGAAGGCAACCTCCCGTCTGGAGGAGATCCGCGCCGAGATGGCCAAGCAGAAAGAGCTGGGCTCCGGTGAGCAGAAGTAGTCACTAAGGCTTTTAAGGCAGAAATAGAAAAAGAGGCGGCCACCTCCTTCTTTCCTCAACGCTGAGGGAGCTGAAGGGGTGGCCGCCTCCTTTTAGGCGAGGAGGTTAGCTTTCCTCGCGGCGGATGGCGATGAGGACGCCACGAATGCCGGAGTGGAAGCCATCGCGCAGATTGACGCGTTGGGATTCGCTCAGCGTGTACTCGTGCAGAGTTTCACAGGCAAACTGCAGCAGCGGGCGGTCGACCTCCGGCGGCAGGCCGCCGCCCGAGAGTAGGTGTGCTTGGTCGCGTTGCTCGGCGTTGGCGGCATTCTCGAACCACCAGGAGGCGTATTGCTGGCCGACGTCGAATGGCGACTGGAAGCCTGCAGAGGTCCAGACCTCCTCGGGTAGTGGCACGTACTTGGAGCGCAGCTTGCGGCGCGGAGCCATCATGGACGGCTTCGGTGCAGCTGGCTTCGGAGTCTCGGCTGCGCTTTGCGTTTCGTCGGTGGAATCCGTAGCTGGGGGCTGCGGTGCCTGCGTGTTCTCGGCCGCAGGCTTGGCCTCGGCAGTTTCACCCGAGCCCGTTGTGGTGGCCGTCTGTGGCGCGAGGTCGGCAGGGGAGGGGCTGGGCTTCGGTGCTGAGGTAAACGCTGCTTCTGCCTCGGAAGGCTCGCACTCGTCCTCTACTTGAGGCACCTGCGGCAGCTCTTCGTCGCTGTTGTGAGGCTCGCGGATGGTGGGCGGCAGTGGGCCTTCCAGGACCTGGAGCTCCATTGCGTCGGCGAAGTCTTCGCGCGGATCGAGGATGGTCGTGGTGTCACAAGCGTGGCGCAGGGCGGAGGACATGGAGTCCCAGCCAAAGCCATAGAGGTGCACGCGCACGCCCGCGTTTACGGCTTCTTGTACGCCTGGGATCATGTCGGCGTCACCGGAAACCAACACAAAGTCGGTGACTTGCTGCTTCATTGCAGCGAGGATCATGTCGGCAACGAGGCGGGTATCGACTGCCTTTTGGGTGCGGCGCTCGCCCCACTCGATGAGCTGGCCGGTGCGAAGTTGCACGCCATCACAGGTGCGCAGTGCGCGCTGGTAGCGGTGTGGGCCAGTGTCTGGGATTCCGTCGTACCAGTACTGGCGGTGAATGCGGTTTCCGAGCTGATTCTCCACCATGGAACCGAGATTATTTACGACCTCTGGGAGGTCTATTTCTAGTTGCGCGCGAGCTCCGGTTTCCCATGAGTTATAAAAGCTCGCAAGCAGGTAAGACGTGTCAACGAAGACAAGTGTTCGTTCAAGCATGGCTCCTAAGTTCCGTTCCTAATAGTTCTAAATAAATTTTCTTTGGGATCCAGTGTGCCCCATTAGTCACTAAACGTCGATGCCTTGGGGAAAATTGGCAGGTCAGGCGGCCTAGAAAAGTTTTGCTCTTGCGTCAATCTAAAATCCGAGGTACTTGTTTAGTTAGTTAGTTGAGTAACTAACCAGTTGAGCAAGCGAGGAGGTGCAGGCGTACATGGATAACTCAACGCAGCCGTTGTTCAGACAGATCGCCGCGCTAATTGAGGACTCCATCGTGGAAGGTGGCCTGGAAGAAGGAGCGCAGGCGCCTTCGACGAATGAGCTAGCCGCCTTCCACAACATCAACCCCGCCACGGCACGAAAGGGGATTACTTTGTTGACCGAACTCGGAATTCTAGAAAAACGCCGCGGCATCGGCATGTTCGTGGCGGTCGGCGCTACCGAAAGAATCCGCCAGCGGCGACGCAATGACTTCGCCGCCGAATACGTCGCCCCCCTCGTCGATGAGGCCGTCCGCCTTGGGTATACGCGCGAGCAATTACAAGAACTTGTCCACCGTGTCGCAGAAAGCAGAGGACTCTACTCATGACCGCACACACCGCGAACCCCGCAAACGCTGCAATTACTGCAAACACCGTTGCAACCGCGCAGGGTGTTTCCAAGTCTTTCTCCCGCAAGACCGTCCTGGACGGCGTCAATATTCAGCTAGCGGAAGGCCGCATCTACGGGCTCGTTGGCCGCAACGGCACAGGCAAGTCCACGCTGCTTTCGCTGCTAGCCGGGCAGGCGCGTTACAAGGGAAAAATTGAGGTCTTCGGACAAGCGCCTTTCGATAACGCCGAGGTGATGGATCAGGTGGTCTTCGCTGGCGTGGACACCGCCTACCCGAGTTCCTGGAAGTTTGGCGCGATTGTGAAGGTTGCAGCCCAGCGCTACCCCCACTGGCAGCAGGAGGTGGCGGAGCATCTCATCGAGGTCTTCAGCCTCGATCTGAGCACGCGACATGGTTCGGCTTCCCGCGGCCAGCGTTCCATGCTGGCTATTGTCATTGCTCTCGCGGCGCGTGCACCGCTAACTCTGTTGGATGAGCCTTACCTGGGTCTCGATGCCTATAACCATGAGGCCTTCTATCGTGAGCTCCTCGCTGAGCTGGAGGCCCATCCGCGCACGGTGGTGTTGGCGACCCACGATCTGCACGCGACTTCGCAAGTGGTCGACAGCTACCTAGTGCTGCGCGACGGCGTTGTCCGCACTTTTGATGCCGCTCTGCTTGACGACGCCCTCGTTGAAGTCGCAGTTACCGGGTCCCTACCCGCAGAGCTGGAAGAGGCGGCGCTCGTTAAGGAGACCGTAGGTGGCAATACCCGCGTCATCGTGGAGCGCGGCGTCGCCCAAGGCAAGCCGGTCAACTTGGAAGATGCAGTGAAGCTCGCGATGGGAGGGCTCGATGTTAAAACCCATGTTTAGCCTGTTTTGGCACCACATCACCGACTATTGGTGGCGCTGTCTCGCCGCGGTGGTACTGATTGTAGTTTTTTCCTCGGCGCGGTTCTGGACAGACTTCCCCCTATTTTCGCAGGTTATGTACTCGTGCTTGGGTCTCAATTTGGCCGTTGCACTCTTGGTCCCTTTTCCGGCATTCAAGGCCTTTGGCTACCGGCGCGCGGATTTCCTTCGTTTGAATATTCCCCTCGCGGTGCTCGTGGTCGGAGTCATTGCCGTGTTCAATATTGGTGTTATCCCACTGCCGCAAGCGCTGGGAATCACCGGGCTAGTCGCACTTTTCGTCGTTTGGTATTTATACAAGCAAATCCGTGATAAAGATCGTGAGCGCAAGCGCACCGCCGTTAAAGATTCGAAGGGCTCGCGGTGGAAAGTCATACTATCCACTGCCGTCATCGTTGGCGGCCTGCTCTTCGCTTGGCAGAAGTTGCTCCCCGGCGTATTCCCTTCAGTGAGGGATCCATTTATTTGGGCAATTCCCGTCCTCTTTGGCGCCCTTGGTAGCAGCTGGCTCTTTGGCGACGACCTTTACATGTGGCAGGCATTCGGGCGCACGCGCCGCTCCTGGCGCCGCCACAACCTAGGCACGGGCTTGCTCGGTTTGGTGTGCGTGCTTGCACTAAGTGGGCTGCTTGCGCCCGCGGATCTCTTCGTGAATGTAGGACTTTATGTCCTGTTCTTTGTGTTGTGCAATGCGAGTTTGTGGTTGGGCCTCGTTGGAGTGATAGGAGGAATGAGCCTTCTCGGGTTTATTCGGGGCGTGGAAATGTCGCAGCCTACCGGCGCGATCGTATGCGTAGTCTGCATCGTCCTTGTTTTGCCCGTTCATTACTTTTACCCGCTGTACGCAAATACCCAACGTATCCCGGAGTGGTCGAAATGATTAAAGCCGAAAACCTAGCTATGCAAAATGCTCCGGCGCTGTCTTTCGCGCTCGAAGATAACCTGACCCACGGCCTGGTGGGTCCCAATGGAGTGGGCAAGACGACGCTGCTGCGCATGATCGCAGGCCAGCTCAAGTCGGAGGGGTTGAAAGTCTTTGGGGAGCGTCCCTTTGACAACCAGAAGATCATGGATCGCATCATCCTGATGGGCATTGATAACCCCCTTTTCGATGGCTGGAACGTAGACAAGCTCTTCCGCATTGGCAAGGCGCGGTGGAAGACCTGGAACCAGGAGCGGGCTGAAGAGCTTGCCGCGCAATTTGCGCTCCCGAAGAAGAACTACTCCGGCTTGTCCCGCGGCCAGAAGTCCGCGATGGGTTTTATCTTCGCCGTAGCTTCCGGCTGCGAGTTGATGCTGCTGGATGAGCCCTACCTGGGCCTCGACGTCGATAAGCGTCAGCGCTTTCTTGAGGTCCTCCGGGAGGAACAGGGCAAACGCACGATTGTGGTGTCCACCCATCATCTCTATGAGATTGAGGGCTACCTCGACACGGTGCTTTTGCTTGGCGAAGCCCCCTTGTCTGGCCCCATTGAAAGCCTCGTCGACTGCATCGTGGCGGTGACGGGCCCTGCGGAACAAGTAGATAGGGCACTGGGGCGCCTACAGTTGCCGGTATTGGCCCGCCATTCCTCGGTCCACGCAGAGCGTGTGCTTATCGACGCCCGCCCCAACTTCGCCGAGTGCGTCTTCGATCAGGCGGCAGAATTCGGGCTACGCGCGCAGGAAGTCACCCTGGAAGAGGCGGTGTTGGCGCTAGGAGGTGCACAATGAAACTCTTCTTCGGCACGCTGAATTGGGGAAACTCGCTGCTGTCGATTTTCTTGCTTTGTGGGTTCTTCCTGGCGGGAGGCGCCGACAATGCGTTTATTGCGAGTTTCGTGTTCGTCGGTCTGTGGGCCGGTATTTTTACTGCCGGCCCGCAAGGAATCAAAGCGCAGCCATTAGGGCTTAACACAGCCACTAAAACTCGATACGGGCGCATCGCAGCGCTCTTGCCAGCTGTGATTGCTGGCATTTTGGCCATCTATCTGCGTTGGTGGATTGCTCTCGCTATCACGGTGCTAATCCTCGCGTGGAAGCTGATCTGTTGGAAGGCCAAAGCCAAAACCATGACGGTCGAAGACCTTCTAGCGGATACTCCAGGCAATGATAGCTTTGGACGCTTCCCGGCAAGCCTTGAAGGTCAGCTGGTCTACCGCCCGTTGGTTCGCGGTTGGTTCATCGGCTGGGTGGTCCTGTGTATCGCAGCGGTGGCGAACGCCTTCATCAGCAACACATGGCCTGAGAACGGACCGAATATCGGAAACATGCTGATGACAATAGCCGTCTTGGCCATGACGACAACTTTTGTGCAACACCTAGATTCTTTGGCCAACTTCGTCACGCTTGGTGGCAGCCAAAGTACATGGGCGCGACATGTCATCATCGCAAGCTTGGTCAGTCCGGCGGCGAGCCTCCTTGGCGTTGGGCTTAGCTGGCTAATTGTGGGTAAACCTATTTGGCTCATTGCAGTATTCGGCTTCCTGGTGCCCGCACTCGTTGTCTCACTTGAATTGTGTTCGTGGAAGACCGTCTACATGCCGGTGCTGATTGCCGCTGCAACGGCAGCCATCTTCGTGTTGCGAATGAAGGAGATGCTCGACGGGTTGCCAATGATGCTCGCGGCGGCCGTTACGTACGTGCTGTGGGCGTTGCTGCTGCCCGCCAACGTGCGACGGGTGAATCCATACGCCTCAGGCCTTAAAAAATGGCTAGGTATTAAGGCCTAAAAAGTTGGATTTACCAGCAGATTTGTAAAGTTTCAAAGTGATGTGTAACTTTATGTGAGTCAGCGCGACCGACAGCGCCCCACAGTGACACAGTGACTGGCTGAAGCGGCGATAGGAAAACAGGCCCTGACAAAAACAAATTTTTTGCTCATGATGAGCCGCCACCATTCAAATGGTGTCCGTTCGTTGTGTGGCGATGATGTCTGAGAACTCAATAGTGTGCCAATGTACTTTTTTCTGCATTGTGTGGTTGATTGTGATTGTGCTGGTCATTCTGGATGTTTGGCTGGTGTGGTGTGTGCCGGATCGGGCCTTGTGGGCGCGATTGTAAATAATTAAGTTTGTTTGGTATGCATTTTTAAGTCATGTTGGCTGCATTTTTGTGGTTTGACTGCCCCCTTTATTTTTGCCCCGTCGGGTTGGGGGTGGTTGTGATTTTTCTTTGTATAGTAATTTTTTGGATTTGCCAGCCTTATTGAGCATTCATTGTGATGGGTGTTTGGTTGGTTTGTCTTTTTGTTAGGTTTGGGCTT